>JAJFGD010000079.1 GCA_021776315.1 Hyphococcus sp. | reverse complement strand
TCCAGCACTAAATGCCGATTACATTGCTGAGCTATTCAGGTTCTATGAGGAAGGCAAAATTCGGCCACGCATTACCGGCTCTTTCCCATTGGAAGATGCTGCAAAGGCACTTGAATTGCTGGAAAGCAGAAAAGCCACCGGAAAAGTTGTGCTTACAATCTAATGGTGATGTGCCGTCTATCAACAAATCGCCCAAACCCCCTCCCCAAAACCAACGTTTTCCGTTACCGTTAGTTCAATGAAGTGATCCATAGGAGGGCGACCTCAAATATGGCTAAACAATCGGTGGAAAACGAAAAGCCAGGTGGTAAGCACCAGACTGATGTTGTCATAATCGGCGCGGGCCCTTGTGGTTTGTTTGCAGTTTTCGAGTTAGGCTTACTTGGAATCAAAACGCATATTGTTGATATTCTCGACAAACCTGGTGGTCAGTGTGCTGAGTTGTACCCTGAAAAAGAAATTCTTGATATTCCTGCCATTAAATCGATATCAGGCGCACAACTAACCGATCAACTTTTAGAACAAATTGAACCATTTGAACCAAAATTTCATTTGAATGAAATGGCGGTTTCGCTCGAGAAAAATGCGGATGGGAGTTGGTGTCTGGCAACTGATATGGGAACGACCATCCAAGCGCCCGTCATTTGCGTTGCTGCGGGAGGCGGCTCGTTTCAACCCAAGAAACCACCAATTCAAGGCATCGATTCTTTTGAGGACCAGTCGATTTTTTACGCGGTTCGACAAAAAGAACGATTTAAAGATAAAACCATCCTTATCGCCGGCGGTGGAGATTCGGCAGTGGATTGGGCACTAAACTTACACCCAATCGCAAAAAAAGTTTCTGTAATTCACCGTCGTCCAGACTTTCGTGCTGCACCTGATAGTGTGGAGAAGATGAAAGCGCTTGTCGCCGCAGGTGAAATCGACCTTCATGTTGCGGACATAAAGCAGTTGAACGGTACCAGCGGTCAAATTGAAGCCGTAACGGTCACTTCCAAAGACGGTGAAGAAAAAGACATTTCTTGCGATACCATGTTGGCCTTTTATGGCTTGACGATGAAGTTGGGCCCAATCGCCGAATTTGGATTAAATCTTACTGAAAATCGAGTTGCCGTTGATACCGAAAAATTTGAAACGTCGGTTCCGAGTATTTTTTGTATTGGAGACATGGCGCACTACCCCGGTAAATTAAAACTCATCCTGTCTGGTTTTCACGAATCTGCACTTATGTCTCACGGTGCCTTTCACTACGTCTTTCCAGATAAAAAACTCAAATTTCAACATACGACTTCAGCAAAAGGTCTTCAGGAAAAAGTGTCGTCCTCCTAAAAATATCTTTAGCAAATTGACAGAAGACCGCTGGACAATGGAGGGTAGGTGTTCGAAAATCACTTAGGCACCTTCTCTTTTTTCAAGTAAACAGCACAAATTGATGACTGATAAAACTATCGCAACTCTTACTCATTTTGGCGATGCGCCATATTTTGTATTTTGCGACCACGCATCAAATGCTGTGCCCGACGAATTGAATTGCCTTGGCATGCCTGAAGATATGATGAACACCCATATAGCATGGGACATTGGTGCTGGTGCGGTTGCTGAGCTACTGGCAAAAAAACTGGCAGCTACTTATTTTCGGTGCGAGTTCTCACGTTTACTGATCGATTCCAATCGTGGGCAATCCGCCCATGACGTCATTCCCATCGTGAGTGACAAAATCCCAATTCCGGGAAATCAAGCCCTAACTGAGTCCGAAAAAGCCGCTCGTTTTAAAGATTTCCACGCCCCCTACCATGTGGAACTCAACGCTGCCATTGAGGGAATGGTCTCTGTGCATGGTCAACCTTTTATAATCTCCATCCATAGTTTTACCCATCGATTGATGGGGGGAACTGAGGATCGACCGTGGAAGTTTGGATTTTTATGGCACGAAGACGAAGCCAGCGCCCGGGCGTTGATGAGCCAGTTAAAACAACGAACAGGTTGGGATATCGGCGATAATGAGCCGTATGATGCCCGCGAATTCAATTATTCAGTTGACCAACATATCGGGCCGCGCAATCTTCCACATGTGACAGTTGAAATTCGGCAAGACATCATCAGTGACGATCAAGGAATTGAAATTGCCGCGGATCATCTTGCCCATGGTATTTTGGCTATAACCAAATAGTATTTACAGCGAGTATGCGCGAAGGATAAGGACAAGAAAGGAATACCCCCGATGACCCCAGCTCTAACCTTGGGTATAGAAGAGGAATACCTTCTCGTTGATCCAGATACGCGTGATCTGGTCCAGGAACCGTCTCCAGACTTTATGCGCGATTGCAAAAGCCGTCTCGGCGAACGCGTAACACCAGAATTTTTAAAATGCCAGATTGAAATAGGCACACCCGTTTGTGCCGACATCACAGAAGCGCGCCATCATTTAACTGCATTACGATCAGTGATCATCAATACAGCAGACAAATATGGCATGAAGTTGATGGCAGCCTCTACACATCCATTTGCACAATGGGGACGACAAAAACATACCGCCGCACCACGATATGATCTGCTTGACCAGGATATGGGCGGCGCAATCCGACGTATGCTGATTTGTGGCATGCACGTTCACGCAGGCATTGAAGATACTGGCGATAGAATTGATTTAATGAATCAGGCACGATATTTTTTGCCGCATCTATTAGCGCTATCGACGTCGTCTCCATTTTGGGGCGGTCACGATATGGCGATGAAATGTTCGCGCCTCGGTATTTTTGACTCGATGCCGCGCACTGGTATTCCCGATCGTTATGAAAGCTGGACCGACTATGAAACGATGATCGAGCGTTTCATCAGCGCAGGAGTGATGGAGGACGCGACCAAACTCTGGTGGGATATGCGGCCCAGCGCGCGCTTCCCAACAGTAGAAATGCGTATCACGGATGTTTGTACTCGATTGGAAGATGCACTTTGCATCGCCGCTTTGTATCAATCCATCCTTCGGATGCTCTCACGGATTAAACAACGCAATCTTCGTTGGCGAATTTATCCGCGGATCATGCTTGAAGAGAACAGATGGCGCGCGCAACGCTACGGATGCACAAATAGCATGATCGATCTCGGCCGTGGCGAATGTGTCCCCTTTGCATCGCTAATTGAAGAGATCGTCGAAATGGTAACCGAAGACGCCACCGCACTTGGTTGCCTAAAAGAAGTTCAGCACGCCCGAACGATCCTAAAAAGAGGCACCAGCGCCTGTCGTCAGGTCGACACTTTTGCTGCCGCCAAGGCGGCCGGCGCAGACGATCCGGAGGCATTTATACAAGTCGTTGATTTGCTAATATCGGAAACAGCGGCTGATCTACCCAACGCCCCCTAAATGAATTGAAAAAAGGCCCTGATTGCCCTTGCAGGCACCTCACCGCTTCGCTATACGCGCTGTTCGGCCACCCTCTTCAGAGTAATAATTGTTTTAATAGGGTGGAATAGTTGGCGCGGGATGGAGCAGTCCGGTAGCTCGTCAGGCTCATAACCTGAAGGTCGTAGGTTCAAATCCTACTCCCGCACCCAACAATTTCGAGATCACTTCGACTTTTCTATATTTTGCTTGGCACGCTTTTTAGCCCGTCTTCGCTGTCGATTTCGGTCTTTTCGAGACTTGCGGGCCAAATCTTCCAAGATCCCCTCCCGTAAGCCTCGATCCGCAACGCGAATTCTGGTTGCTGGCCATTCTCGGAGCAACGATTCTAGGATTGCACACCCGCATACGACCAGGTCGGCCCGCTCAGTCCCGATACATGGCTCCGCCGCACGTTCGTCGAAACTCATGGCGCGTAATTTTTCGGAAACTGCGCGCGTTTCATGTGCCTGCAGCCACAATCCATCAACGCTATCTCGCCGATAGCGCGGGAGCTCCAAATGCACGCCAGCAATCGAGGTTACGGTGCCTGACGTTCCCAGGAAATGCGCTTGATTTTTCTCAAATAGGCCTTTCATTCCCGCAGGATCACCAACATCTGAAATAGCCAACCGGACTTCATCGACGATTTTTTCGTAAACTTCTGCGTCGAGGTCACGACCACCCCATTTTTCAGCCAAATTGACAACGCCAATCGGCATCGACGTCCAAGCTGCGATCTCGGCTGGCCGGTCACTTCGTGACCACTGCATCCACGATATCTCTGTCGAGCCCCCGCCAATATCGAAAATCAGTGCTGCTTTGGCCTTAGGATCGAGCAAGTCAGCGCACCCGGCCACTGCGAGTCGCGCTTCTTCTTCGGGAAGAATGATTTCAAATGTCAGTCCCGTTTCGTTTCTGACCCGATCCAAAAAAGCTTGTCCATTGCCGGCTGAACGGCAAGCTTGGGTCGCAATACAGCGAGAATGCGTAACACCACGCCTTTGGAGTTTTTCAGAGCAAACTTTAAGGGCATCAATTGCTCTAACCATCGCAGTTTCGGAAAGCACACCAGACGTAGAAACACCCTCGCCCAATCGAACAATCCGTGAAAATGCATCAACAATGCGAAGTTGCTTTCCGCGTGGAGCAGCAATTAGCAACCGGCAATTATTGGTGCCCAGGTCCAGCGCTGCATAACGCTCTTCCCGCTCGCTCCTACTCGTCTTATGGCCACGGACGTTACCGCCGTGTTCCCCCTCATTCACCAGTCGCGTCCTCGCTCAGGCCAGTTTTGGCCAGTAATGATGAATTTAATGTAGAGTCAGGAGACAAAGCCATCAACAGTGCAATTCACTGAATTTAGAAATTGCCTACAATAAAATACTACATGATCGGAAACAGGCATAATTGGGGCGCAATTGCGCCACAGGTTGCTGCCGCGCTATCCGGCAAAAGGTTTACCCCAAGCGCTGTTGCCAAACCTAAAAATGCGGCAACAGTAAACCCGATTAACATTACCGCTTTTGTAATCATAAAAATGATAGTCATTTCCCTCTCCTTTGGTACGCAGACGCACCTCTCCCGTCAGCTTGTTGCCAAGCTCAAAAACGTCTCAAGTTTTAGTTGTTATGCTCCGCGTTCAAGGTCGCGAAACTCTTTCCTTAGTCCGTACTCATCTGAAGTCACTGTTCGCTCAATATCGGCAAGCCGTGCATCCAATGCTCGAAACCGATGCTTGAGTTCAGAAAATGTTGCTCGTGGGCGTGTCGTAAATGTACGCCAAAAATTCTCTTCTTCCTTTGATTCGTATACTGGAATTGACGGCCCTGGCTTAAGCACAAACGCCAAAACGAAATAGGCAATCACAGGTAGTGGAAAAAAGAAGAAACTCGCAAACGCCCAACCGATCCGAAGTCCATTTGGGTCGCGCCAACCATAGTAATTTGCAATACCCGCGCAGACACCTGTAATAACTTTGCGATCTGGGTCCTTATATAGCCGGTGACGATTTGGCCCCGGTCCAGGCTCTCCTGCATGGTGGGCGTAGCCTCCCCGGCCGCGCGCACCATAATGATGGTGATGGTGGTGGTGGTGACGTTCAGGCATTTGGCCGCTCCCGATAATCTTCACGCCATTCAGGCGCTTCTTTGTCTAGAATTGTTTCCAACGCCTCTACTCGCCGCTCTAAGCGTTGCGCTGTCTTCCAAAGGTCGTCCACTAGCCGCTCATCATCTGCCGAAATTGATTTCGTTTTTCGCAGCTCGGTTTGGTAGTGCATGAACACTGCCGGACAGGCTACAAAGATGATCGCAACAATTGCGACAGCCATAAAACCTTCACCCATGGATTAAGTCCCTTCTGATTTAGTTCTGATTTGGTGTTGATGATCGATGAGCCACGCGTCGTTTCAACTCTTCTAACTCAGCATTTACCGCGTCTTGGGATTCCAATTCAGAAAATTCATCCTCAAGTGTACGCGGGCGACCGAGCACCCAGCTTTCAGCTTCTGCTTCGAGCTCATCAATGCGACGTTCGTAGCGATCAAATCTGGCCAACGCGTCGTCAATTCGACCGTCATTGACTTGCCGACTTATCCGCACGCTGTCGGACGCTGCATTCCGGCGAACTTCCAATGAACGTTGCTTGGCTCTTGCTTCTTTTAATTTCGCCTGGAGTTTTTCTAGATCTTCGTTGGTTTTGCCAACTGTATCTTCAATCGCGCTCATTTCACGATCTAAAAGCTCCATCATTTCCTCAGCTTTTCGCTTCGCGGAAATCGCTCCACGCGCCAAATCGTCACGACCTTTTGCAATCGCTAATTCTGCTTTGGATTCCCACTCATTTGCTCGAGAAGCAAAATCGTCTTTTTTGCGCGTCACTTCTTTTCGATCCGCAATCGCCCGTGCCGCATTCGAGCGGACCTCGACCAGCGTATCTTCCATTTCTTGAATGATCAGCCGCACGATTTTTTCCGGATCCTCTGCTCTGTCCAGCATTGAATTAATGTTCGAATTGACAATGTCACTTAGTCTCGAAAAAACGCCCATGAGTTTACTCCTTAAAAGATAATGCCGCCGAGGATGAATCCAATGAAAAATGCGCCCCAAGCAAAGCCAGCGCGACCACGTACAGCGCGATCTATGCGATGCTCCCAATAACGGTCGTCATATCTTGATCGGTTCATTTTCTATCTCCTTGGCGACATTTGTCGTGGTTAATCCCGTCTGCCAATAGCATTGCGAAAAGCGTGCCAAACTCGCACATGGCCCCTAGATCATTGATATTACTGCCAATTTTTTCAATTTTTGTCATTATGGTCGATTTGATATATGGGGTTTTTCCCAATTTAGTGGTTTATTTCCATATTTTATGGTATTTTTCCCCATGGAAAATCCCCCATCACTGCCTGATCTCATCGGACAATCCCCTGCCTTTCTTGATGCACTCACACATGCCTCTGCTGTTGCATCCATAAACCGCCCAATTCTTGTCGTTGGTGAACGTGGCTCAGGAAAAGAGCTTCTAGCGGCGCGAATACACTTTCTATCGCCACGCTGGGATGGGCCCCTGGTCAAGCTTAACTGCGCAGCCATGAATGACGAGCTCTTGGAGAGTGAACTATTCGGGCATGAAGCCGGTGCGTTCACTGGTGCCAGCAAAAAACACAGAGGGCGGTTTGAACGTGCAGAAGGTGGCACTTTGTTTTTGGATGAAATCGCATCTTCCTCTCAACGGGTTCAGGAAAAATTGCTTCGCGTTATTGAATATGGCGAATACGAACGGGTTGGTGGCGAGCAAACCATTAATGCCAATGTACGTATTGTCGCCGCTGCAAATGTCGATTTGCGAGCAAGCGCGAGAAATGGAGATTTTCGTGCTGACCTTCTGGACCGCCTAGCATTCGATGTTGTAGTTGCCCCACCACTGCGGGATAGGCGCGAAGACATTCCTATTCTAGCGGCGCATTTCGCAAACAATATGGCCTCTGAACTTGAGTCCGCTTTTCCAGGGTTTTCTGCAGAAGCGATGGCACTGTTAATTGCGCATAACTGGCCCGGCAATGTCCGCGAACTCAAAAATGCCGCTGAACGGGCGATGTTTCATTGGTCCATCAATTCAGAAGCAGCGCAAATTGAATCTGTCACTATTGATCCATTTGACAATGCTGGCGTTCCAATTGTCGAGCCGTCAACGCTACCAAGTTCCGATCAAGACATCCCGATTAAAAAGCAAACGGCCTTGGATACGCCTATCGACTTGCGAGCACATCTTGATGAGATAGAAAAATCGCTTGTCAGCGCCGCCTTATCAAAGAACGCCGACAACCAAAAGCGAACAGCAGAATATCTGTCGCTAAGTTATGACCAAATCCGCGGCTTAGTACGCAAACATAACCTTTTAGGTAGCCGTCAAAGACAATGACTAGGATCCGAAATTTCCCCGGTTGATCACCAAATCATCATCTAAAACAGCTTCAGGATTGATTGCTTCTTTACCAGCACCACGCTCGTAAAACGGTGTGAAATCACAATCGCTAATTTCAAATAGCTGGTCAAAGCTTTTGATGACGAAATAAGTCTTCTGGAAATCGTCGACCATATAATCGGTGTTTAGAACGCGCTCCAAGTCAAATCCAATACGATTGGGTTTGAGGTCTTTGACGGAATAAATAGTTTCGTCTTTTGATGACAACATACCCGCACCAAACGCGCGCAACCCACCAGATGTATCGATCAACCCGAACTCGACGATATACCAATAAAGCCGAGCCAACATTTTCTGAGCACCATGTTCGATCGCCTTGGGCCCACCCATCCCGTATTTGCGCATATATTCTGCGAACACGGGGTTTGAAAGGAGTGGGACATGTCCAAAAAAGTCGTGGAAAATATCTGGCTCCACTAAATAATCAATTTCATCTTCGCGGCGCATCCACCAGCTGACTGGAAATCGTCGATTTGCAAGATGATCAAAAAAAACATCATCCGGGATCAATCCTGGTACGGCAACCAATTCCCATCCCGTCGCTTTCCCAAGAACTTCGTTTGCATCATCCAAACGGGGTATCTCCTGATCGGCGTTTAATTTTTCCAACCCATGGATAAACGCTTCCGATGCAAAACCCGGCAAAAGTTTGCGCTGTCGTTCATATAAAAATCGCCAACGCGCTTGTTCGTCCTCTGTGTAACGCTCATAGGGCTGATCAATAGTGTAATCAGCGCGCATATGCTCGTAATCACCACGAAGCTGGTGGGATGTATTAGCGGAAAACGGGTTTTGCGGGGCCTCAAGGGGATCTGTTGATGTAGTCATAAGGCCCATATAGCGAGGTTTCTGCGGGAATTCTTGCCATTTTTCTTGGAATGTCGCCTTTTTCTGGTAAAATAGACAATTATTTGCGGTTTTATGGGAAATAATACCATGGACAAAGTTGATCACCAGATTCTATCGCTTCTCCAGGTGGATGGCCGGCTGACCAATTCAGAGCTCGCGGAGAAAACGGGGCTATCTGTTTCGGCTTGCCATCGACGTGTTAGGCAACTTGAAAAGGACGGTGTTATTTCTGGATATTCAGCAATTGTTGATCGTTCAAAAATTGGGATATCCGTTCTCGCCTATGTATTCGTAAAGCTTGAATCTCATGCTGAGGATATGCTCGTTGAATTCGAAAAACGCATCAAAACAATTGACGAAGTTATGGCTTGCTACGCAATTTCCGGAGGTGGTGATTATATTTTGAAGGTTGCGGCCGCAGACATGAGTGGTTTTTCTGATGTGGCACTCAAAAAAATTGCCCGGCTTCCGGGCATCAAAGACTCAACATCTAACTTTGTTCTGTCAACAATGAAGTTCTCCCCTGGGTGGCCGCTGTCACAGTAACCTTGCGACAACGGCCCTGGGAGGGATTTCTTAAACACTACCTGTGATGTGAGCGTGTTGCTGAGCAAATGCATTCAATTCGCGTTTCGCAAGAACACCATTTTTATTGTAATCGACAGCATCGAATATCGCAGATTGAGCGCGTAAAAACTCGTTCTGATCCATCATGCCGTCGTCATTAGAGAAAACATAAAATCGACCACGAGCGATCGCTTCAATGCGGGCTTGTTCTGCAGGAGACAACGCCGCGCTTGAAACGCCTGATGCTGATGCTGTAGAAAGCTGACCGCCCGTTTCTATGACGATAAATCCGTTTAAATGAGCAAGTTCAGCTGTAACAATCGTCAATGCCGTGTACTCATCAGCATTCAGAAAAAAATCGCCATTTCTATCTGCGCGAGCAAAAACCCGATTTGCATGCCCTTCAACATCAGAGCGCGTCAATTTCGCGACCGTTGTATCGTCATACATTGAATTGCTGTTGGCGCTCTCAATTGACGTCATTGCCAGGCCAGCGACTGCGGCTACGGTGGCGAAAGCGGTGGAAATCATTGTGGTCATGTCTCTCTCCCTATTCTCCTAGGGACCATGACCGGCAAACAAGTCCGATTATCGATGGGTTCGTGAAGAAATCAGGGCGAGTAAGGCAATATTGCGATGATTTAGGCCGAATTGAGGAGAATCCGCCTGGTTGGCGCAGGATTCACATCCAACTCAATCAAGGGTTGTGCAGCTTCCTATTCAGCAGGCTGTGTAGCTGTAGCGGTATTTGAGCAGTCATCAGAAAACGACTCAGCTGAAACAGCGATTCGATCCCAACGATCTTTGATCATTTTTGAGGTCATACGGGATCCGTCAGGCGACCAGCCCGGTGGACCAAACATATAACCGCCAATATCGCGCAATGATTTTGCCCTCATGACGTCTTTCGCCATCCCTATCCATTCGTGAAAAGAAATTATGAGCGGATTGAAGGTACCAAGATTTTTGACAATGCCGTAGTGCGGCTGTTCCGCCGTATCTTCTTGTACAAAAGTGCCAAACAGACGATCCCAGATAATCAACGCACCTGCATAATTGGCATCGAGATATTTTGGATTTGTAGCGTGATGTACGCGGTGGTGACTTGGCGTGTTGAACACCCACTCAAAGGGGCCCATACGCTTAATCAGTTCAGTGTGAATCCAGAACTGGTAGATAAGATTTACTGCACCGACGAATACCACCATGGCAGGGTGAAAGCCGATTAGGATTAGCGGGGTTTTGAACAAAAGAGACCCAATAATCTGCCCCGTCCAAGTTTGGCGTAGTGCAGTCGTCAAATTATAATGCTGTGAAGAATGGTGCACGACGTGACTGGCCCAAAACCATCGGCATTCATGGCTGATGCGATGCCACCAATAGTAGCGAAAATCATCCAGCACGAAACACAGTAAAACGGCCCACCAAGTATTCGGAATATCAATCAACCGAAATTCGTATACCCAAACAAAAACCGTTAATAATATCGCACCCCCACCAAGGAGCGGAGCAATCTCGCTCCCAAATCCCATCGCCAAACTCGCCGCTGAGTCCTTCGCATCAAAACGACCGCGCCGGGAAAGACGTACAATTATCATCTCGATCAATATGAGAAACGCAAATGCAGGAACGGCCCATGCTATGATATCAGGAAATTGCATCAGACTTTTTCTATATCATTTTTTGACAGCTTTAGCGCCCAAGCCTTGGCGCTATCATTCGAAATCACTGCACGCGGCATTGTAAGATCATCAAATTTCAAAGTGATCTCTTCATTGTGATATGAAGTTCTTGGTGCCTCTGCCGGAAACCGGCGGATTACGAGATCAAGCCCTAAAGCTTTTATGATAGCAAATCCGGCGTCAGCCCCTTCAACGAGGGCCGCCCGCCCCTTTTTGTCGATTAGCCAAGCCCGTGGTTCGAAATCCGGCTCATCGAGCGCCAGTCGTGCTCTAGCGGTAGCTTCTGTCACCAAAATAGTGGGGGCTGGAAATAACAGCCGTGCGAAGCCCACCATTACAGCAATCGCCGCAACGGAAATCAGCGTATCGATCAACAAATTTCCGGTCATTGAAATAATGTGCGCCCGTTACTGAGAATTCTCAAGCAACGTCTGCAGATATTCACCCCATATCGCAGGGCGCGAATGGGTTCCATGGCCCCTTGTCTCATCTGTTATCGGTAGCACAATCGCCGATCCATTGGGGACATTTTGGATTTCTGTTTCGAGAATTTTCAGCTCAGGTGGGTTTACTTGGTCATCAGCAGAATTGATCGCGACTAATGTTGCATTAATCTTATCAAGATGAGGCGCCGGATTATAAAACCGCGAAGCATCAAAAGCGTAAATAGTATCATTCGGATCTAGATATCCCACAAATCGATCAACCAGCGATTGGAGAAAAGCCTCCGCGCTCTCACGATCCGGTGCCTGAAGCTGGTATTGTAGCGGACTAGAGATCATAAAAATCAGCGGATAGATCGCAGCGGTCAGCCCTTGCACGGGCTTGTCTTGATAATTTCCGTCCTCCCACGCGGGATCTGCCATAATCGCATCAATAATCATCTTGCGTTGCATGCGATTGCGGCCCGCTATCTCCACCGGCAAACTGGCCAATGGCATTAATGCATCCATAAAGTCTGGATAAGTGTAGCCCCATACCCAACTCTGCATGCCGCCCATTGAAGTACCCATAACAAGGCGCAGATGGTCGATCTCAAGCCCCTCTGTAACCATCAAATGAAGCGCGCGAACCATATCGTCATAGTCATATTTGGGAAAATCCATCCTCATCCCATCAGACGGCTTTGAGGATTGTCCATGACCGATACCATCGGGAAGAATGATAAAGTACTCATTGGCATCAAGGACACCCCCAGCAGCGAATGCAACATCTCCAAAATTCTGAGACAGAAAACTCGCCCCCGAACCGGTTGTGCCGTGCATGATCAGGACTGCATTGGTTGGGTTGCCATCGGCATCGCGTTTTAACGTGCCGATGGTTCTATAGTGAATGCGGAGTTGTTCTAGCGCCTCCCCCGTACCGAAGACAAAATCCTTGGCAATAAAATCCTCCTCGACAGGTTCGGGGTATATGCTCTGTGCCCAAACTGATGATCCCACCAGACTGAACAAAAACAAGATTGCGGCAATAACGCTGAACTGACGCATTTAACTATCCTACGATTTCAGCATCTGTGAAAAAGAATGAAATTTCATCCTTCGCCGTATCTGGACCGTCGGAACCATGCACTGAGTTTTCGCCAATACTTTCTGCGAATTCGGCGCGGATTGTGCCCGCATCCGCTTCAGCAGGATTGGTTGCGCCCATAATCTCACGATTTCGCGCAATGGCGTTTTCACCTTCCAGCACTTGCACGACGACCGGACCAGACATCATAAACTCAACCAATTCACCGAAAAATGGGCGCTCACGATGGACGCCATAAAAACCCTCAGCTTGCTCACGGGTCATGTGAATTCGTTTCGACGCGACCACACGAAGACCGCCATCTTCCAATTTAGCGGTAACCTTTCCGGTTAGGTTACGCCGGGTTGCGTCGGGTTTGATGATTGAAAACGTACGTTCTAGCGCCATGACAGATATCCTCTATAATGAAATGATTGATTCGTTGGCCGTTTCCTATCAACGGTTTTGCATGGCGGCAAGATATCATTCGTGGGTGTTAGCGTATTTTATCGGTTGAACGCTGCCGATCCAGGGGATTTTGATGACGGAAAATGAGGTGACCCCAGGTCAAACACCAGGCATTTCAACCAATCCAAATGAAGCGGGGAACGCCAATCTAATCTATATTTTGTATCTCGTGGCATTTGCAGCCGGCATAACCGGCATTGTCGGCGTGGTCATGGCCTATGTCGCAAAAGACACCCCAGAGGTCTGGTTACGTTCACACTATCACAACCAAATCAACATCTTCTGGAAAGGCCTACTTTATATGACCGTCAGCCTAATTTTGTGCGTTGTGTTAATTGGCTTCGTTCTCATTTTTGTGAGCACCCTTTGGTATATCATTCGGACCGTCAAAGGGATGCAGGCATTGACACGCAGCGAGGCAATTGCCGAGCCAGGTCGCTGGGGTTTTTAAAAGAGGCTGCATTTCAGCTATACTTTAGTAGCCACCGCGAATAAGTGCTTTGTCGAAAACCAGATCATTTCTAATTTTTCGAAAACGACGCTCCTGTGATTTCTCCGTCGATGCGAGAGTCCAGGTTTTTTCAATTCCGAAAACAACGGCTCTATTCTCGGCATTAGGTAGTCCAGTCGTATTGGAATATCTTAAAAACAAATCCATCCCTAAAAATTCGCGGTACAAACCAACCGAATAATCTGTGTAATCTGTATTGTAGAGATCATTGGCATACTCACTACGATTGACGTAGCCGCGCAGTGTAACATCCCACCCAATTTCGGTCTTCACTGAACTTGATAGGTAAAGAGCCCGGCCAGTGTCGCCAAAACCGTTTGGGGAGTAAAAAATCCCGCCGGTAAAGTCCAAGGTACCTATTGAAAACCCAACATTAAATGCGCCCTCGAAAAACCCTTTTCTACCAACATTTTCGGGAATACCATCATCGTCAAGGTCAATCACAAAAACTCGGGAGTCGGGAAATGCATAATAGCGGCCACTCAGACTCCAATCGAACTCTCCGATTGATGATCCGTAGCCCGCATATCCCAAGACAAAGGGACGAATTTCCCCTGCAATCTTAGACGGCGTCGTAAACATACCGCCAAAAAAGTCGCCACGTTCGATATAAATCGATGCACCCACAGATGGGTTTAAGGATTTACTTTTTGCACCACGAAATACACCAACTGTATCGACACCAAGCGCGACATCAATCTTGAAATCTTCTGCACGTAATGCGTCGATTGACGCGCAAAACAAAAACATAATTGACACGTACGCGGCTAGACGCACGCGGAACTTCCCCACTTTAAAGGTCACTTATTACAGCCCCTGATTGCCCCCGGAACAGGTTCGCCCCACCCGTTCACATTGTTATGATCTCACAGAGCAACCAAAACCTCAATAGATTCAATCGCTCAGCGCCGAAAACTAGTCCATCGTCGGACCATCGACAGCCGCGTTAATCATGTTTCTTCTTGATATCAAAGAGGCGTTTCCTGCTTCAGTTGATCGAAGAATATTTGCAAATGTCTTGAAAAGATCGGCGGCCAATCGTCGTGCAGGCCTAAAAATCGGCGGTAGGAGAACAGCTTAGTGGAAAATTCTCGAGCAACTCAAGATATCACGCGGTGAACCAATTGGATCTGTTGTTGGCTAGTATGGCACGGGATATTTATGATAGTCTGTGCGCTGGGTTGGTGAATTAGAGGGGAAAATCATGAGTTTTATCACGCGCCTTTTAGCCGTGCTACCGCGCAACGCAACATTTCCGGTCATTGCTGTCCTGGCTGGATGGTATGGCGGCGCAAAATATGGTGCACCGGACTACGTTATGTCGTCGATTGATGACATTGTCTCGCGAAGCGGTAGCGCAATTAGCGGGTTTCTAAATCAAGATGATCCGGCTACTGATGGTAACTCCGGCGGCGAGACAGAGGGCTAAATACGTATATTGAGAATATTTGGTGCTCTGAATTGGAGAATTCTTGGCACCATTTTCATCCCGTATTCAAAACTAGATATGTAAATATGCTTGGCATATGATTATGTCATCATATCCTCGATATCCTGCGTGCACGCTTCCGGCGGACGGCCCGTAATTAAATTGGATCCCAATTATGACTGATATTAACAAAGAGACGGCAGACAAGCTTGACGCCATTGCCTTTCGTCGTCTTCTTACTCACCTCGACTCCCATAAGGAAGTGCAGAATATAGACCTCATGATTCTTGCCAATTTCTGTCGTAACTGCCTTGGCGATTGGTACCGAGAAGCAGCCGAAGAGAATGGGATAGAAATGTCAAAAGAAACAGCACGCACTCGTATTTATGGGATGTCATACGCGCAATGGAAAGAGCAACACCAACTCCCCGCCACTGCTGAACAAATGGCAGCATTTGAAGCGCGCAAGAAATAAGGCCGCAGATTTCTAACCGGCCTGCTTTTAGTTATGGCACTTCATGGTCGATAAATGCCGTCTTTTTTCGCTCGCTTTTATAAAGGGAAAATAGAAGCGCGACGACAAACCCACCGACAATCCATGCGCCGAGTTTGTAAAAAACAAAACTTGTAACAAACAGCGCGATGACCATCAAACTGTTAAACAACGTTGGAGATGCCAGTGGCCAAATCTGCATTGTTTTAAGTTGACTTAACATTGCTTTTTCGTCTTTTGTCGTGAAAGCGGTTAATCGTGTTGTACCGGTATTCTGAATTACATCGACTATAGTCGAACGCCCGTATAATGCCCCTTGGCGCAGTAAAAAGAGGAACCCACCGATAAATACTGCAAAGGCCAAGAATCCAAAAACCCAAACATAGGCATTGCGTGTACCTGTTGCGACGCTATCAGAAAACAAAAACCCAAATAGCGCATCGATCGCCTCGCGCCAGTTTGTTGCGTCACTAAATGCTTCGAGGTCAGGAACCAAAAACGCAAAAATACTTTCGTCAGGACTTCGCAAGTAAATATTTTGAATTCCCATTAAATAACAAAGCACACACCCTATTAAGGCAACAGCGTAAGCATAGGTAAAAAACTTTTGCATGACCTCAAAACCGCACCGCTTGTCACCTGAACTCAAGCTCGGAATAATCTGAAGTCCATAATTTTGTG
Organism: Hyphococcus sp.; assembly: GCA_021776315.1. Lineage (GTDB taxonomy): Bacteria > Pseudomonadota > Alphaproteobacteria > Caulobacterales > Parvularculaceae > Hyphococcus. Next base: position 956 of record JAJFGD010000079.1, on the reverse strand, counting down.
CAACCCCGCGCATGAATGTTGCGCCGACCCCAACAACAACCAAACCGAAGGAAATCAGCGAACCAATACCAATCCCAACGTAAATTACATAGGCCGTAAGTGAAAACGCACTGTTGAAATTTGGATTTACATCATCTTGCTGCGGTGAAGATAAAAACGAAGCCACCATCCAATCGCGTTCGATATTCGCTGTTGCAAGTGGGTAACCATCAGAATCAATACGATTTAACTGCTCAACTTCACCGTTGGCTCCATAGAACTGTCCAGCAACTTGTGCGTGATCTGACATAGCAAGCAGTGTCATTAATGTGGTAACTGTAGCGACACCGCCAAACAGGAACAGTCGAATGTGCTTTTGCAGTGACTGATACCCTATATGGTCAATTGTTATAGGTTTCATATCGTTCGTAACGACCATGCCGCTATGAACCATCTGTGCCCACGCATCGCCAACTGCCGAAAGTGCTAAGTAAATAAGCGTCCAAGCCATCGGCATCAAAATTAATACGGCCAGGCTCCAATTTAGAGCCGCATAAAAACCCACTTCCTTGGAGCCAGTATTTAACAGCTCTGCGCCGGCGATAGGGGTCCACTCATAGCCACCAATATGAATGGCATTGGCCAGCACGAGCATCACGATTCCGACCATCATCGTACTTGCAAAGATTGCGATTGCGATTAGCTGGCGCGGAACCCCAGGGCCAACGTTGTTTCGTCCACTAATGTCTTTTACAGTCCCGCCTTCGTTGATGATGGAGAGGCGCTGCCGTGCAAGCTCTGCGTAAGCGCCATTTTTATAACGCTTGAGATAGGCGTTTAATTCAACAGGGTTAGTCGTATCTTTTATTGTGGACCAAAAGACCGATTCGACTGATTCGGAACCTTCATTTGACCGCCTAAATGGCTCTCGATCTGCTTCCGGCTGCGAAACTTCGGGGGCATCGGGTTTTTCACGA
>JAJFGD010000078.1 GCA_021776315.1 Hyphococcus sp. | reverse complement strand
CATATCTGAATATGGTCGGAGGCCAAATGGCTCTGATCGTGCCGTTCTTGCCGTATGGGAGAAAAGGCGCGCGCAACCCTTGCTTTTGAAGAAGGAAGAAAAAAATGCGTAGTTTTGACTTAACACCACTTTATCGATCGTCGGTCGGATTCGACCGCATGTTCGACTTGCTCGACACCGCCGGAAAAGCGGAAGCGGGCGGATACCCCCCTTATAATATTGAACGTCTTGAAGAGAATGATTACCGCATCACGCTTGCCGTAGCTGGTTTTGGTGAAGGCGATCTCGACATTGAAGTTCGAGAGAACACTTTAACCATTAAAGGTCTTCGTGGCGATTCTGATGAAGGCCGCAGCTATTTGCATCGCGGTATCGCAGGGCGATCATTTGAACGCCAATTCCAACTTGCAGAGCATGTCCGGATTGAGGGCGCATCGCTCGTCAATGGGCTCCTAAATGTGGATTTAAAGCGTGAAATCCCTGAAGCGATGAAACCGCGCAAAATCGCCATCAATGGCGAGGACGCGGCGAACGTCAAAATCATTAAGGATGTTGACGCCGCTTAAGGCGAAAAACCCGACAATTTTCCCTCTAGACTTGTTAAAGGGTGCGGTCCGAGCCGCACCCTTTTTTATTAGGCGCGATCTTGCTACCCTGTCATTTAAACAGTGTTTTGATGTCTCTTTAGGGCGTCAGTTGGGATAGGCGTATGGCTGGTCGGATTGGATTTGGAATTGTGGGCGTGGCACTTCTTGTGTTGAGCGCCTGCGCGAGCCAGGAACGTCCTCGTTATGGGACAGAGCCGTCGATCTCTATTCCTTATGATCCTTACAATTTTGATCCAGCCGACTTACAGGCTGAGGCTCAAGCCCATTGCGGTGCTTACGGATTAAACGCGCGCTACGTGGATGAAACTATCGACCCGCAATCTGTGCGATGGCGATATCGCCACTATGACTGCATCTAATCCGGTTACGGGTTGATCAGTTTTTTTGCCTGATCATAGATATTGGAATTGGTGGCGAGAATTGATCCTGCCGTCAGATGTTTGTTTCCACCTTCAATTTCGCTGACCATGCCGCCTGCTTCGCGGACAATGGCAGCACCAGCGGCGACATCCCAAATATTCAGATCGCGTTCCCAGAATGCATCGAAGCGCCCAGCGGCAACAAATGCAAGATCAAGAGCGGCAGATCCAAAACGGCGAACCCCTGCCGTTTGTTCAAGCACGCGTGTTGTCTCTTCCAATGCTTGGTCGCGTCCCGAACGCCCCGCAAAAGGCAAGCCGCAGGCAAACAGGCATTCGTTTAAATCTTGGCGGCCGGAAACCCGGATACGTCTGTCGTTCAAGTAGGCACCCTCGCCTTTTTCCGCCCAAAACATTTCATCAGTCATGGGATTGTAGATGACACCCGCATAGGGTTGGCGGTCCCGTTCCAGCCCGATCGAAATGGCAAATTGGGGCAGCCCGTGGAGAAAATTGGTTGTGCCGTCGAGGGGGTCGACAATCCAGCGATTGGAATTATCCGACCCCTCGATTTCGCCGCGCTCTTCCATGATGAAGCCATATTTTGGACGGGCGGCAGACAGGCTTTCGAAAATGGTTTGTTCCGCCGTGGTATCAGCTTTGGTGACGAAATCAGCGATGCCCTTTTTCGAGACTTGGAGGGCTTGTGCCTCGCCAAAGTCGCGCGCCAGTGCGCGCGCTGCTTTGCGGGCAGAATTGATCATCACATTAATGAGGGCAGAAGCATGAGCCATTAGATATATCGCCAAGGTGTTGAACGGCGGCGCACCATACGCGGGATCACATCTTTAGCAAGGCTCTCTTATCAACGGATGGTCTAGGGCCCGATCGCTGGTCTCAAAAGGTGCAAAAAGTGGCGTCGCCAAGGTTTGCGAAGCGGTCTATGGCTATCCGATTGTAAAGGCAGACCATGACCGATCCAGATACCCCTGCTACCCCTGAAAACGAGCGCTCCTTAGCTGGCCGCGTCGCCAAAGGAGCTGCATGGATTTTGGGATCCGGGATTGCTGCGCGGGTGCTGGGCGTGGCCAATACGATTATTGTGGCTCGCCTCCTCGTACCCGACGATATCGGTATCGTCGCGGTGGCGACCGTGGCGCTGCAATTGTTGGAAGGGTTTTCGCAAATTGGTGTGTCCCAGGCGGTGGTCAAGTTTCGCGACGCCAACAGGGATGATTTGAACACGCTCTTTACATTGTCATTTTTGCGGGGGTTGTTTGTTGGATTATTACTGGTTGCATTGGCACCATTGACGGCTAGCTTTTATGACGATGCCCGGATGCAACCAATTTTTTTGGTGGTTGCGATGGTGCCGATCATCACAGGCCTCGTAAATCCACGGTTTTTTGAGTTTGAACGGGACCTCCGTTTTTCCCAACAATTCATTATGACCATCGTCACCAAGCTAGCGAGCGTCATCGTTTCAGTAGCGATCGCAATTGCTTTTCGTACTTATTGGGCCATCATTTTTGGCGTGGTCACCGGTGCTTGTGTGCAGCTTTTATTGTCATATGCACTTCGACCATTTTCACCACGCTTGTCGTTTAAATCTATTCGCAAAGTCTTTGGTTTCTCAGGTTGGTTGGCAGCGGTGAGTTTCGTTACGGCGCTCAACAATAAGCTCGATACACCGATCCTGGCGCGGCTCGTCGGGGCAAGTGGGACGGGCGTTTACTTTATGGGCTACAATTTATCGTCAATGGTGTCTGACCAGCTCGCTGGCCCGATCAGTCAGGCGGTTTATCCGGGGCTATCAAGCTTGCAAGACGATGCCGAGCGC
>JAJFGD010000077.1 GCA_021776315.1 Hyphococcus sp. | reverse complement strand
TCAACTTATCAATCCACATCTGGTGCCGGTAAAGCTGCCATGGACGAGCTTTTCAACCAGACGAAGGGAATATTTGTCAACGACGCGCCCACACCTGACGCTTTTACCAAGCAGATCGCATTCAATGTTATCCCTCATATTGATGAGTTTATGGAAGACGGTGTCACGAAAGAAGAATGGAAAATGGTGGCCGAGACGAAAAAAATCCTTGACCCAAAAATCAAGTTAACAGCCACCTGTGTGCGTGTACCAACATTTGTTGGTCATGCTGAAGCCGTGAACATTGAATTCGCGAACGCGCTTTCTGATGACGAAGCAAGAGAAATTTTACGCGAAGCGCCAGGTCTGCTGGTCGTCGACAAGCGGGAAGATGGTGGGTACGTCACGCCCGTTGAGTGCGTTGGCGATATGGCGACATTTGTAAGTCGAATTCGCGTCGACCCCACCGTCGATAATGGGCTGTCTTTTTGGTGTGTCTCCGATAATCTTCGAAAAGGAGCCGCACTAAACGCTATCCAGATCGCGGAAACACTATTAAATCGCAAAATAGTTGAAACATCGCGGGGTTAAACCAATGGCGTCACTGCAGAAAATCTCTGACCTTGTTGCACAGCGCCAATTGGGAAGTGCCCGTGTCGCAATACGCAAACTTGTGCGCCAAAAAAATAAACCGGGCATAGATTGGCAAACTGCGATGAGCTTTGCTGGACAACTAGGTGACCAGGAGAGTGCTCTTGCCGCTGCAAAAAACTGGCGTACCCAATCACCTAGTGATCCGGCTCGCCTTGTCGCAGAGATCAACGCGCTTGGCGCAGTTGCCCGCCACAAAGAAGCAGCGCTTTTGTCCCGCGAGTTACAAAAAAGCACGCGAAGCGCGACAGATGGTTTTTTCCTAGAAGGGTTTTATCTTTCACGTTTTGGCAAGCGAGAACGAGCAATTGAGCTTTTTCGAAAAGCGATCGAACTAAACCCGAACCATACAACCGCTTGGGAGCAAATCGCCCTTCTCAGCGGGTATGATGATCGCGAAGCCGATATCGCTGCTATGTTGACGGCCGAAAAACGTGTCAATGACCGTGAGTTATTAATTGCTATTTATTATGCACTCGGACGCGCATTCGATCATGCTGGCGAAACGGAAAAGGCGTTTAGCTTTATCTCCAAAGGTGCTGCATTACGTATTGAGTCAGCGCCGTTTGAACTAGCACCTTTGCACGCTTATTTGGGGCGATTACGCACGACGTTTTGTCCAGAATTTGTCAAAAAACATCAAAATGGCGAGGCTGGAAAGGGCGCGATATTTATCCTAAGCGCACCGCGATCAGGCTCAACTTTGATTGAGCAAATTTTGACGACAGCATCGTCAGTTACGCCCACAAGCGAACATATGATTTTGCGCAACGCCAGCCTGGAACTCGGTAATATGGAGCCGCAGGAAATGGCGGCAACAAACGATTATAAACAAAGTGATTGGAACAAGATTGCTCAGGGGTATTTCGACGGACTACGAAAACGATTTGGTGCGAGCAAAACCTACACCGACAAAACCCTAATTAACTATTATTATGCAGGATTGATCAGAATTCTATTTCCTGCTGCAAAAGTGGTTTGGTTGCGCAGGGACCCACGCGATGTGGTTTGGTCATGTTTTCGGTCGCGTATCAATGCCAATCAATGGGCGGAAAGCCTCGATACGGCTTGTGGTTTTATCAAGGCACATCACGACGCTTGCGCCTATTGGGCAGAGCTATTCGGCGATAATTTAATCACCCTTGATTTTGAAACCTTAGTTGCAGATGGTGACGCAACCTCAGAAAAACTGTTTGAACATGTTGGGATAGAGCGCCCGAATGAATGGAGCAATTTTTATAAAAGTAACAACCCCGTTGCGACGGCTAGTTTGGCACAAGTCCGTGAGCCATTAAATACAAAAGGTGTTGGAGCGTGGAAACGTTACGAAAAACATCTGGCACCGATCTATGACAAACATTTCCAGTAAGGTTGGTTCTGACACCATAAAAGACGGCCTAATTTTTGGGATTATCGCTTATACGTTGTGGGGATTATTTCCCATCTACCTCAAATCTGTGGGTGACGCTTCAGCGCTCGAAATATTAGCTCACCGAATCTTATGGTCGGTCCCTTTTGGGGCCGTTCTAATTGCCCTACGCAAACAGTGGGATGAAGTTGCAAAAGCTTTCACGACCCCGCGCGTCCTATTGTTGCTTGGTGTTAGTGCCCTTGCAATTTCAAGTAATTGGCTGATCTATGTCTGGTCCGTCGTAAATGACCGTGTTTTAGAGGCGAGCCTTGGATACTACATCAACCCTTTGATGTATGTTGCGGCCGGGGTTTTTATTTTGGGCGAACGTTTACGCCCGATACAAATTTTTGCCGTTTGCCTCGCCACATTGGGCGTATTGGTTTTGACCTTTGGTGCAGGCGATTTCCCGTGGGTTTCACTAACGCTTGCTGTGTTGTTTACGCTTTACGGATATCTGCGCAAAACGACACCTGTTGGCGCAATGCCCGGACTATTTATTGAGACCACTTTATTGTCCCCAATCGCCTTGGTTTATCTGTTGTGGCTAATGAGTACTGGTAATGCGGTATTCCTAAACGGCTCCACCATGATGGACACATTACTGGTGCTCGCTGGACCTGTAACCGTTGTTCCACTCGTCCTGTTTGCTTTATCAGCAAGGCGTTTGCGTTTATCGACGATTGGCTTTTTGCAGTATATCGGGCCGACTTTGCAGTTTTTCCTTGGAATATACTACGGAGAAACATTCACCTGGGCGCATGGGATTTGCTTCGGTTCGATTTGGATTGCCCTTGCTCTGTTTAGTTTTGACGCCGCGCGCGCAAGCCGTGCCGAACCGATCAAGTAAGCCGTTTCAGCGTACCGGAAAAACTCATCAGGGATTTTCCGTTTGCCGTCACGAGGCCACGGGCAAATACTAGATTCCGTCCTGCCTTTGTCATTTCACCGCTGGCCTCGATAAAAGACCCGACTGGGCCAGGGCCAATGAAATCTGCGTTAAATGAAACGGTAACCGCTTTAAACACCCCAATCTCGCGCCGGCATATATCCCACAATGCCATGTCTGCAAGCGTCATCAGCGCGCCGCCATGTATAATACCACCAAGGTTTGCATGATGTGGCTCCGCCAAAAAACCAACGCCTGGCGTTGACCCCTCTTTGCGAAAATAGAATGGCCCAGCATGGTGACTAAAAGTTTGTGGATGGGATTGTTTCACCCAGCCTGACGGAACGAGTCGAGTTTGATTGTTGTTTTCGGTCATGACCGGCATCTACTCGTCTTGAATTGGTTTGAAAACTACAAATCACACATAGAAGCGTAAATTCACATTGCCAAATCATTGATTGAACGGCACGATCACGCCATGCAACAAGATTTTCCTGATCCGCTCTACACCGAAGTCGACGGCGTAAAATTGGCCTATTACGAAGTTGACGGTGACGCTGACCGGAACAGACCGCCTATAATCCTCATTCATGGTTGGCCAGAAATAGCATATTGTTGGCGGAATCAAATGCAACCGCTTGCCGATGCTGGTTTCCGGGTCATAGCGATTGATCTTAAGGGATTTGGACGATCTGATGCGCCTTCGGATATGGCCCTTTATGATATTGAACACATCACTAGCGACTTAGCCGGGCTTTTGAGTTGTCTTAATATAGAGAGAGCAGTTTTTTGTGGTCATGATTGGGGCGGATCGATTGTCTGGAGCATGGCACAATGGCACCCTAATCGGGTGGCGGGTGTAATTGGTGTTTGCACACCGTTGCGCAAGCGACCGCCTGCGCCCCCAATCAGCATTATAAAAAAGCGTTTTGGCGAAGCGCACTACATCGTTCAATTTCAGGAACAAAAAATACCAGAGGTACTCTTTGCAAAAGACGTAAATCGTTTTGTTAGATTGATGTTTCAAAAGCCGGCACCGCGGGAGCGTTGGGCGTCTCTATTTCCTTCGGTTTATGACTTACCAGGTCGATTCAAATCAGATCGACCCATCAATGATCAAAATTTGATCGTGTCTAATGACATAATCCAAGTTTACGTTGATGCATATGTCCACAGCGGGTTTCACGGTGGTGTTAATCTCTACAGGAACATCGATCGTAATTGGGAGCTGATGGAAGGTCGGGACGAAATTGTGATTGCGCCCTCGCTGTGGGTAGGGGCCGATCTTGATATTTTTCTACCGCCGGAGACTGCAGATGATATGGAGTTGATCGTGCCAAACTTGGAAAAGCACGTGATTGGCGAATGTGGTCATTGGGTTATGTGGGAAAAGCCCGATGCGCTAAATGGGATTCTTCTAGGCTGGTTAAAGAAGCAATTTTCAGAATAATTTGAGAGAATTTCATCCGCTGATTTGACATAAAATTCGCCGCCATTTCTAAAAATTCGCTTACTTCAGTCCGCCACACTTTCCTCAAGAATACGGCGGAGGAGAAAATGCACAGAATGGCATCGATATTCGCAATTACACTTGCGGCACAAATTTCACCGGCGGAGGCGTTCGATGATTTAATGCACCTGACTTCAAAACCCAGGGCAATCGCCTCATTTGAAATAAGAGAACAGGCGATTGAGATATCTGCGGTAACACGGCGCAAACGTGCCGACACCGCCATTCGCCAAGATTTTCTGGAGGAATCGCGGGCGATGGGCAAAGTGCTGCCTGGTTACCCACAACCAGCTTTTGTCAGTTTTGACATTAGCCTAAAATTTTAGCCGTCAGAGACACTCATAGAGAGCATTCAACAAGCGCACAGCGCGCAAATCTCCAACGAGCGAAGGTGACATTTTCGACATCACATAGGCTGCGGTCAGGTTGTTTTCCGGGTCAACGACAATACATGACCCGCCAAATCCAGCGTGACCAAAGGCAGCCTCCTGTGGTCCAAAATGTCGATTGGTGTTTCGCATCAGCCCTGATGACCAAGACAGATTAAAAGGCAACACCAAATCATCGCCGCGAATACGCTCTTTGAGGGCAGCATTGATTACCTTGGGATCAAGCACCGTTTCACCATTTATATCCCGCCCCTTATTGGCAATTGGATGCACTAACATGGCGAGTGATGGTGCATCAGCATGCATATTCGAGGCGGGTATCTCGGCAGCCATCCAGCTCTCTCGGCTTGTAGATCCCGCAGATGACCATTTTTTAAGAAATGCAATTTTGGTAAATTCGTTTAGCTTGCCAAGGTCAGGTGCCCTCGGTGGCTTCCGCATTGTCGACGCGCGCGCGATCTGGTCGGGCCGCAAACCGCAAATGACTTGAAGGTCATCAGCAACTTCATATGCACTTAGCAATTTTCCGATGCTCTGACCGGTAGTTCGGCGCAACAATTCGCCAGCAATGTATCCAAATGTTTGCGGATGATAGCCATTGGCAGTTCCTGGTACCCACAAGGGTGCCATTGCCGCTATGCGATCGGTCATCGCATTCCAATCGAGCCAGGCGGCAGGGTCCATCTCACTAGGAATGCCGCACAATCCAGCCTGATGAGACAACGCCTGCGCGACTGTGATTGTTTCTTTGCCATTTTGTGAAAATGCCGGCCAGTAATGCGCTATCGGAGTATCATAATCCAGGCGACCCTCACCGACTTCACGCGCAATTAAATACGACAAAACAGCTTTTCCGCTGGAATAAATACAGGTCAGGGTATTCTCTTCCCAGGCCTGATCAGTTGCTCGGTTTGCAAACCCGCCACGAATATTGGCAACGAGCTCACCATTTATGACCGCAGCGAAAGAAGCGCCGATCTCAAGTTCATCCTCAAAATTTGCTGCAAAAACCTCGGCCACATGCGAAAAAGACGGCAACAAATGTCCAGATGCATTTGGAACCCGCGCATGTGACCACATCGTTTGAATTCGCCTCTGTTCTTAGCCACCAAAAGCGCAAGAAACACCCGCGCGTGCAATTGCGCTTGCAGCTCGCGGATTGTCGATGCTCAGTAGGGCATCAAGCGTTTCTCCAGCTGATGATGCAGCATTCAGCTGTCCAACAAAATCTGCAACGGCTTCTAGATCACCACGATCTAGACGTTCATCAAGTTCGGAGGCGAGGCATTCAGCGCGATTTTCTGACATGCCCAATTCTTGTAGGCGGTTTTCGATGGCACCGCGTGGCGACAGGGTCGCGCAAGCGGCGACCAATAATGTGGTTCCCAGCAAAACAACTGATTTCTTCATTTTTCCCCTCCTCGAAATTTCGGCGATAATACGGCCCGCGAACGACCAAGTCCACGGATGCTCATTGGTACCGTAAATCCAGCTGTTCCAGTCGCCAAAACAGGGCCTCCAGACGGTCTTGGCCGAAAAAGGGCTCGTCATCCAAGATCATAAGCGGCACGCCCCAATGGTGTTCTAGTTGCTCTTTTTCATTTCGCGCCAATGTGTGGGCGATGGAATTTTGATTATCGGCAACCCAGGCTGACAATTCGGCTAAATCAAATCTAGCACCCGAAAGTGTTTGCGTCATTATTTCAGGTTGGAACCAATCGATTTTTCCACCCCAGACCGATCGACTTATGGCCTGCGCAAATTCCAGGCCGCGACCTGAATTTATGGCGGCAAAAGCAAGCCCCATGATCGTATTCATCATGGGTTGCTCTGATGCCACCTCGCCAGTTTCAAAATCGATGACAACGGGGTGTGGGACAGCAAAGCCGAATGGAATGGCCAGTCGTTCGGCTTCTCGGACAGCATCTTTCACCAAATATGGGAGAAATTGCTTACGTCCGCGAGTGAAGAAATCGGATTCGCGCAAAGCCAAAGGACGCACGGGACGAAAATCAACTGCGACGTCATAATGCTGCTCAATGGCAACAAGGCGATCGATTGCTAAATACGAATATGGGCTACCAAAGGACCAATAAATTTCGAGAACCGGCATCACGCCCTCGCGTTCAATCTTCAGTCCTTTTTGACAAAAGTCACCGCAAACAATGTATCACCATCAAACATATCTTTCGGCGGTTCGACACCTTCGATCATTTTGAAAGCGCGCGGTGTGATCGAACCTTCCATACGGTAACCTTTTTCCGCCATTTTACCGCGGTGAAATTCTAGCGCAGCGGCTGTAAATTCTCG
>JAJFGD010000076.1 GCA_021776315.1 Hyphococcus sp. | reverse complement strand
CGCAAGGATGCGGTAGTACACTCCACCGTTCCCCGTACGCGATGCAGCATGAAATGCTGCCTCGCAGAGACGGGGCCGTCCCAGACACCAACGTCAGCGACCGCCACGCTCCCGGTTCTGCGAAGCGTCACTGACGCGCCGCATCGCGCCCGGGACACGACTGTTGTTTCCCATACAAGATCTCGCAAAAACCGTTCCCCGTACGCGATGCAGCATGAAATGCTGCCTCGTAGAGACGGGGCCGTCCCAGACACCAACGTCAGCGACCGCCACGCTCCCGGTTCTGCGAAGCGGCACCAACACGGCGCCAACCGCCCCCGATCACTTTCCCCGGAAACCCTTGACAAACCCGCCCAACAGGAATCCACTAGCCTGTGTTGTATGCTTTTCTCTCTGAATACAGGCTGGGGGGTAGAGCATATGACTTGGAGGCTTAATCCAGCAGGGAGGTGCAGCATGTGCATGGAACCACCTGGCATAAAAGATGGGCCTCGTTATTGAGCGAGGCCCCGGTCCTGACGACCGAAAGCGGTGACGCTTTGGCCTGACGGGCCGTTATCCCAAACCTCTTGAAGTAATGCGTATATATGAGGTGGTGCAACCGCTTGCCGCAACCCTTAGCACCGCCAGCTAGGCCCGGACTTCCCCTCCGGGCGGACAATATGTCCCAACCGCCCCGTCGGCATTTCCCCTTTTGTCGGCGGGGCTTCGTTTTTGGGGCAAATTTCGACCTTCCAAATTCGGGTCCGAGACATTCATATTTTGCAATCACCAGCCTGGTTCAATTGCGTAAGCTTCCCTGTGTCGAAGAGATGTTCCTGATTATCATTGAGCACGAAGTACGTTTCGGCAAATCGTATTGACTCCAAAACTGACTGTATTTCAGGCAAATGTGCCTAGGTTTTGAATTTGCTTTCACTTGTGTCAAATGCAATCTTGTTGGGTCATAAATATTTAGCGAAATCACAAGTAGGAGTGTGAATGGTCGCGCAAAAATTAATACATGAGTGGTTGTTTCACACCTTTTTAAACAATGAAATATTGTCCGAATTTGAAGGGCAGATAATTGATTTATTGAATATGTGTAGTACAGATGGCGAAATAGATGTTGTGAAACACACCATCGAAAAACTTAATGTAATGACATATGACCAAATGCACCTACATCTAATAGAGATGGCCAAATATGCGTCAAATATATGTGGGGACGAAGAAAATATTGCCATTGTCGCTATGGCATATGATAGCGCAGCTGATGGATCACAGTTATTAGTGCAAATGTTAAAACCGATAATTCGAAATAAAAAGAATATAAAGATATTTAATAGTGTGCCATCGTATGTTAAAAAAGGAAAACTCGAAACATATCCCAAGTTTATTCTTGTAGATGATTTCTCGGGAACAGGTAATACGGTATTGAATAGGTTGAAGTACATTGAAGATACGGCATTGGATAGAGGTATTGTGTTAACGCCCCACGTTTGTTTGATTTTCGGTATGGAAAAAGCAAAGAGGAAGATTGTTGAAAATGGGTATGATGTTCATTTTCTTAGAGAACTTAAGGCGGGAATAAGCGGCTATTTCAATGGTAATGAGTTGGTTCAAAAAATCGCGAGTATGAAGCGACTAGAAGGTCAGTTAGCGCCGGAAATTGACGGTAAGAAAGTGCCTAGTCTGGGGTATGGTGAAGCAGAAGCGCTCCATTTTGTTCAAAATGCCAATGCGCCAAACTCCAACTTTCCAATTTTTTGGTGGCCTTTCGACGTCAACAACATGGAACGGAATACAATCATGGTTCGGGCAGAGCTGTGACGGACATAAAGATTTCCAAGGCAGAAGCCGTTTTGTTGGCTCAAGCATTGCGGCGGCCAAGAGGTATGTACGTTGGCGAGGTGACGACGAAGCTAGGTATCTCTATCCGTGACGCGGCATCAGCTTTTAGAAGCCTTAGGAAGTATGGTTTTTTGCGAGAAAGTAAGTCCATGTTGTTTCTAACTCAACGTGGACGGAGTTGGATAATGAACAATCAAGAGCTTTTCATGTTTGCTGGAAGAAAACACTGGCGTGAAGTGCCGGACCGCTTTCGATCAACCTCCATAAGGCCATTTCAACCTTATGCGCCACGAATTTCTAGGCTATCCAATACGAAGTTTGTAGTTGGAGTTAGACGAGCTGACTGATACAAAATATGGAGAGTGGTCGACGTTAGCGCTTAGAAGTGTAGTCGCTTCTGCGGTTAAGGTTCCGGAAAACCTTTCGGATATTCGACTTTTTGAGTTTCTCAAAAAGATCGATTATCCGGAGCTCCTCTTTCCAGAGGGCTGCACACGCGTGTCGCCGAAATTCTTGTTTATGAAAAAACAAGAATTCAACGTCACGCATGTGCAAGCGATGCAAGCATCGATTTGAACAGGTAGCGTCGACCATTCCCATGAAGAATTCAATATATTACGATTGGCAATACTACTTCAAAGACATCGGAATTCGCGATGATTTGGCAGAAGTGTATCTTGTTTATGTAGACGATTGCCTGGACAAGAACATACCGCCAATATTCGAAATTGAACACTTGGCGCTTTTGGTAGGGAGAAGCGCCGATACGTTAATGTCTATGATAGAGGGTAGTTCTAGTTTCTATCGATTATTCAAAATTCGAAAAAGATCCGGCGGACACAGAACAATTAGTGCTCCATATCCCTCCTTGTTGGAAGTACAACGATGGATAAATGATACGATACTTGTGCAGGTTTTATTGCCAAACCATGTAACTGGATTCAGGAGGGGTTATTCAATTGTCGATAATGCCAAAATGCATTGTGGAAGAGAGGAATTGATAAAACTTGACATAGAAAATTTTTTTCCATCAATAGAATTTCGCAGAATTATGTTTGTTTTTATGCGATTAGGTTATCCGCAGAATGTTTCATATTATTTGAGTAAACTATGCACTCTAGATGATAGATTGCCTCAAGGTGCTTCTACAAGTCCAGCGCTTAGTAACATTGTATGTAAGAATATGGACAGACAATTCTACAACATTTGTAAAAAGTACCGGTTACGATACACGAGATATGCTGACGACATATCGATCTCTGACCAACATATTCCGAAAGGAATCAAGCGTCTTTTTTTTGAAATCATAGAAAATGAAAACTTCAAAGTGAATGAAAAGAAGGTTCGGTTTTTGTCCGGTAGAGATCGAAAAATCGTGACAGGGCTGGATATAACATCCGGAGTTCCCCGTGTTACCAGAAAGTTCCGAAGAGAAATCCAGAAAGACGTCTATTTTGTTTGGTCTGCCGGTTTGTCGACTCATGTGGCGAGGCGAAAGATTTTTGCGCCAAATTATATTGATCAGATTGAAGGAAGAGTGCAGTTTTGGGCAAGCGTGGAACCCGAGAACCCGCAGTTGATTAAGACTCGCGGCAGGCTCATACAATTAAAAAAGGTGTATGGCACGAAAAGCAATCCAAATTCGGAACGGTAGACCTTTTGGTTGTAAAAGTTTTGTTGGGAAGTATGGGTGATACGTTAGAAATCAATGTCCTCAAAACAAAGAAGACTGTTACCGTGGTTGCAGCACACTGCACGCAATCGTTTGCACTACGTGGGCACCTCGATTTACCGGTGTTTGTCGGATGAACAAGTAGCGCTGATCGGTGGCGGGGCTTGGCGGCAGGTTCGGCCGATTGGTTGCGAGGTGTTTCGGCGGGTTAATTCATACAGCAATGGCCATATTCGGCGATTT
>JAJFGD010000075.1 GCA_021776315.1 Hyphococcus sp. | reverse complement strand
GTGGGCCCGGAGGGACTCGAACCCCCGACCTAGCGGTTATGAGCCGCCAGCTCTAACCAACTGAGCTACAGGCCCGGAAAAGCGTAAACGTTGCTGAACGCCCATTCGGGAAACGTTCCATAACAGCAATTGTCCAGCCTTAGAACCCCTTTCGAAACAACAACTTTCACAGTTTGTCATGCCGGCATTCTCACCAGAGATGATACACCAAAAGTGAGACCAAGCCTTTGAATTTGCAGCATTGGCAATTGATTCAAAAACCACGACATACTCATTTCAGCACCTTTTCGCCTTGATTTCGCCCCGCCAACGCGGTCAGTTGGCGAAAATTTAGGAGGGACTATCCATGCGCATTCATACTATCGCTGTTCCAGCGCTCGCTGCGATTATTACCGCTTGTGCCGCCTCACCCAATGCTATCGCTCAATCTGAAACACTGCCCCGAACAATCACCGTCAATGGCGAAGGGATCGCCTCAGCGGTACCGGATATGGCGGTGGTTTCAATCGGCGTGCGCACGGATGCGCCAACCGCCGCCGCCGCGCTACGTCAAAACTCTTCAGAAATGGCAGCTACGATTGCAAACCTGAAAGAGCTCAATGTCGCTGATCGCGACCTTCAAACTTCTGGCCTATCGGTAAATCCACGGTACCAGTATAACAGCAACAACAACAGATCTGACCCCAAGATTGTCGGGTTTACCGCATCGAATACATTAACAGTAAAACTACGTGATCTTGACCAAGCTGGTTCGGTTATCGACCAAGCAGTTCAGTCTGGTGCAAACTCCCTTGGCGGCATTCAATTCACCTTTGCTGACGCTGACCCCATGAAGAAAGATGCCCGCAAAGATGCCGTCGCTGATGCGCGCGAGAAAGCAGAGTTATATGCCAATGCAGCAGGCGTAAGCCTTGGACAAGTCATGACCATTCAAGATGGTTATGCGAGCACGCCGTCGCCACGCCCAATGATGGCGCGAATGGAGGCCGATCAGAGCAGCTCTGTACCGCTTCAAGCCGGTGAATCATCCATCACGGCCACCATCACCATGGTTTACGAAATCGAATAAGCGCTGAACTTATTCGCCCGCGAACAACTCGCCGAAGAAATCGCCCTCGTTCCAACTTGGGCGTATCGGCGTGTTCGCAATCGCGATTGCGATTTCAACATTCACATCCGCAAAACGCGCTGCATCATCATACAAAATCGCTTGTGACACATCATCACCAGGTTGGTGATAATTCGTCGTGATGAATGTTTGGAATTTCTCGGCACCACCATTTTCAAACCCAACGATCATGAATACCGCTGGCACGCCTTTTTCGACAAAACGATAATGGTCGGATCGTGTAAAAATTCCCTGCTCCGGCATCGGGTCCGGCGACAATTTCACACCCGCCTGTTCTGCGGCTTGCGCGACGATAGGGCCAAGCGACGAACGCTCTGCGCCAAAAGCAATCACATCCGTAAATGAATGCAAGACCAAAGGCATGTCCAAATTAACATTGGCAACAAGGCTATCCAGCGGCATAGTTGGGAAATGGGCGTAATAATCGGCCCCTAATAATCCTTTTTCCTCAGCGGTTACGGCCAAAAATATCACCGACCGTGCTGGTGGGTTTTCGACCAGCCGGCTCGCTGCTTCCAACATCGTGGCAATGCCTAATGCATTGTCTAAAGCGCCGTTATTGATACCGTCTTCGCCTTCATCCACGAGGTTTTGATTGGTACCGACCCCATCGAGATGAGCCGTTAGCACAACATATTCATCGCGTAATTCGGGGTCAGAACCCTCAATAACGCCAACAACATTTGAACTTTGTTTTTCAGTGCGCGTTGCTGCACCTTTCATTGAAATTCGAACACCAAGATCAAACCCAGTTGGCGCAACGCCGGCAGCATCAGCTTCTGCACGCACTTCCGCAAAAGTTTTTGGAGCACCTGCAAACAGAGCTTCACTTATATCTGGGTTGATCGATCCAGAGCCTTTTATGTTAGGACCAGATTGTTCCGCACGCCCGTCAGGCCAGAGCCAGGTCATGCTGATACTATTCGGATTTTGGATTAAGCGTTCCCATGGATTGCGGCTCGTGTCCCCTTCGCTCCGAACAGCTAAGGCACCAACGGCACCACGTTCAGACCAAGCCTTCGCTTTTCCGTTACCAAAATGTGCACGTTGCTCACTTTGGAACGTGTCTGGTGCCCCGCTGAAAT
The DNA here is from genome assembly GCA_021776315.1 of Hyphococcus sp. Taxonomy (GTDB): domain Bacteria; phylum Pseudomonadota; class Alphaproteobacteria; order Caulobacterales; family Parvularculaceae; genus Hyphococcus. The sequence continues at coordinate 1,341 of JAJFGD010000075.1, read as the reverse complement.
AGACGACAACTTTGCCATTAAGATCCAATCCCTCAAGATCATCATGACCATAATCGGGAGCATGCACACCATGACCGATAAACACAGCTGGCGCATTTTCTATGTCAAAATTGTCCACACCAATGGATGTATACAAACGGAAGTCGCCGAGATTTTCGAATGCAGTTGCTTCTCCGTCGGGTCCGGTGATCGTCAAAGCGGCGTCATCCACAACAGCTTGTGAAGCGATAAGAGGGACTTCCTGAAACCAGCCACCGTCAGCACCCGGTGCCAGACCAAGATCTGCCATGCGCGCTGCGACATAGTCGGCAGCAGCATCATAACCTTTTGTTCCCGCCTCGCGACCTCCGCGAGCATCGTCGGCGAGATAGACAACATCAGCCTCAATGCGCTCAGCTGCGCTTGGAGCTGATTGGGCTGCGGTTACGGACGCCATTAGATCATCTGAAAACAACGCTGGCGTTGTAGGCTCTTCGTTTGCGCAAGCACCAACAACTGTAAGTGCGGTTACCGCACCGTAAAATTTCAACTGGTTAAACACCATTTTCCCCTTTCGAATCGACGCGAAATAGGGCCGCATGGACGCCATTAGGTCAAGCGCATTTACGGCGAAAACCGTGCATTTCATCGAAAAACTCATGCTTTTCAGCGCGTTGCAGCGTGATCGGGCTCAACTTGGAACGATTGGACCAGTGTAGTAATGTAAGCCAGGGACGCATGGGGATAAACGATGAGCCAGAAACAAGGTTTTCGTAAGTCAATTCTAACACCGATAATCGCTTCGGCATGCGCTATCGCACCATTGTTTCTTGGAGCGAGTGCCTGGTCACACCCCAACAATGATGGGGCGAGCCCCGAACACGAACACAATAGCGACTGGGTACACGAAAACGGCATAGGTCCTGATGCGGATAACGATTCCAATCCAGCCACGATCACCGGCGCGATATCGATCGTAGGTGATGCGGCACTCGCCGAAAATGATCCGCCCTATGCGGTCATCACTTTTGAACCACCACCCGGCGGCCACGGCGATGTCATCAACAATGATTTCGCAGAGTCACTCGGCGTAACCTTTGGCGATGGACTTAGTCGACAAATCTGCGATGGCCAAGATTATTTCCAATATAACACTATGTGCACCTATGCTGCTGCACCAAGTGGAAAATATGCGGCAGGTTATTTCAATTATTTAAACCGCCCATTGGAAATTGAATTCGAACGCCCGGTTTGTGTGGTCACTATGGCAATCTATCCAACCGGCGGCAAAGAAGGCGAACCGTTTGAATTCAAAATCGAGGGTTGGACCGAGGAAGGTGTCAAACTCGCTGATGCCAAAGC
>JAJFGD010000074.1 GCA_021776315.1 Hyphococcus sp. | reverse complement strand
GGGGTCGGATATATTCAAAAGCCATTTTCGTTAAAGGCGATCGCAACACAGGTAAAACAAACGCTTTACCCGCCAGTTGATGAGTAAACTAGGGCAACTACCAATGCGTCAGATTGTATTTGACCTCGAGACCACAGGGTTCAAATTTTCCGAAGGGCATCGCATCGTTGAAATCGGTGCGATCGAATTGATCAATGGTGCCATTAGCGGCCGATCATTTCACTGTTACGTCAACCCGGAACGCGATATGCCCGATGGTGCTTTTCGTGTGCATGGTCTTTCTGCGGCGTTCTTAAGCGACAAGCCGCTCTTTACAGGTGAGAATGTTGCGCCGGCGTTTTTGGCTTTTGTTGGCGACGCAGAGCTGATCGCGCATAATGGGATCGGTTTTGACCTTCCCTTTTTGCAAGACGAGTTACGGGCGGCAAAACTACCATTACTCAAAAATAAGATGATCGACACCTTATTGGTGGCACGTCGAAAGTTTCCAGGAGCCCCAGCAAGCCTCGATGCGCTGTGTTCGCGCTTTGGCATTGATACCAAAGAGCGTGAGCGAGATGGCCACGGCGCTCTGCTCGATTCACGGCTCCTGGCAGAGGTCTATATTGAGCTCACTGGTGGTGCCCAAGCGGGATTAAACTTTGCGGGTAATTCGTCGTCCGATGGATCAGGGAATACAGCGCAGACAAAGAAATCGGCGGCCCGACAACGGCCAAAAGCGTTGTCTCCGCGCATCACAGATGAAGAGCTCGATGCGCATCAGAGCTTTATTGAAGAACTCGGTGAAGACAGTGTTTGGCGCCAGTCAGCTGTTAACTAGCTCTGTGTTGCCAGCTGTTCTTGGCGCGCTTTTTCTTGGTTCGCCGTGAAGATGCCCATGAAATCAATCGGTTCTAGCATAAGCGGCGGGAAGTTACCGTTACGCGTTGCATCGGCAACGATCTGGCGCATGAACGGGAACAATAGGCGCGGACATTCGACGAGCATCACCATTTCTAGTTGATCACGCGGCAGATTTTTAATTTCAAACACACCGCCGTAAGAGGCTTCAACAACAAAAATTGTGTCACTGTCGCGATTTGCGCGAGCATTTACCGATAGCTCAACTTCATATTGATCAGGCCCAAGACCACGTCCTTGAACATCGACATTTACTTCAAGTCGAGGGGATTGTTGGTTTTGAAAACTGCCCGGTGCCTTCGGGCTTTCAAATGATAAATCTTTCAAATATTGCGCGAGGACAACAAATGACGGTCCGTCCTGGGGAGCGTCAAGACCAGGTCCAGTTGCACCATTATTGTTTTCAGGGGTTTCTGACATTGTTTCACCGCTCTAAGATTTTCGGAACGGGGTCAATACACGGCGCGGACCCCGCCTGCAACCCGGAATTTACGGGCGCATAATTGTTATTGTGGCGTCGCCCCGATCAATACGTTTTTTGATATAGCCGAGCGCCCATTTTCCAAGAAGTAGGCGGACCGGAGGAATTAACAAGGCAAAGCCCATGGCGTCGGTCAAGAACCCTGGCGTCATTAAAAATGGCGCCGCCACGAGCAATAGTGCGCCATTCACCGCTGACGCGACCGGCGGGCGACCCGCGTCGAGGTCGCGCCGGGCCCCTTGAATGGCGGCGAGCCCCTGAAGCCGGATGATCCAGCCCCCAAGGAAGGCGGTGGCCAAACAAGCACCTATGACGGGTAGGACGCCAAAAGCACTACCTGCGCTAAGCAGGACATATATTTCAGCAATGGGGCCAATGACGAAAAGGGCGAGGAGGATTAAGAGCATTTGGGCTAGTGTATTCCTTCTATTCACGCCTATATAGTGATCAGAGGCGTAATATTAAGACATAGAAGTGTAAATTCAGCTCGTTATGGACCCAGTACTGCTCATTTTGGCCGGTGTAACGGCATTTATTCTGTTTCGATTAATCTCTGTCATGGGCACCCGGACAGGCCACGAACAGCGCTCTGAACTGGAGCCAGTTCGTCCTAAATCGGCTCGCGATCAACAGTCAGATACGGATTTCGGGGTCGACCTCGACGATGACGTTGCGCCTCCCAAACCGGTTTCAACCAATGCCCGGGTCCTGCGCGAAGCAGATGCAAGCTTTGATGAAGGCGAGTTCCTAAACGGTGCCCGCGGCGCCTATGAAATGATCGTTGAAGGTTTTGCCTCTGGCGACCTTCGTTCCATTCGTACTTTTCTTGATACGTCGATTTATGATGCCTTTAAATCCGCTGTGGCCGCGCGTGAAACCGCTGGCCAGTCTGTCGATTTAAAGTTTGTTGGTATTGAACATGCTGCGATCGTTGCCAGTGAAGTAACGGACCAATGGATGTCTGCGACAGCTGAATTCACCTCAAATCAAGTGCGTGTGACCCGAGATAAAGAAGGTGAAGTGGTCGATGGTGATCCAAACCGGATTGATCTGGTGAAGGACCGTTGGACGTTTTCGCGCAAGCTCGGCAGTAATGATCCAAATTGGACGCTTGTCGCTACTGGCGGTGGGGCTTAATACTTTCCGGCGTCAACTAGCCCGAGGACGCCAGTTTCGTGACCGCACTGACTTTTCGCCAAAGCTTGGCCATTTTTTTGGCCGGCGCGATTGCTGTTATTCTAGCCGCGATCTTAGTTTTCGGTGGTTTTCTGCCGCCTTTTCAAAAAGCGCCGTTCGATGATTCCGCCTATGGTCCGACCCAATTGCGACTACAGCCAGCGCGTTTTGCCGACATCAAAGGCTGGCGCGTAGACAATCCAGCACCAGCATTTGAAGCATTTCTAGCGTCTTGCGCCAGAATTGAGGGCATGGACCCGGATACGCCAATCAATAGACAAGAAAATCTCGGCACTGGTTTTGAGGGTGTGACGCTAGGGGGCCTAGCGTCTGAATGGCAAACGATTTGCGTTTCAGCCAAGCGCGCCCAAGAGACGATGCCAGAAGATTCGGTCGAGCGCGGGGAGCAGGCGCGTTTTTTCTTCGAAACAGAATTTGCGCCAATTCAAATCTTTAATCGTCGTGACCCCTTGCCCGATGGCCCTGCAGCGGCGGCACCGGCGCGAATAGAGGATGCGGGCGTCTTTACGGGGTATTACGAACCGGCCTATCGCGCCGGCAGCGCCCCCACTTCGGATTTTACGGCCCCGGTCTACGCCCGTCCCGACGATTTGGTTGATGTCGATCTTGGTGCTTTTCGCGAAGAACTTGCGGGTGAACGGATTGCAGGGCGCCTTCAAGACAATCGACTTGTTCCCTACCCGGATCACCGTGAGATCAACCAGGGCGCATTGGCGCAAACCTCCACGCCGATTGCCTGGATGTCGCCAAATGATTTGTTTTTCTTGCAGATCCAGGGTTCTGGGCAGCTGATTTTTGACGACGACGAGCGTTTGCGCATTGGTTATGCCGGGCAAAATGGCCGCCCTTATACGGCGATCGGCCGCGTCATGGTGCGCGATAACATCTTGCCGCTTGCCGAGGTGTCGATGCAGTCCATCAGACAGTGGTTAGAAATGGCCGATGCCGAAGACGCGCAAGCGATGCGGGAGCAAAACGAGTCTTATGTTTTCTTTCGTACGATAGAGGATGTGCCGACAAACAAAGGCCCTCTTGGTGCCCAAGGTGTTGCGTTGACGACAGAGCGTAGCCTTGCGGTGGACCGTCGTTTTCATGCGCTTGGGGCACCAGTTTGGATAGATCTGGACCCCGTATCTGGAAATGGGCCCGACCGAATCCGCCGTCTCATGATCGCGCAAGATACGGGTGGGGCGATCCGTGGACCGGTTCGCGGTGACGTGTTTTGGGGTGCTGGGACGAAGGCAGAAATTGTTGCCGGTATGATGAATGCTCGTGGTCAAATGTATGTGTTGGTACCGCGCAGCGTGGCCGACCGATTACCGACGTCTGTTTGGCAATGAAAAAGCGAGATCTGACATCGGAAGAAAAATCCCTGTGGAAGCGTACCGTCCGAGATGTTTCGCCGATGAAAGATCCGTCTAATGATATTTTGCCACCCCATAAGAGGCCGGTTTTTCGCCAGTCGGACAAGCTCGTCGAAGAAAAGTTGCGACACCATGGAATGCCATCAAATATTGGTGCCACCCGCTCTGGGCCAGACCCATTCAAGTCGGGTGACCCCCGCGCCGATCGCCATGTGCGCCGGGGGCGTGCCCCAATTGATGCCACCATCGATTTACACGGTCACACGCAAGTAACGGCGCGCAAAACATTATTGGCTTTTCTCCTCAATGCGCGGCTTTCAGATAAACGCTGCGTTTTAGTTATCACCGGAAAAGGTGCAAGCACTGTTCCCGGATTGCCTTCACGCGGCGTTGGCAGTGGTGTTTTGCGCGCGCGTCTTGGGGACTGGCTGCGCGAAGAACCGTTTAGAGAATTAGTAGTGCGCGCAAGCCCCGCCCATCCGAAACATGGCGGTGGTGGTGCTTTTTACGTGTTTTTGAAAGCCAGAACGCGCAGAAAAATTTAACGTTAGCCGTTCAGTGCGACCTTCCAAATCACATAGCCGATTGCCAGTGCTGGGATTCCGTAAAAGACCATCAACCGTGTCAGGCGAATAAACATGGTCTCAATGAAATCACCAGCCCATGCGCCAACAGCTTCGCTCCACCAACGGCGGGCCCTGTGTCGCGGCAATTGTGATTGTGATTCTTCAAAAGGCATTGCCGCCAAAACCGTAACGCCACGATTTTTCCAGCGCTGGAAGGCTTTCTTCATGGCACCGTTTACAACCGAACCACGCATGCGGCGCGTAATCGCGGCAAACGGTCCATAAGAAAAATCTTCTTTGTCAAATTCAATATCGAGAACGATCGATGCAGGTGAGCCCTCTTCACTGTCTTCATCCATACGGACAACAGCGTGACGCACACCATAATTGCGCAAGAAGTTTTCGACGTCGCCAATTGAAGCGGCCGTGCCATCACGGCGGAAACGCAACATCACACGAACGCCGCGATCGCCAGCGCTTTGCACTGACAACATGATCCAAGCAACACAGGCCAGCGCAACACCAAGGATCGCTGTGCCCATTGATGAAAGTGATGACAACCATGGAAGCGAGGCAGGCATGTCAATCAATGTTGTAGATGATGCACCAAGGCCGTAACCGCCAACGATCATCAGCAAAATGGCAACGGCCCCAGCTGTGAAGCCAACAAACTGCATCAACCCTTTACCAACGGAAATACCAGGTGTCGCCACGGCTTGCAGACGCTTCACCCAATAGGCCGTACGCGCATCCGTCGTGCGGTATTTGTCTTCAAACATGGAGTGGTCGATATTGTTCTCGACCACCAAAAAACGGGTCTTTTGTGCTACTTCATCATCGAATTTGTGATCAATGATGACATAGTCCGACGATCGCATGGCCACTTCATAGGGCAGGATCATACCAAAAAGATTGCCGGCTTGTGACTCTGCGCCCAAGGAGGAGAAGAACCGCGTTTCACCGGTCACGGGATCAAAAGTCGTATTTGTTTGACGCGCCGGGTTTGCTGTCGTGCGTGCTAATTTCGCCAATTCACGATGGGGCTCAATCATCTGCGCGGTTTCTTGCACATCAATACCGATGGCACGAAGGCCGTCCAATTTTGATTTACATCGCCGCGCGGCTTCCGGACCGGCATAAACAGTATCAATCCGATCACGGATCAGTTTCTGATCGGACATGTCGATCGGCAGACCCGCCCGCGGCATTTCAGATTCAAAGTCATCACCAGGTCGATTACCACTGGCGGAATCAATCAGTCCCCAGGATTTCCGCATCCGCCGTTGCAGCGCTGAAAAACCTGTACCTGGGTGCGATGATTGCACAAGATCATAAAGCTGTGATTCATGAACCGCGAGACAAAGCTCGTCTGTCGCCTCAACTTGTTCAACGCCAATCGTTGTGAACAGGCTGCTCATGGCGCGCAGTGTTTCAAAATCATAGCCCGCATAGGGGCTATAGAACGGTACGATAGCGAAATCTGCAGAATTGCTCTTCACTGCCATCAAGGACTGTTCTTTGGTCCTTAGCGGTTGTGGAACTGCCGCGTGATAATCAAACCGATTGTTTTTACTAGCAGCGTCAAATTCGCGTTCCGTGCGTGCATGGGATCGCGCGGCACCCGCATCCTCAACAGTCTCATTTTCCCGGGCACGAAGGAGAAAGCTTTTCGTAGCTTGATAGCCAAAACCGTATTCTTCACCGGTGAAGGCAACCTTCGGCGGTTTCTTTGTCGACCCGCCAAAAATGGAAGAATGCGATTTCGCCTCGTCTTTCTTGGTAGAAAAACGTGGATCGGCGTCTTCCGCCTCGTCGCTCATTGAACGCTTCTTGCCAAACAATCTGGGCGCGCCGTCAGCCATAATGAAAGCCCACTCAATTTCCCCTAAACAACGGACAGATTAACCTGCTATTAACTTAAGCGAAAGCCCGTTTTGACGGTTCTCCTGAATGGTGTGTCTGGGTGCGCGTATTTCGCCACAGGCGGGATAAAAGGCGCAAAACCGCCCTATTATCAGGTGTTTGGCCCAACGCCTCTAGTTTGGGTTGCAATTCAATATCAGCCTAGCGTCAGTCGAATTATTATTTCGGAACCAAAAATATACCTGCAAACTATAGGATATAGCGCGAAAGATCAGCATTTTGCGTAATTTCGCCCAATCTTTCCTGCACATAGGCGGCATCGATCTTGATTGTCTCCCCGGCCCGGTCGGCGGCAGAAAAAGAGATGTCATCCAACACCGTCTCCATAATTGTGGCGAGGCGCCGGGCACCAATATTCTCTACACCAGCATTGACCCCAGCGGCGGCATCAGCCAAGGCATCGGCCGCATCATCGGTAAATTCCAGGGTGACGCCCTCAGTTTCCATCAAGGCGCAATATTGTTTGAGGAGGCTCGCCTCTGGTTCCACCAAAATTCGGCGCAGATCGTCCCGGGTCAATCCATCGAGTTCGACCCGGATTGGCAGGCGCCCTTGTAGCTCCGGCAAAAGGTCAGACGGCTTCGACAAATGAAATGCGCCTGAAGCGACAAACAAAATGTGATCGGTTTTGACCGGCCCATGTTTGGTGGCGACCGTTGCCCCTTCGATCAAAGGCAAAAGATCCCGTTGCACCCCTTCGCGGGAAACATCGGCGCTGGCGCGCTCTGAACTGCGCGCGATTTTGTCGACTTCATCGAGGAAAACAATGCCATCATTTTGAGCAAGATCGATAGCCTCGCGTACGACCGTGTCTTCATCCAAAAGATTATCCGACTCTTCGGCAATCATCGGCTCATACGCATCCTTGATTTTCATGCGTCGTTTGGTGCGCGGTCCTTGAAAGGCTTTCCCGAACATGTCGGACAGATTGATCATGCTCATTTGCGAGCCCGGCATGCCGGGAATGTCGATGCTTGGCATGCCGCTCCGGGTCTCGCGCAATTCGAGCTCAATTTCACGATCATCGATTTCGCCATCGCGCAGCTTTTGTCGGAATTTCTCGCGTGTTGCTTCGCTACCATGTTCACCGACAAGGGCGTCCAAAACACGGTTTTCGGCAGCAGCATGAGCGGCAGTTTTTACGTCTTCGCGCTTTTTCTCACGAACAATACCGATAGCAATTTCGACAAGGTCGCGCACGATCGAATCGACGTCGCGCCCCACATACCCAACTTCGGTAAATTTCGTTGCTTCCACCTTTAAAAATGGCGCCCCAGCAAGCTTAGCGAGGCGTCTTGAGATTTCGGTTTTACCGACCCCTGTTGGGCCAATCATCAAGATGTTTTTTGGCGTAATTTCGTCGCTTAACGGTGCCGCAACCCGCCGCCGTCGCCAGCGATTTCGCAGCGCTATCGCGACAGCACGTTTGGCATCGTTTTGACCGACAATATAGCGGTCGAGTTCGGAAACAATTTCACGGGGAGAAAATTCAGTCATTGAGAAGGACCCTACGAGATATAGTTACAATGTAAGATGTGGTCGTCGATATTCAATTCGATGCGGTGATCACTCATCCGTGTGGATCGTTTCAACCGTCAGTGAGGTGTTTGTGTAAACGCAGATTGATCCAGCGATGGCCATGGCTTTGCGGACAATGGCTTCGGGATCAAGATCCGTTTCTTGCAACAGCGCCAACGCCGCGGACCTTGCATAATCACCACCAGAGCCAATGCCCGTCACCCCAAATTGTGGTTCCAAAACATCCCCTGCCCCCGACAGCGTCAGCGTCACATCTTTGTCGGCGACAATCATCATGGCTTCCAGGCGGCGCAAATACCGATCAGTGCGCCAGTCCTTGGCAAGCTCAACGCTGGCGCGGGTTAATTGGGTTGGATATTGCTCAAGTTTTGCCTCAAGGCGCTCCAGCAATGTGAATGCATCAGCGGTGGCCCCGGCAAATCCGGCAATGACCCGCTCTCCGCCTAGACGGCGCACTTTTTTCGCGTCGCCCTTCACCACTGTATGACCAAGGCTCACCTGCCCGTCCCCACCAACACAGACTGTGTTGCCGCGGCGAACCGCCAAAATCGTTGTGCCGTGCATTTGCGCGTCGCTCATCGCGTATTTCTCCTGGCTATAGGGGCCGTGTGATTGACGGGGCATTTTTTGAAAAACGCTCAACCGTTGGGCGTCTTCTATCCAATCGATCACCAACTGCAAGGGATTGGGTCATCCCCGACGGAAAGCTTTTACACGGTTAGGGTCCGGCGGGCCTTTGCTGCGGCGCCAAAACCGACCACGGGCTCATATATTTGTCTAAAAATTTCGCTTTTTTAACTGGGGAAGATGATTGACGCCGCCTGTGGTTTCAGGTGACATCCCGCCTGGCTGGGACGATATGAACGCGCCGCCCGGATGTTTTGTTGTGTAATCAGGTCTAGATCGGCGCTTGCTCTAGAAGGGGTCTACATAATGAAGATCAGACTAATCTTTGCGGCTGTGGTTGCTGCGGGTGCAATGAATGCAACGGCTTCCGCGGGCGAACTCGCAGATGCTTGCGCCGCCGCGTTAGAAGCAGAAGGCCGCGATACGTCCGGCTGCACATGTCTTGAAGAACAAGTGGTGGCCAATGATTTGGTCGATGAAATGTTGGCACTGGGCGAGATCGCCGATCCATCAGAACGATATGAAGCCGCCTCTCCTGAAGCGAAAGCCGCAATGGATATGTGCACGCGCTAAGCGCTGCCGTAATTAATTGGAAGGAAATCCCATGAAAAAACTACTGACAGCTGCCTTTGCCGCAAGTTTTGTCCTGACCCCTGCCCTAGCTGGCGACCTCGAAGGATATTGCGTTGAATATACGACAAATAGTGGCGGCGACCCATCTGGTTGTGCCTGTTTGGCGGAGCAAGCTGACGCCTCCATGACCGAAGAGTTAATGTCTGTGGCTTCTGAAGCTGATCTCGAAGGTTTGAGTGACGCGTCAAAAGAGGCATTGGCGACTTGCTGGCCTAGCTAGACCGCTAAAACGGCGAATTTTAGGAATTAGAAACGGCATGGCCTTTGGGCCGTGCCGTTTTTTATATGGATTTGGCGTCTGGACTGACGTTTAAAGGTTGTATCGAAATCGAAATAGCGAAGACGAATACTGGTCTATCGCGTCGGTAGACCGTCGGTATGAGCCCCAATGGTCGGGGTTGATTTCTTGGTAATACTAATTTGCGTTAATCAACCCATGTTCTGGGTTGGTTTTTTAAACTTGGATGCTCCGCGAAGTCCGGTTTTGGGACTTAGAATTTGCCGGGTCGTAGAATTTAAAAATTTGACCTGCATCTATTTTATAGACCTAGTTGATCTCGCTTCTTTGAGGGTCATTTGAATGTCCATTCTAAGTGATCTGGCCCTACTTTTGCGTTAAGGACTCCTTCAAATTTGAAGCTTCGCAAATCACTGACCAGACCCAGTAGGGCCGCTGGCTAGCTCGGTATGACCGACGAAATAAGCGGTATGGCCAGCTATTTGGTATAAATACGAGGCTTGGCAAGGCCGAAATCAAATGAAACCTCCGATACTCAGTCATTGCCATTGAGGGCGCGAACGCTGTTCACACCGATATTCTGGTATGACCGATTGTCAGTGGGCGAAAGTAGGGCCACGTCGATTGGCCTGATGGGGCCTTTGCATCGGCTATGGGCACCGCCGCGTGGTTCACATATGATATCCAGGGTTAGGGAAGTGGTGGTGTCGCCGGAATGGCGGAGTGTAACTCGGCAATCAAGCTAACGTTTATCGGCTCGTCAGGCGAAGTTGCTGCGTTGCAACAGAGCCTGGTGACCCGAGCCTATAGCGATGGTACTGATGCGTGGCGACGCGTTTCCGAAACCTATTTTGATACCCCAGATAAGGTTTTGACCAAGGCCCATAGGTCATTGTGCCTTTGCGACGATGGAGATCGCCTCGTTCAACTGCTGCGGGCAAGCGCTAAGGAATGCCCTCCATTCCACGATGATGCAGTGATGACGGAACTGTCAGACCGGGCGGATTTCCCAAGGATTGGGGCTTCGGGCTTGAGTTATGGCGTCGAGCCGCAGATGGAAAGCCGGTACGAGCCGCTTGCGCATATCATCAGTGATCGCTGGACCACGCGTTTGATATTTGGCCGCTCGACTGTCGAAATGGTCATTTCGCTAGGGAAGGCCGAGTATTGGGCTGAGTCCGGAAAAGAGAGCCAGGCACCAGTGAGCGAAGTGAGCCTAAGATTGCTCGACGGCCGGCCAAAAGATCTCTTAGGGCTTGCCCGTCTATTCGCCCGAAATAAAGGCCTTCGACTATCCTTTAAAAGCCAGCTGGACCAAGTGTTGAGCTTGCAAAAGGGTGGTGTCTTTCAAATTGGCCGTGCGGCAAAAATATTGGCCGCTGCTGACGAACCGGTTGGCCAAGTGTTGCAGCGCGCCTTGGCAAATGTGGCGGTCAGACTGGCTGCGCTTCAAAGCCCATTGGTGGATGGCCGTCGCAGCGCAGCAATCCAGCAAATGCGTGTGGCCTTGCGCCGATTGCGAGCGGCAGAGCGAATTTTCCGGCCTCATTTGAAGACTGGACAGATCCGAGATTTGGCAGCGTCGGCGAAACTTTACGCCCGCTTATTGGCACCGGCCCGTGATTGGGATGTCTTTGTTGATGAAACCCTATCGATGTCATTGGAAAGCGATTATGCGCCTTTGGGTAGTCGGGATCTAAAACTCCAGGCCCAGGCGATGCGGGCCGAGGGGTGGATGCAAGCCAGCAAGACGATAAGCGACCCAGCATTCACACAGTTTCTGATTGACCTTGTTGAAGCGTCCCTACTCGCCCAATGGCGCAAGCCAGCACAAAAAACGTTTGCTTTACCGGTCTTTGAATTTGCGCCAAGAGCGCTCGACAGAGCGCTGAAGAAAACCAGGAAAACGGCCAGACATCTTCGCCCAGGCCACAATGCCGATTTACACCAACTCCGGATTGCTCTGAAAAAGCTGCGCTATCCCGTGCAAATGTTCCGAAACGCTTACCCAAAGGACCAGCGGCAGGTCTATATGGCCACGCTTTCAAGGCTGCAGCATCATTTCGGGATGGTGAATGACGCCATGGTCGCGCAACGCTTAGCGGATGAGGCGGCGAGGGGCGGCGGCGGCGAAGCCATCCGGGTTGCAGGTTTTGTCTGCGGTTTTAAGTCGGCACAGGCTGAGGCCGTGGCCAAAGCCATCGAAACGGACTGGGCGGCATTTGAAGAGACAAAACCATTTTGGCGGCCATAAAAAAGCCCCGCAAAAGCGGGGCTTTTCCAGCTAGTAACTAGCGCTGATTACCAACCGCATTGGCGATCGCTATTTTGTTCTTGCAGATATTCCATCAATGGCGCGAAATATTCGACCACAGATGCGCCGTCCATTTCTTGGGTGCCGACAAAGGCCTCCAAGGCTTCTGGCCAAGGCTTTGACGATCCCATTTCTAACATGGCGTTGAATTTTCCACCGATATTTTCAGATCCGTACACAGAACAACGGTGCAGCGGACCTTCCCAGCCAGCCATTTCACAAGCGGCTTGGTGGAATTGGAACTGTAAAATATGCGCGATGAAGTAACGCGTATAAGAGACATTACCTGGGATGTGATACTTCCCACCCGGATCAAAATAATCGGCCGAGCGCTCTGACGGTGGTCGAATACCTTGATACTGCGTTCTCAATGCCCACCAGCCATCATTGTAAGTTTCTGGTGTTAGCTCACCTGAAAATACCTGCCAGCGCCATTTATCCATCAATAGACCAAACGGCATAAAGGCAATCTTTTCAAGGGCTTGGTTCATGAGGAGCCCGAGATCAGCGGAGGCGTCCGGCACGTCATCGAGAAGGCCGATAGTTTGCAAATATTCCGGCGTAATCGATAGCGCGACCATGTCACCAATCGCTTCGTGGAAACCGCCATTGGCACCACCCTGGAAAATTGGGGAGTGATGTTTATAGGCACGTTGATAATAATTGTGCCCTAATTCGTGATGCACCGTACGGAAATCATCGGCGTTCACATTGGTGCACATCTTGATGCGAATGTCGTCCTGCCCATCAAGGTTCCAAGCGGAAGCATGACAGACCACTTCGCGATCAGCTGGCTTTGTAATCTGCGACCGATCCCAGAATGTTTCCGGTAATGGATCAAAACCGAGCGATGAGAAAAATGCCTCGCCAGTTTCCACCATCTTGTTGGCGTCATAGCCATTGTCGACCAATAGCTGCGTGAGGTCATAGCCAGGGTCGGCTGAACCAGGTGCCACGAGGTCATAAACATTGCCCCAGCTTTGTGCCCACATATTACCGAGCAAATCGGCGCGAATTGGCTGCTCAAGCGGGACGACGTCGTCGCCATATTCCTCGTTCAATTTTGCGCGAACATGGCACTGAAGTTCGTCGTAAAGCGGTTTGACCTGACCCCAGAGGCGATCAGTTTCATCAGCAAATTCCGCCGGTGGCAGGTCGTAACGAGCGCGCCACATGGACCCGACATCGTCAAACCCCAGTTCTTTTGCGCCTTCATTCGAAATCTCGACCATCTTGGCGTAGTCAGATTTCATCGTGTTGCCATCGCCGTCAGCCGCGACCGGCACTTCGCGCCACTTGGTCCAAATCTCTTCAAGTTTCGCGGGATCGCGCACTTCGCCCATCATCACTTCAAGGGCGTTACGACCGACTGTTTCGCCGTCCAATTCAATTTTGCCTGTCGCATAGACCGAGCCCATACGGGTGTTGATTTCGGCAAGTTCACCAGCTGCGCCCGGTCGTTCCGGTGCCGGAAGATTTAGGCCAAGCTTGATGGCCTCAATTTTCCGCCGCTCTTCCGCCGGTAATTCGAGATCGTTAAATCGCTTGGCAGCATTAGCGTATTTAACACCGAGCTCGGTATTTTCCGTATCAACCTTAGTGAGAAGCCAGTTTGAATCGTAATTGATATTGGTGGCTTGAAGCCATGCGATGCGGGCGTAATATTCGCCAAACTCACGATATTTATCTTCGACTTCTTTGATGAAGGCTTGCGCTTCCGCCAATGTTGGCTCACCGCTAGCGTCGCTCGCGGCAGACGTTGTGTGTGCAGCGATTGTCTCTTGTGTGGCAGCGATTTGCTCGCTGCAAGCAGCGGTGAGTGTGAAAATTGACGCCGTGATCAATAGGCCTGAATGGCGCGAAAAAATACTTTTACTCATGAAAACTCCCTCTAGGATGGATCGATTGATTTTGAGAATACCATAGCCCACGGGGCCTATAGCGCAAACAAGGTTAGATTTTTTCCGCAACCTTGATGGCCGCCCGGCACCCCATTTTGATGGCTGCCGACAAAAGCCCGTATCCCGGTGCTTCGCGGGCACCAGCGGCCTCAGCGGTGTTTTTGTGGCCAATTTCATCCTCGCGAAATTGCCGGATTGTGGCGGCCAGAGCGGGCTCTTCTTCCGCCAGAGCCTCTGCCTGTTCGCCATAATGCTTCTCGATGACGTCCTCGACCGCTTCGGTGCACGCCATCGCCGCCTTTTCTCCCATCAGCGCGGTGGCGGCGCCGAGGCCAAACCCCGCAACATTCCACAAAGGCCCGAGAAGGGTGGGTCGAATTTTCCGTTCGGCGAGAAGGGCGTCGAATGTGCGCAAATGCTCCGCTTCGCCAGCCTCCATCTCAGCAATTGCTTCAGCCATGTCTTGCTTGTGGGGTAGGGCATCAAAAATCGCGCGCTGGCCCCGATAAATGGCAACGGCACCATATTCACCCGCATGATCAACCCGCAGCATCTGCGCAATGCGCGCGGCTTTCGGACCAGGTTTGTCTGGATGCGCTGCAGTCATGATGGTTGATTTTGGATATTGCTAGACCCGCGCGTAATTCTGGCGCGACGGTTCTCTGCAATGGCCGCAAAGAGGGTGAGTGCAAAAAGACCAGCAGAGGCGAGAAGATTATATCCAGCCATTGATACGCCAAACATGCGCCATGGCGCATCAGCGCAAGAAACGGCGTCAGCTTTTTGTGTGAGCGCACTGCCGATAGCATCCAAATTAATACTTTCTGTGATGCCGCCCGAACAAATGGCTGGGCCTGGCCAGAATAGATACTCAACCCCAGTATGATAGAATGCGAGGCCTGCGCTAACCGCATAAATCAGCGCAACGGCACCAACCGCTGCAGCGGCACCGAGCTTTGACTTTAAAACGCGCGCGATAACGAGCCCAGCAATCGCAGCACCAAGTGCCGTCCAGTGGGCTTCGCGTTGGTCGAGACATAGGACGCAAGGCGGAAAGCCACCAACCCGTTCAAAGAGATGAGCGCCAATCAGCAGCAATCCACTCGCGGTTGCCGACACCGTCAGTGCCTGTTCGGTTAAGGACAATTTTGAAAACGCGTTCAACATGGGCCTTATGCTAGTCCGTGATTGGGTTTTCGGTCTCCGCGCGGATCGTCACATGGGCCTGACTTATGGTCGCGCCGCTAGCCAGTTTTTGATGATTTCGACGGCCTCGACGCCCAAGAACAGCAAAAGCGCGACCCAGAAAAACCCGATCAGTAGGCCCAGAATGATGAGAAGGCCATCACGCTCGATCAGGCCGAGAGAGGCAATGGCGACGCCAATGCCGGGTACGGTATTGGTTGAGGGCAAGGGCACCAGGATTGATGCGGTCGGTACCAAAAGCAGTAAGCCGACAATTCTGACACCAATATCGCTTGATAGAGACAGCAAGCGCGGGCGGGCAAAACGTTCTACCCAACCAAGATATCGCTCGCTTTTCGAAATAACCGATTGGAACGCTGGAATTGAAAATTCACGTTCATGCAGCGCTTTTGGCAGCCAGGGATGCTGGCGTCCAGCGGCGAGCTGTCCAGCCAAGGCGAGCATGGGAAGGGCAACAATTTGCGGCAGCAGATAGATGAAGGGCAAACAACAGGGAAGGGCGAGGAGGAGGAGCATAAGACCAAAAGCGCGCTCATCCAGGCGATCGATTAAATTGCCAAGCTTGGCACTGTCTGCCGTTTCTGCGCCCCTTTGGGTACGGGCATGGTCTGAGGTCTGATCCGCGGTTTGGGGCTTGTCCTTCATTGTCTCTAAAATGCTATGCAACGTTCGGGCGGCACCATGGGGGGTGCCACCGGAGGTCGCTTGGTCGTCAGCGGGCATAACAATTCCAGACATCGTCGGTTGTTTATCTCCAGCTAAGCCGTATTGGCCTGATCTTCAAACCCCGACCTTCTTACAGATGGGTAAAATATTTCTATAACGTGCCGGTTGACCGCTGGTGCGCGCTCCCTATCATGCCGCCGCTTACCAGACATGATTTCCATGTAGAAAATGCCCCTCTGGCGGAACTGGTAGACGCGCTGGATTCAAAATCCAGTTCCTTTGCGGGAGTGCCGGTTCGATTCCGGCGGGGGGCACCATTTTTTAGCGGTATTTGCTAGGCGTCGGATTGTCAAAACCCGGACTGCCCATAAAAAAACCCCCGCCGAAGCGGGGGCTTTAAACTTTTTAATCAGACCAATTTATCGTCTGCGGCGACGTTTCTTTTTCTTGGCGTCGCCACCGTTGTTGTCGATGAAGTTGTTGGTGATCTTGGGCTCAAGGCCTTCACGAACGAAAATCGCCAAGCCGTCATTGCCGACGATTTCATTGTCTTCAATGACACCATTCACACCAAACGGAATGGCAACGCCATCACCCGTGTTTTGGACAATCTCGTTGTAGCGCACCAAAGAAAGCTTGGCATATTTATCAAGGATAATGCCGGAGCCTTTGTTGTTGCGGATCTTATTGCCGATCAATTTTGCAGAACCATAACCAGATGATTTCACGCCGCTGTCGAGATTGTCGAAAATCTCGTTACCAGCCACGATGACATCAGCACGGCTGCCCGATGCGATATCGACGCCGACTTTGTTCTGCAGAATTTTGTTATCAATGATGAAGCTCTGAGAAAGCGAATGGGCTTGTTCAATGAAGATCCCTTCTGAACCCGCGCTAATGCGGTTTTTCTCGAGCATCACCGTACCGCCAGAGACTTTAATCGCTGGGCGTACGCCCGATCCCAAAACGTCACTTTCTTTCAAGGTGAAGACGCCGCGACTGACATTGACGCACGCGTCTGCGCCAGAATTGATCTTTGCTGCGAACTGCACGTTGGCCACAACCGCATGGGCTGTTGGCTGATCCGGTGAAAAGGAAAGGCATTCCTGGTTCATCGGTGCACTGATTTCGACACCGGAACCCGGACCACGATCCCCTTGGATAAAGACTGATTTATCGAGCGTTAGAGACTCGTTATAAACGCCATGCATCACGTAGACGACACCGCCTTCGGCAACATCATTTATCGCTTTTGAAATTGTCTTGTAAGGACCTGGGCCATTGGCATCAACAATGATCTGTAAAGGTCCCTTTCTGTTTGTGGCGCTTCCTGTGGAACCACCACTACTGCCAGAACGTGCGCCCGGCTCACGAATTGGGAAGCCACCAAGGGATTGTGCATTGGCGGCATCAGCCGAGATAAGTGCACCAGCAAGAAGCGCTGCTATGGCGGGGGCGAATTTTTTCATTTGGGTACGTTTCATTTTCTACCCCTCCTACTGAACGTCGCGCGTATATTCGAAGCTCAACCGACGCAGCGCGTCGTTGGCTGGCTGGTACCCAAGAGCTGAAGCTCTGGCCAAATGCAGTGCCGACTGGCGCTCATCCGGCGATACTTCGTTCAACCCTGTTGTGCCATCACGATAAATGACACCAAGTGCATAATGCGCGATCGCCAAATTTTGATCGGCGGCTTTGCCGAGCCAGTTGACAGCCTGCGAACCATCTTGCTCAACGCCGATGCCCCGTACATGCATAATGCCATAGACATATTGTGACATTGGGTGATCAGCTTTCGATGCATCCCCAAAGAGTTCAACCGTTTGGCGCGGTGTCAAAACACCCGTCACAACCGCTTGCTTGTCGCCCTCGGTCATGCCGAGATCTCTGGCAACCGTAGAATATTGGAAGCGTCGGATGGCGGCTCGTGTGCCAGGCCCAAGCTTGTTGTCGACAACGCCAGCGCGGAAGCCGATAGCGTTCAAGGCGCGCTGGATGAGTTCCACGTCAATGTCTGAAACCGCTTCAAGCGCTTCAGCCATTTTGATCTCTTCAAGCTCTTTCTTGAGGCGCTCTAGCTCTTCTTGCTGAGCGGTCTTGCCTGTGTGCTCGATCGGAAGCGGCGGCTGCCATTCAGCGGCTTGTTCAAGGGCTGTTTTTATCTCTTTCGCCGTCATCAAAGGCTCTAGGAATTCATAGGCCGCGCTTGCTTCACCGACGCCGCGCTCTTGGGCCAGCGAGAACATCTGTAATGCTTTTGTATTATCTTTTTTGACGCCTGCACCTTTTTGGTACATATCGCCGATGCGATAAATGTCATAAGCGCTACCCGCTTCAAAAGTCTGTGAGACGAGCTTTTCTGCCTTGGTGACATCCGATGTGCTCATCCGCGAACGGATATCGGGCAATCGTTGTTCTGCAAGAATGCGCGCATTCACTTCATCAGCGGTTGGCGTCTGATAGGCCGTGAAATCATTATAAGCGGCGAGGGTGTACCAAAGCAGCGCTTGTACATTGTCGACTGGAATTTGTTCCAGCGGTGTCGCCGCGGCTTGTGCCCCTTCCAGCGTTTTGCCGGAATAAACATCGCCCAAAATTTTCTTGGACCGAACATCACCGGCGACGGCAAAGCGGTGCCAAAGGTCGATCGCCTGTTGATATTGGCCATTCATGTAAGCCTGAACACCAGCCTCATAAGTCGCATGTGCGGGCATACCTGCTGAAAGTGCGAGAACCGACGCTGCCGCGATCCCACCGAGCGCGAAACGCGCTTTGCGTATAAATGTCATGTCTTGTCTCTTCATCCCCAGCTTCCCCTAAACGAACAACCTTGGAGCCAAACTTCTTGGAGCCAATTACCAATCAGAGCCACCTGGCCCTGCACCCCATTATCCTTGAGCCAAAAACAGCAGCTATGGGTTCGGCTGCCGTAAGTGACGCAGGTCGCATTAAAGCACGCATTGAGGCGCGGCTCCATATTAACCTTTACCATAAACGAAAGCAAAATGGCGATTGTGGGGCTTTTGCCACCCAAACTATGTTGGTTGATCTGAACGGGTGACCAAAAAGACGCAGCCATCGCCCTCATGATCCAGCCTTTCGACCTTGTGCCCGGCCTCTCGGCAAAAATGGGGGATGTCGACCGCGGCGATGGGATCATCAGCAAAAACAGTGACTTGTGCCCCTTTTGGCGATCTGCGCAACACCGCTTCAAGACGAATGACGGGGATCGGGCAGCGATAGCCCGATAAGTCCAAGAGGCCTGGAATGTCCGTTGGTTTCCCCATTTTACCCACCAATAGCCAAGAGACTGTTGAGCAAGGAATGACCTATTTTGGGGTCTGGAGTAGTTGAAAATCGCGTGAATTCCACATTTTCGGGACGCCAGCGGGTTAACTCCTCGGCCAATTCCCGGGCTGGAGGGCTATCTGCTGTTGGTTCATTAACGATAATGGACGCGATTTTGATGTGGCGATGGTCCAGGGATTCGAGTGCCGTGAGCGTGTGACTGATCGAGCCCAGATAGTTTGCAGTGACCAAAATAACCGGCAAATCCAAAGCGGCGATCAGATCGAGATGTGTTGTTTCGTCCGTTACCGGCGACATCACACCGCCGGCCCCTTCCACCAGAATGAGATCATTATTTTTCGCGAGATGAGTTCGTGCAAACTCACAGATTTCACGGAGGTTGAGATTTATGCCTGCATCTCTGGCCGCGAAATGCGGCGACACTGGTTGATCAAATCGGTGCTGACAAACCTCATCTACAGTCTGTGGTGAGATGGTTTTCCCACATGCCGTTAGCAAAAGCCCAGCGTCACTGTTTTCCAGTTGGGACAGGGAAAAACCGCTCATCAAAGGTTTAACAACGCCGACCGATTTGCCGGTCGATACGGCAGCAGAAAGGATCGCGGCGCTGACAAAAGTTTTGCCAATATCGGTGCCGGTTGCGGTGACAAAAAATGCACTCATAAATTCTCTGCAATGACTTTCTTATAGGCACTCGCCAAAGCACGAATGTCATTTTCTTTGTGTGCGGCACTAAAAGTGAAACGCAATCTGGCGGTGCCCTCAGGGACGGTTGGTGGGCGGATGGCGCTAACCAAAAACCCTTCTTCTTGAAGGGCTTTCGATAGCATGACCGCATTCTTGGATTCGCCAGTGATGACCGGCAAGATGGCGCTTTCAATGCGTGTATTATGACCAATGTGATCAGCAAACAGCTGCGCATTTCGGATGGCCTTGCGCCCTAAGGCAGGCTCGGTCGCGATAATCTCAAGCGATTGTGATATTGCCCCCAAAACCGCAGGCGGTAGCCCGGTTGTATAGACAAAGCTGCGGGCACGGCTGGCCAAAAGATCGATTAATGGCGAAGGCCCACAAACATAGCCACCATAGGCACCAACAGCCTTTGAAAAGGTGCCCATTTGTATAGGCGCGGGGTTTTCCAAATTCACGACGCCAAAACCATGGGCGTCATCTGTCATAAGCCAAGCACCTGTTTGATCACAAAAGTCGGATAATGCATTGAGCGGTGCCGCATCACCATCCATGGAAAAAATGGTTTCGGTCAGTAAAAGGATTTTCTGGCCATGGACGTTTTCGCTCAGTAACGATCGCGCATGATCCACATCATTGTGACGGAAAACTAAAATCTCCGCACCGGATAAACGCGCGCCCATATGCAAGCAGGAATGGGCCAACTCGTCGATCAAGATCAGATCGCCTTTGCCCATGAGCGCCGGGATCGCACCAATATTGGCGAGATACCCTGACCCAAAGATGCGCGCTGCATTCAGTTGTTTGATCTCTGCAATTTGTTGCTCAACCACACTATTTAAAGGGCACTCGCCGACAATCAGACGTGACGCCCCAGATCCAGCACCATATTTCTCAAGGGCCCTTGCT
>JAJFGD010000073.1 GCA_021776315.1 Hyphococcus sp. | reverse complement strand
AATCGGCGCTTCGCCAGCAGCATACACATCTGTAATAAGCGCGACGTCAGCTTCGTTTAGACAACCGCAAAAATCATCGAAAAGGTCGCGCAACCGAGAATAACGGTGCGGCTGAACGACGGCAATGATTTTTCCTGATGCAATGTTCCGGGCTGCACGCATGACAGCAGCGATTTCGACTGGATGATGTCCATAGTCGTCGATAATTGCGACATTATTCCACTCGCCAGCGCGGGTAAAGCGGCGTTTCACGCCTGAAAACTTTGCGAACCCCGACTTGATCTGATCATTATCTGCACCCAATCGTTTTGCAATGATCGCAGCAGGTAGGGAGTTCAACACATTGTGTATACCTGGCATCGGAAGTGTAATATTGGAAACTCGACTTAGCTCATTGCCGCGTTCACGAAACACAAGATCATAATGCGATGCACCGTCGGCAAAACGGACATTCTCAGCCCGAACATCAGCTTGTGGGTTTGAGCCATAAGTAATCAAACGCCGATCTGTTACACGCCCAACCAGCGCCTGCACCTCAGGATGATCCAAGCACACAATACCAAAACCGTAAAACGGAGTGTTTTCAATAAACGTATCAAATGCATCGCGGAGATTTTCAAATCCGGCCCAGTGATCGAGATGCTCAGGGTCAATATTGGTGATTACAGCAATTGTTGTAGGCAATCGAATAAATGTGCCATCGGACTCGTCGGCCTCGACAACCATCCAATCGCCTTCACCCAATCGAGCATTCGCACCATAAGCATTGATGATGCCGCCATTAATTACTGTGGGATCTAACTTTGCTTCATCCAACAATGCTGCCACCATACTGGTCGTTGTCGTTTTGCCATGAGTTCCCGCAATCGACACCGTCCATTTCAAGCGCATTAATTCGGCAAGCATATCCGCGCGACGCACAACAGGAATATGTCGTGCCCTTGCCGCCGCAACCTCAGGATTATCCGGTTTGATTGCTGTCGAAATTACTACCGCTTCCGCGTCATCGATATGCTTTGCAGCATGCCCAATGACAATGAAAATGCCCTTTTCGCGAAGACGCTGAACTGTCGGACTTTCGGCAACATCGGAACCACGTACAATATAACCAAGATTGTGCATGACTTCTGCGATACCGCTCATGCCAATACCACCGATACCGACAAAATGAACGACGCCAACATTAAAAGGTAAGCGTATCTTAATCTTGGGTGGATCAATTTTTGAAAACTTGTTTGTCTGCGTCATATATCTAACTCAATACAGTTATGCTGCTGCTTTATCACGGCAAAGATCACCCACAAGGTCAGCCAACTTCTCAGCCGCGCCAGACATAACAACTCCCTTTGCAGCAGAAGCCATGGATTGCAACCGGCCTGGGTTTGACAATATCGGCTTCAATGCGGCCCCTAGAGACTCCTCACTAAAAGATGTTTCAGGCAGGACGATGGCAGCATTTGCCTTCGAAAGAACATGTGCGTTCGAAGTCTGGTGATCATCCATTGCTATGGCAAGTGGCGACAAGATCGAAGGTCGGCCAATTGTCGAAAGCTCGGTTACAGTAGACGCTCCCGAGCGCGAAATCACCAAATGCGCAGCGGCCATACGGTTTGGAAGGTCATTAAAAAATGGTGCTACCTCAGCTTTTATACCAGCCTCTGTATAGGCAATACGAGCACCCTCCATGTCTTGTTCGCGCACCTGATGGGTCACACAAAGTTTTTCACGGATGGCCGCCGGAAAAGATGCTAATGCATTGATGGGTGTAAAAGAAAAAAGACTCGCCCCCTGACTGCCACCAAAGATCAGTAAATTGATCTCACCATTTTCTTGCACTGGTACAAACGGTATGTCGCCTACTGATAAAACCGCATCACGAACCGGGTTTCCAACTTCAATCGGCTTAACCCCGTTGGGTAGCTTTTGCAGAATCGGAAATGCGTGGGCTGCAAATACTGCTTTCTTGACGAGCATTCGGTTTGCCCTGCCCAAAACACTATTTTGCTCGTGCACACCATAGGGGATACCCAGGATTGCTGCGGCTTTCATCGCCGGCAGCGAAGGGTACCCACCAAACCCAACAGCAGCGGCTGGACAGCGCTTCTTGAATTCACGCAAAGACGTCATCAACCCAATCGCAATTGAGATTGCTGCAGCACCCTTGGCGACGGGACCACCCACGGATGGAGTGGCGGAGGAAATCAAAAACTGTTCGTCGGCTGGGAATGACTGTGTATACCGCGCGCCACGTTTGTCCGTAACCAACAAGACACGAAATGATCTGCGTTTAAGTTCTTGCGCAAGCGCTTCGGCTGGGAACATATGGCCGCCCGTGCCACCAGCCGCGAGAGCAATTAGAGGTGCTTCACCCTGACTCACGGCATAATATCCTTACGACGCCAAACACCATGATGCGTGCGGGTCAACGCAATGATTAGCCCAACCGCAAGGCCCATCGCCAGTAACGAAGACCCGCCATAGGAAATGAAGGGTAATGTCATGCCCTTAGCTGGTAATGCACGAAGCGAAACACCCATGTTGATGATCGCCTGGAACCCAATCATAGCAGCGAGACCGGCAACCGCACATTGGGCAAAAACGCTACGCAGTGATGCGGCAATAATAAACGTACGCGCGACAAAAATGGAAAAAAGAGCGATGATCAACGCACAGAGCATGAACCCAAATTCTTCACCAGCAACGGCAAAAATAAAATCCGTGTGGGCATCAGGAAGCAATCCCTTCACCGGTGTTGCATCCCCTCGCCCTGTTGCCCCTCCATTGGCAAAGGCCGCGAGCGCTTGATCGATCTGATAGGTTTCAGCGCTTTCGGGCTTTAAGAAACCATCAATTCGAGCCGCGACGTGACCAGAAAGAAAATATCCAGCCGTTAATGCCGCAATCCCCGCTACCGCCAATAAGATGATCCAGAGCCAACTCCACCCAGCTATAAAAAACATCACGGCCCAAACCGCGGTGACCAAAGCCCATTGCCCAAAGTCAGGCTGCAACAATAATAACCCTGCAAAGACGGTATATAACCCCATCGCAATGGCACCGCCGGGAAAACGCGGATCGCGAGCACCCTCGGCCATCATCCAAGCGGCGGCAATAACAAAACCAGGTTTGGCAAACTCAGACGGTTGAAGTGATACCGGACCAAGATCAATCCAACGTTTTGCACCATTTATGTCCCCACCTAACAGCAATACAAAGAGCATCAAAAAAATGGCACCGACGAAAACGACTACGCCCACCCGTCGCGCTTGCAACGGCGTTAAAAACGATACACCAATAATCATCAATAGCGCCGGTGCGAGAAAGATAAGCTGGCGAAGCGGAAAATGAAACTCGTTCGCGATGCGCAGTCTTGCAGCTGCCGAAGGGCCCGCGGCCATCAATACGACAGCGCCAATTAACATGATTAACGCAAGCACCGCTAGGCTGGGGCGGTCAACAGACCACCACCAACGACTAAAAATTGAATCATCTGCACGCGAAATTGGCTTCACGCTGCTTCTCCATTTTCTTGGGCCATTTTGTTGACTAATTCTTTGAAACAATTTCCGCGTTCCAGAAAATTTTTGAATTGATCGAATGAAGCGCATGCAGGCGATAACAATACTACTGGCGCTAGATGGTCACTCGCTGCAGCATCTTTTTGAGCATAGGCAATCGCCGATTTCAAATCACCGCACTGATAGCAATGAACTTTGTTACCCAGTTGCTCCTCAAATCTTTCAGCAGCTTCACCGATAAGGTAAGCGCCGCGAACATTTTTCAATCCATCGACGATAGCCTCAACGCCACCATCCTTAGCGTTTCCGCCTGCGATCCAATAGATGTCGTCATACGAATTGAGAGCGTGAGCCGCTGCATCGGCATTCGTCGCTTTAGAATCATTGACAAACGATACCTTCCCGACACGTCCGACCTCCTCCATACGATGGGCAAGGCTTTCAAACCTTTCAGCAGCCCGAATGACAAGTGCGGGAGATACATTGAAGTGGATGCAAACCGCCAGAGCTGCTGCAGCATTTTGATGATTGTGGAGACCGCGCAGACTATGCGCGCCTGTTAGATCGCCAGCCAAACAAGTTTTGCCGTCTAAGTTATAGTGCAGTTGGCCATCAAGAACAAAGACACCACTACCTAAAACACCTTGCGCGGAGACTGGCGTTACTTTTCTGTCGGCAGCGGCGATGAGCTCTACACAAATACCCTGCGTATAATCATCATCGACGCAGATAACTGAGACATCTTCTTTTTCTTGATTTAGAAAAATCCTCTTTTTCGCAGCCAAATACCCAGCGACATCACCATGTCGATCAATATGATCCGGCGTGAGGTTTAAGAACACAGCAGCATTTGCACGCAAAGAATTCGTTATATCGAGCTGGAATGATGACATCTCAAGCACATAGATCGCATCGTTGTCGGGCGCTGGTAGCGATAGGACGGCTTGCCCAATATTACCGCCAACATAAACGTCATGCCCGGTTTCCTTCAGGATATGACCAATTAGTGCCGTTGTTGTTGATTTACCGTTCGAACCCGTAATCGTCACAATACGCGGGCGCTGCGCTTTTGGCATCGCGTTGATGGCCAATGCGAATAGTTCCGTATCTCCATAAACTGGTATATTTTCAGCTTTTGCTTTGCGAACAATTGCATGAGGCTTTGGATGGGTTAATGGCACTCCCGGACTAACAACAACTGAAGCTAGCTCTTGCCATGGCCAGTTTTTCGGATGCTCTGATAAATATTCCGTGCCAGTTGTTTTTTCGCGAGCACGTGCGCTTTCATCCCATGTAAATACACGTGCGCCCGATGCTACAAGCGCTTCGCACGTGGCCAGGCCACTAACGCCGAGACCAAAAACACCAACTGATTTATTTTTAAAACCTGGGATCACTATCATCGGATCACCTATCGAAGCTTCAGTGTGGCAAGACCAATGAGCGCCAAAATAACCGCAATAATCCAGAACCGAATTACGATAGTCGATTCTTTCCAACCAAGATGTTCAAAATGATGGTGGATAGGCGCCATTCGGAAAACTCTTTTTCCTGTTAGCTTAAATGACGCGATTTGGATCATGACAGAAAGGCCTTCTAATACAAAAAGGCCACCAACAATCACCAAAACGATTTCATGCTTTGCGGCAACAGCGATGGAACCGATGGCGCCCCCAAGAGCCAACGAGCCCGTGTCACCCATAAAAATTGCAGCAGGTGGCGCATTGAACCACAAAAAACCGAGCCCTGCACCGATGATGGCACCACCAATGATCGAAAGTTCACCAACGCCGGGAACATAAGGTACACCAAGATAGTTGGCGTAAATTATATTTCCGACCAAATAGGCGATAATAGAGTAGGTTCCAGCTGCAATCATTACCGGTACGGTCGCTAGGCCATCCAATCCGTCGGTTAGATTTACGGTATTCGAAGCGCCAACGATAACAAAAGCCGCAAACGGAATAATCAGCCAGCCTAATGGTACACCGGGTGCGTTGAACCATTGCTCAAACAATCGAATAGGAAAGAACGGAACACCAACCGATGTTGCAATTCCGACCGGTGCCTCTGGCTCAGCAGCCAATGTCGTCATACAAAGATAACCTGCTAAAAGTGCAACTGCAAATTGCACAGTCAATTTTAAGCTGCCAACAACACCGCTTGCTGTTTGCTTCGTGACCTTTAAATAATCATCGATAAATCCGAGCACACCAAAAGCAAGTGTTACGCCCATCACG
Source organism: Hyphococcus sp. (assembly GCA_021776315.1). Taxonomy (GTDB): domain Bacteria; phylum Pseudomonadota; class Alphaproteobacteria; order Caulobacterales; family Parvularculaceae; genus Hyphococcus. The sequence continues at coordinate 4,573 of JAJFGD010000073.1, read as the reverse complement.
ATCCAAACGTAGATATTATCAAGACGGGCCCAGAGTAGCGTCGCAACCGTCAACGATAGCAAAATCAATACGCCGCCCATAGTGGGCGTACCGGCTTTTTCAATAATGTGGTTTTGCGGGCCGTCTGTGCGAATAGGTTGGCCCCGGCCCTGCTTTTTACGCATCCAGCTAATCAAGGATGGTCCTAGCAAAAACGAAATTAACAACGCCGTCATGATCGCCCCACCGGTGCGAAACGTTAGGTACCTGAATACATTGAACAACTGAAAATCATCTGACAGTGGCGTCAGCAAGTGATAAAGCATTATCGTTGGCCTTCTTTTTGTATACTTCGCTCACTCAATGCACGAGCAACTGCACTTACTTTCGACGCATTTGAACCTTTTACCATAACTACATCCCCAGCCCCGATAGCATCTTCGACGGGTCCCACCAGACCGACCGCGGAACCCGCATGCAAACCACGCATGGACGCCGGCAGCACATTCCATAGGTTTCGCATCAATTCACCCGCTGCGTAGACACGATCGACCCTGGCGGCAACTAACGCATCTGCAAGGTTTGCGTGGAGTGAAGGTGAATCTGGGCCAAGCTCCAACATTTCGCCAAGGACAGCAATACGCTTTCCGTCCGCTTCGACCGGCGACGCCCCCAGCAATCCAATCGCTGCTCTCATCGAGGCCGGATTGGCGTTATAGCTTTCGTCGATCAGTGTCGCGGTGCCGCCATGGACCGAAATATCGACACGTGCACCGCGCCCCTCCGCCGGGGTGAGCAAAGCGAGAGCCGCTATCGCTGAATCCAGTTCGGCACCAACCGCCTCTGCCGCTGCCAAAGCAGCCAGCATGTTGGTTGCTTGATGGCGACCGGGAATGCCCACAAGAACATCTCGTCTTTGGCCGCGAATATTGATCGTCAATTGGGCACCATTGCCAGCCGACTTATAACTGACCAACTGAAAATCAGCACCCTCATTTTCGCCAAATGAGACAAATCCCGCAGCGCCAGATTGCTCCGCGCGTTTCTTTAATAGAGGATAGTATTCATTATCGGCTGGCAATACGGCGATACCGCCGAGTGCCAAACCGGAGAATATTTCAGATTTTGCCTCGGCGATGGCTTCGACTGAATCAAAAAATTCCAGGTGAGCGGCACCAACTGTTGTGACAATGGCTGCGTGTGGACGCACCAATTCGGTTAGCGGTGTAATCTCGCCAGCGTGGTTCATGCCTATTTCAAATACGCCAAATTGTGCCTTCATCGGCAGACGCGCCAAGGTCAAAGGAACGCCCCAATGATTGTTGAAGCTTTTCACTGCCGCATGCACATCACCGGACGGTGAAAGGATGCCACGCAAAATTTCTTTAGTGCTAGTTTTACCAGCACTGCCCGTTACGGCTATCCGCTTTCCAAAATTTCGCGTGCGCGCCGCTTTGGCGAGTTGTTGCAATCCATTGAGCGTATCCCCAACAACCAAAAGTGGTGCACCGTCTGGAGCATCTTCTGGCGCACGGGCAACCAAAGCCGCTGAAGCGCCCGCATCGAATGCATTTTGGAGGAATTCGTGACCATCACGCACATCACGGAGCGCAACAAACATATCGCCGGGTTTTAAACTTCTCGTATCAATTGAGATCCCGTTGGCCGCCCATTCTTCTGCTAACCACTCTTTTGAATCGCCGCCGCGCGCGCATAGTACACCGCCTGTTGCCGCCGCAGCCTCATAAGCTGTCCATAGTTTCTCATTGGTCAGTTCATTGGTCATCACCCGAGCTCCTTATTGCGTTCGCGTGCAGCTGCCCTAGCAACCGCTTGATCGCTAAACGGAATTGTTTTCCCACCTATTTGCTGACCAGTTTCATGGCCTTTCCCCGCGATCAACAAAACATCGCCCGCCCCAAGCATCGCAATGCCTTGTCGTATTGCCTCGGCACGATCCCCAATTTCTTTCGCGCCGTGACACCCCTCTAGTATTTTTTTTCGAATTAACGCCGGATCCTCATTTCTGGGATTGTCGTCCGTGACGATCACAATATCTGCATATGTTTCCGCAGCTACCCCCATCAATGCGCGTTTCGCCTGATCGCGATCACCACCCGCACCAAGAATGACAATCACCCGCCCTTGTGTATGTGGGCGAATTGCTTGAAGCGCCGTAGAGACCGCATCGGGTGTATGTGCATAATCGACATAGACACCAGCTTCGCCGTCGCGTGCCGTAACGGTCGACACACGCTGCATGCGCCCTGGTACAGCTGAAAGATTTTCCAATAAAGGGATGACATTACTCACATCTTCGCCAGACGCCACAACGAGACCTGCTGCGAGCAAAGCATTTTCTGCTTGAAACTTTCCAATCAACGGTAATTGAATATCATAATGCTGACCATCAGCCTTTATCTTCAGCTTAAGGCCCGTAGATGACGGCGTCACATTCAAGATACGAAAATCATCACCTGATTTACCGGTCAACAGAATTTTTATATTGCGTCGCTTTGCAATCGCGCAAATATCTTTTGCACCTGCACCATCTGCATTGATGACAACAGTGCCATCATCAGAAATCAATTCATCAATTAGTCGGGCCTTCGCGTGAAAATACTGCTCAAACGTATTATGATAGTCTAGATGGTCATGCGAAATGTTCGTAAAGGCAGCTAGAGAAAAACGCACGCCATCCGCTCGATGCTGTGATAACCCATGGCTTGAGACTTCCATCGCTAAATGGGTAATCCCTTCTTGCGCCATATGGTCGAGCGTTTGGTGCAATGTAACAGGATCAGGTGTTGTATGCCCAATTGGTTGATTATAATCTTTGCCAACAGCACCTAATGTCCCCATACTCCCTGAAGCATTCCCACAAAATTGCCAAAGCTCTGCTGCAAAACGTGCGGTTGATGTTTTACCATTTGTGCCTGTGATTCCGGCTACTACTTGTGGTTGACGTTCAAAAAACTTAGCGGCCATATCAGAAAAACGTCGGCGCGGGTTCTCATCATGGATAATGGGAAGTGTCGTTTCGATACCTGGACTTGCCAGCACGGCGGCAGCTCCCTTTTGTCTTGCCTGGACGACAAATCGGCCGCCATCCGCAATCACGCCAGGTAGCGCCGCAAATAAAAACCCTTTTTCAACTGTGCGGCTATCGGCAGTCAGGCCCGTAATGTCAGGGTCCAGATTTACTTCTTCTCCGGAGAGTTCGGATAACTTCACGGCAGCCTATCCAATCCAGAAGCATCGAGATTGGCCTCTTGAAAACGCTCAACTTCGCCAGTGACAAACGCGTCCAAAGCAACAACTTCATTGACAGGCACTAAACCAAGTACAGTCGCGGCTCGTGAAACGACGCGCGAAAATGTTGGCGCTGCATTCCAGCCTGCGGTGGCGTAACCAAATGAATCGCGCGTCGGCTGTGGGTCATCATAGCTAATCAAAATTGCAAATCGTGGTGCATAGCCGGGAACAGCCCCAACAAAGCTCGCAATTCTTGAATTTGTATCATACCCGCCAAGAGACGGTTTATCCGCCGTCGCGGTTTTACCAATCGGAAAGTAGCCGGACGTCTGTGCATATTGTGCGGTGCCATCCGTCAAAACCCGCCGTAAAATTCGTCGCATCACAGTGCTTGTTTCAGTCGAAAAAACCTTACTGCCGCTTTTTTCATTGTCGACTAAAAACGTGGGCTGATAATAAACACCACCATTCACAACTGCACTAAATGCCGACAGCAAATGCAAAGGAGTTACCGATATGCCGTGCCCATATGAAATGGTTGCTGCTTCTACAGGTCCCCATTGGTATGGCAAACCAGGCGCACGGTTTTCCGGCAATTCAATTTCTAACGATTCAAACAACCCTAATCGCTGCAAATAGTCCTGCTGTTTGGCAGGTCCCAAGTCGCCCGCGACGCGCGCAATACCGATATTTGACGAATGTTGTATCACTTCTGACAAGGTCAGTATCCGGTTCTCACCATGAAAGTCTGTTATCGTACGATCAGCCACTCGAAAATTTCCGCGTGCATCATAAGTTGATGCCTCACTGGCAATATTTTCCTCCAAAGCCGCTGCTGCAGTGAAGGATTTAAATGCCGAACCTAGTTCATAGAGATCATAGGTGGCACGATTGCGGCGAAAATCAGCCGGTGAAATGCCCGGTGCATTAGGATCAAAATCTGGCAAACTGGCTAGAGCGATTACCTCGCCGGTTTCAACATCCATTACCGCTCCCCAGGCGGCCGTGGCACCAAATTCAGTAATGCCAGCGATCAATTCATCTTCAAGAACTTGCTGCACCCTAATATCGATTGATGAACGCATTGGACCACTATCACGCCATCCATTTGCGACTTTCTCGAGTCCCATTACGCCACCCTTACCTGGCTCGCCGTGACCAATCACGTGTGCCGCAAGATCCGCTTGGGGGTAAAAACGCTTCACGCGCGTCGCAAACCGAACGCCCGGGAGCCCCAGACTAAAAATTTCCCGACGCTCCAAGGGCGTCAGATCTGATTGGACTTCGACATAGCGTCCGTCGCGTAGTTTTGTTTCCAATTCTACGACATCAATCTCTG
>JAJFGD010000072.1 GCA_021776315.1 Hyphococcus sp. | reverse complement strand
ATCGAAGTTGGCTTGGAATGTCCTGACCGGGAATTTGTTGAAGAAATCATCGCCGCATCGTCAAACGAGCAAAATAGCACTAGCAATTCAATTTCTGGGGCGAGTGCGCTCGCCGCTCAAGAATAGTCAATATTTCTACCCGTTAGGATGTCAATCCAGTCATGGCTTTACTCCGTCGCCAATTCTGTTTGCGCGATGATATCAAGGCATGTCCGGTGATTTCCGGCACCTTGTCCGACGTCATCTTTGCCAAGGCCGAGATTAATCCTATCACCACAAGATAGCCGTCCCACATCTCCATCGATGTCGACGCGCCACCAACGGCAAAAACCGATAAAGAAATCTGGGCATAATACGCAAAATTCCATTTCCATGGCGGCGCATTATTTTTGCGACCAACAAGGAACAATCGCCACGCGACAAGTAAAGCCGCAGCATATAGTGACAAATACAAAAATAGGCCGACAAACCCTGCGCCACCTAGAATTTCAAAATAAATACTATGGGCCGCTTTTGCATTGTCGGCGCGTTCGGGATCTGCAACGGCGGCAATGGATTTGATATAGGAGTTGCGCAAACCGACCCCGGTAACTGGATTTTGTTCTGCGAGCTTGTAATTGATGACCCAAGCATCAACGCGCCCCTGAAATGAAGCGTCTTCCGTTGCCGATGTGATCGTCGTCATGCGCTCCGTCCATTTGGCCGGCATGAAAATTAGAGTGGGCACCATGATTGCCACCAACCCGGACAGGATGAGAAATTTTTGATTAGAACGAAGCCAAAAGAACCCGCAAAACACAATCAATGATAGGAATCCGCCACGCGAATGGGTACCAATAATAGCAACGATTGAAAGGCAAAAGAGCGCGATCAAGCCGGTCCGTATGATTGGCATGGATACTTGCGTGCGTAGATATAGGATCATTGGCAAGATCGTCGCTGTGGCGATGGCAAAATGATTATTGTCCGCCAGGACGGTGTCCGCCACCCCTTGCACGCGGTATTGCCCCAATGTGACGAGGGTGAACAATGCACCTTTGGCTGCGTAAAACCCAATACTGGCCACCAAGACCCAAACCATCGCATTGAAACGAAGTTTTGTGGTGATCATCTGAGCGCATAAAACCACAAAGAGCAGCGTTTTAATAAAGCGATCGTAATAAATTGCCGAATTATCTGCGTTTAATGAAAAATTCTGCGAGATGGTCAGCCAGCCGGCAAATAGTATAATCAGTAGCGTGATGATATCGAGTTTAAACTTTGTGATTTCACCATAGAGAATATAGGAAAAAACAGTGACCGCGGCGACGAGCGCGTTTAAAGGAATGCCATAGACGCCATAGGCAAGCTGATGCGGCGTCATCAAGGTGATCCAAGCCCAGGTGAGCAACCCGATAAAAGGATATCGCAAGGCCGTGGCAAGGCACATGGCGACAAATCCGAGTAAAATGATGTCTCTCATCGTTTTGGTGCTCCGGCGTGATTGGCGCAACATCACGCATACCTTGGTATATATTCAAGGATCGGGCCGCTGGGGTTAATGCGCCATCATGGTTAATATAGCCAAATGACGCCGGATTATGAAACGCTTGATGATGTGGCTTGCGCCTCAAATACGGCACGAGCAATCGCGCGCCCTAAGCAATCTGCGGCAGCAGACCCAATCTCAGCGATTATTGCGGCGCGTTCCATTGTTTGCGGGGCAGCGTTAATCGTGTCTTTTGCGGTTGCCACGGCAAAAACAGTATCGCCATCAAAGGGTGTATGAGCAGGGCGAACCGCACGAGCAATCCCATCATGGGCCATGATCGCTACACGTTTGGCTTCAACATTGGACAGGTCCGCAGAAGTTGCCACGATTGCGATGGTGGTATTGGCACCAGCCTTTAATCGATGACCAAGCCGAGAAAGATCAGGCATTGGAGCGCTGGTGTCTTTTTGCGTGGGTGGGACACGACCACCAAACTCATCGTTCAATTCCCAAGGCCAAGCATAAAAAGACTGACCATCGGGCAGGTAAACTGATCCAACTGGGTTAGCAGCGACTAAGGCCCCCACCGTGACCTCGTTGTCTAAAACGATAGATGCTGATCCCAAGCCCCCGGGTACCAAACCAGCCATCGCACCACGTCCGGCCCCCACAGCACCGAGGGAGAAATCGGTCGTGGTCGCCTTGCATGCCGCTTTGCCAAGACTTTGATAAGGCGGCGTGTCACCCCAGTTCTTGTCCCCATCATTGCCGAGATCGTGGAGGACGCCCGCCGGTACAATCGGAATCGTGGGGCCCTTGGCGGCAATTTTTAGACCTGCCCCGATTTGCGAAAGAGTGCTCGTGACCCCGTCAGCGGCACCAAGGCCAAATACAGACCCGCCGGTTAAAACGATTGCGTCAGCGCGCCCGACAAGGTTTTCAGAGGCAAGTACATCCGTCTCACGCCCCCCCGGGGCACCGCCACGAATGTCGACAGCGCAAACAAAAGACGTCGCACACCGCAACACAGTGACGCCAGTTCTGACAGCTTCGTCAGTGGCGTTCCCAACCGTTAAGCCGTGAACGTCCGTAATCAAATTTCGATTGCCCACTGCGGGCATAGATGTCTCCAATTTGGTTTTCATAATACTACGCTGCGACAGCGTCGGGGGAAAGCGTCGGCGGTTGAATTCATTATTGAGATTCGGAAATTGAGTATTGATGCGTGCGACCGGCACAAAGATTTGCTATCTTTCAACACATGGGTGCCCAAAGGAGGCTGAGTGACGGATTATTTGATATTTGGCCCTGGCCGCGTCGGTACCAGCATGGCGTCCTATCTCCAACATTTAGGGCATTCAGTTGTGCTAATCGGACGCACAGAGGCAGATACGGGTCAGAATCGATGTGCCAAGCTTATCCAAGAGGCTGACATCATTGGCGTTGCACTTCCTGATGATGATCTTTCCGCCTGGTACGATCATTGGGCGGATATTGTTGCGGGTAAAACAGTTATCCATTTCTCAGGGGCATTAACGATCGATGGAATGAATAGTTTTCATCCGCTCTATTCGTTTCCTAAAACGACACTGCCTGTCGTCAAGATGGAGAAAATTGCTTTTGCGTGCCCTGTCGATGGGCCGAATTTTAACGTGGTTTTTCCAAATGCGCCAAACCCACATTTCGAAATCTCTGATCACGACCGTGCGCGCTATCACGCGCTCGCCGTCTTAACCGGGAACTTGGCGAGCTATATTTGGAATGAAGCCGCGCAGGAGTTATCGAACCTCACAAACGAGCCACCGGAAAAAATCTTTGAAAGCTATTTAAGGGGGGTGATAGACCGTTTTGTAGAAAGCCCGACGTCATCGCTTACAGGGCCAATTGCCCGCAAAGATGTTTTGACCGTTGAGAAAAACCTCGACGGTTTATCTGGTAATCCAAATCTCAAAAAACTCTATGACGCGTTCTTAACAACCGCTTGGCCGGAATATCCGAGTGCAGTCCCGCAGCCGGCTCAAGACGATGACACAAAAATTGATTGATCAATTCCTGAAAATCAAATGAGCCGATCAATACTATTGTCCTTCGCCATAATGGCGACCGTTGGTTTATGGGTTTTGGCTTCGTCATGAGACATTTGAGCAAAGCTGGTGATGATCACAGTGTCGCCTTTTTGGAAATGTCGTGCAGCCGCGCCATTGACGGCAATGGCCCCCGAACCGGGTTCGCCTGAAATAACATAAGTTATGATCCGTGAACCGCTGGAGACGTTCCAAATATGGACCTCTTCACCAACCAAAAGGCCTGTTTCTTCTAAAACATTTTGGTCAATCGCGACGGACCCTTCATAATGAAGGTCACATTCAGTGACCGTCGCGCTATGGAGTTTGACGCGCATCATGGAAAGTAGCATCGGATTAGTCCTTCATTGCTTGGGATTGCTTTGCAATATGGATATCATATTGAGGCAACCAACAGTAACACCGTTATTTCGACCTTAGACAACCTTAGATCGCTGAATATGATTATATGCAAGACGAAAAGTGAAGTTCGCGAAGCGCTGCAAGTGATACGAGACAACGGCGAGCGGATTGGGGCTGTGCCGACGATGGGTGCCCTTCATAACGGGCATTTGTCGCTCGTCGAAAAAGTCAAATCCTTGGGTGGGCATGCTGTTGCGAGTATTTTCGTCAATCCTTTGCAGTTTGGGCCACATGAGGATTTTAGTGACTATCCGCGTACCTTGGATAGCGATCTTGCGCTGCTTAAGGCGCAAGGATGTGACGTTGTGTTTACGCCCGCGGGACGTGAATTTGTGTCTGCCGATTTTTCGACCAAGATATCTGTTGCGGGCGTTGGGGAAGGGCACTGTGCCAATTCTCGTCCGCAATTTTTCGATGGCGTCGCTACGATTGTGACCAAGCTGTTGAATGTGTTTTCTCCGGATTTTGCTGTGTTCGGCGAAAAAGATTACCAGCAGCTTATGGTGATTACGCAACTGGTTCGTGATCTTGATCTGGATATTGAAATCATCGGTGCACCAACGGTTCGAGAAAGTGATGGCCTCGCTATGTCATCACGAAATGAATATCTATCCCCGAAAGAAAGGTCCCAAGCAGCGAAGCTTTTTGAAACCTTAAATCTTGTGGCAGAGAAAATTGCACAAGGTAGAGTCGCTTGGGCTGATATACAAAAATGGGCCATTGCTCGACTTGAAACTGCCGGTTTTGCCAATGTTGATTACATCAACTATGTCGACGCAATGTCACTGGAGCCAATCTTATCGCCAGACCAGCCAGGGCGACTGCTCGCCGCGGCGTGGATGGGAAAGACACGACTGATAGATAATATTCCTATTGCCCGCCGGATTTCTTAATGGGCAAAGGTGTCACCGGTTTATCGGCTGAATAGGTTTCTGCCTCCGCTGGAAAAGAGCCATCGCGGACCTCACGGGCATAGTCAGATACGGCATCAGAAATGACAGCGCGTAAATTGGCAAAACGTCTGACAAACTTCGCTGTTTTATCGAACATGCCAAGCATATCTTCGGTTACAAGAACCTGCCCATCACAATCAGGTGACGCGCCAATTCCAATGGTTGGTATGTCGATCGTGCGCGTAATTTCCGCGGCAAGACTTTCAACGACCCCTTCAAGAACGACAGAAAAGGCACCCGCATTTGCCACTGCTCTTGCGTCTTCCAATAGGTCTATACATTCGTCGTTGGTTTTACCAACGATGCGGTAGCCACCTGTGGCGCGCACCGCTTGGGGGCGTAACCCAATATGTGCCATCACTGGCACACCGCGATTGACCAAAAATTCAATAGTCGGGGCCTGTGTCACGCCGCCTTCCATTTTGACAGCGTCAGCACCGGTTTCTTTCAAAATTCGGGAGGCTGTCTGATAGGCCTGTTCGGGGCTCGCTTCAAAACTGCCGAAGGGGATATCAATAACAAGCAAGGCTTTCAAATTCGCACGGGCAACGGAACGTCCGTGAAAAATCATATCATCCACGGTCACCGGGATAGTCGTTTCGTGACCGTGCAGCACCGTTCCCACCGAATCACCAACGAGTATGACATCCACATGGGGGTCCAGAATTTCGGCCATCATGGCCGTATAGGCCGTCAGCGCGATGATCGGTTCACCGCCTTTTTGTGCACGTATGGAGGCAATATTTCTTTTTCGAGAAGGGCGGATAGCAGACATAGGTTCAGTCCTCTTGTGAGCTGACCGAGATCACTACGGCAACTGGAATGAAGTGCTGATTACTCCGCTGAAAAAGGCGGCTAAACGGCAATAGGGATTTCATCCTGATGTCGAACTCGCTCGGCTGTCAAAGTGCGAAAACGTCATTTTTCTCGACGTCAAAGCAACTTCCGCGGTTTGCGACGGCGCACCCTATAATGTCATTTTTCTCGACACCAAGGCGTTCCCGGTCCGCGCTCTATGGACACAACGAAAGACGGTGGCCGATGTTCTCGGCGGCGAGCGCTATCCGTTTCGCATGCCCAATCTAGGCCACGAACAGCATAATTTCAACTAGAAACAAGGCCCTACCATCCTAGAGGCTAGGCAGATTCAGGCCATTTTCCCGGGCACAGTCCTTGGCGATCTCATATCCAGCGTCCGCATGGCGCATAACGCCCGTTGCCGGATCATTCCAAAGGACCCTCTCTAGCCGTCGGGCTGCATCGTCAGTGCCATCAGCACAGATCACCATGCCGGAATGTTGCGAAAAGCCCATGCCGACGCCGCCGCCATGATGCAGGGAGACCCATGTTGCCCCGGATGCTGTATTGAGCAGTGCATTCAGCAATGGCCAGTCGGATACGGCATCAGAGCCGTCCATCATGGCTTCCGTTTCCCGATTGGGGGAGGCGACAGAGCCTGAATCAAGGTGGTCGCGGCCGATTACCACTGGCGCGGAAAGTTCGCCGGATTTCACCATTTCATTGAACGCCAAACCAAGGCGATGGCGCTGGCCAAGGCCGACCCAACAGATGCGGGCAGGGAGCCCCTGAAACGCGATACGCTCCCGCGCCATATCCAACCAATTGTGAAGATGCGGATCGTCAGGGATCAGTTCTTTCACTTTAGCGTCTGTTTTATAAATGTCTTCTGGGTCACCTGACAGCGCCGCCCAACGGAAAGGGCCAACACCACGACAAAAGAGTGGGCGCACATAGGCGGGTACAAAGCCTGGGAAGTCGAAAGCATTCTCGAGGCCTTCTTCCTTCGCTACTTGTCGAATATTGTTGCCATAATCGAGTGTTGGAACGCCCGCATGCCAAAAATCCAACATAGCTTGTACGTGGACTTTGATGGAGGCCCGTGCTGCGCGCTCAACTTCTTTTGGTGCTGTTTCACGTTTTTCCCGCCATTCAGCAACGCTCCAACCTTGTGGGAGATAGCCATTGATCACGTCATGGGCAGATGTTTGGTCAGTGACGATGTCGGGTCTGACTTTGCGTTTCGCAAGCTCAGGGAAGATGTCAGCGGCATTACCCAATAGGCCCACAGATTTTGCCTCGCCGGCCTTAGTCCAGCGCTCGATCATATCCAATGCTTCGTCTAGGGATGTTGCTTTTTCATCGACATATTTCGTCCGTAGGCGGAAATCGATACTCTCTTCATTGCATTCAACCGCCAAACAGGAGGCACCGGCGAGAACAGCAGCAAGGGGTTGGGCACCGCCCATGCCGCCCAGTCCTGCGGTCAAAATCCATTTGCCTGTTAAATCGCCACCAAAATGTTGGCGGCCTGCCTCTTTAAAGGTTTCATAAGTGCCTTGAACAATGCCCTGGCTACCTATGTAGATCCATGATCCAGCCGTCATCTGGCCATACATCATCAATCCCTTGCGATCGAGCTCGTTGAAATGATCCCAGCTCGCCCAATGCGGTACGAGATTAGAATTCGCAATTAGAACCCGCGGTGCATCTTTGTGGGTATCGAAAACGCCAACAGGTTTACCGGATTGAACCAAAAGCGTTTGATCTTCTCTTAGGTCCTTCAGTGTCCCAACAATATTGTCAAAATCTGCCCAGGTCCGTGCGGCACGCCCGATGCCGCCATAGACAACCAGCTCATGAGGGTTTTCCGCAACGTCAGGATCGAGATTATTCATCAACATCCGCATAGGCGCTTCTGTCGTCCAATGTTTCGCAGTGATGTCGGCCCCATGGGGCGAGCGAACAGTACGGGTGTTGTGACGAGGATTGGTCATGTCAGGCTCCGAATTTATTGCAGGTTTGCCGAATGGCTTACGCGGCTTGTGTGTTCAGTTCTAGTTTTATGAGACCACACACAACACCGGTTGCGACAAGGTCCGACGAGGCTTCAATATCATTGGCCATAAACCGGTCATCGCCAAGGCTCGGTACGTTTTCGCGTAAAGCCGCGATCACACCTGAAAGCGGCGGACTTGTCTTTAGGGGTGCCCGTAACTCAACACCTTGCGCGGCCGTTAATAGTTCAATGCCAATTATACGGTTTAGGTTGGTGCTCATCTGGCCCAAGCGCCTCGCGCCGTGGCAAGCCATGGAAACGTGATCTTCCTGATTGCAAGATGTCGGCGTTGAATCGATGGAACACGGGTTGGCGAGATGTTTGTTCTCAGACATCAAGGCGGCTGATGTCACTTCGGCTATCATAAAGCCTGAGTTTAGGCCGGGTTTTGGTGTCAAAAATGCCGGCAATCCATAGGAAAGTGTGGGGTCAACCATCAGCGCAATACGCCTTTGTGAGATTGACCCAATTTCAGCAATGGCCAAGGCGATTTGGTCTGCTGCGAAAGCAACGGGCTCCGCATGAAAATTCCCACCAGACACAATGGAACCATCCTCGAAGACCAGCGGATTGTCAGTTGCGGCGTTCGCTTCAATTTGCAGTGTTTTTGCGGCGTTTCGTAATAGGTCTATGCAGGCACCCATGACTTGTGGTTGGCACCTGATGCAATAGGGGTCTTGCACCCGTTCATCGTCAACACGATGGCTTTCACGAATTGCCGATCCCTCCATCACAGCGCGAATAAACTTGGCGGCATCGATCTGACCTTGATGTCCTCGAACCGCATGAATTTCAGCGCGGAAAGGGGCCCCGGACCCCATCGCGGCATCCGTTGACATCGCGCCAGTGATGAGGGCCGATTGCATTGCGCGCCACGCATTGAATAATCCGATTAGTGCTAGCGCGGTCGAAACTTGTGTTCCGTTGATCAGAGCGAGACCTTCTTTGGCACCCAACACAACAGGTTTTAATCTGGTGGCGGCGAGGGCATTCTTTGCGGGCATCCGATCACCGCGGAACCAAACTTCTCCTTCGCCGATCATCGCGGCCGCCATATGGGCGAGAGGCGCTAAGTCGCCTGATGCGCCGACAGATCCTTGGCACGGAATGACGGGTATGATTCCACGATCGAGCATGTTTTCAATTTGCCGAACCGTGGTCATCGCAATGCCCGATGCACCGCGACCCAAAGAAATCAATTTGAGTGACATGATGAGGCGCGCCGTTGCCTCGTCAAAGGGATCCCCGACCCCTGAGCAATGAGAGAGAATGAGGTTTCGTTGCAAGGTGGCGACATCGTCTGGTGCAATCTTTTTATTGGCGAGCTTTCCAAAGCCCGTATTCACCCCATAGACAGAGGCTTCACCCTTGGCTGCTGCCGACAAGGTTGCTGCTGATTGCTCCATGGCCTTGATGCATGATTGGTCGAGCTTCGCGATGCCATTTTCACGATAAAGTGTCTCAAGGGTTGCAAGGTCCACATGCCCCGGCTTCAAGATCGTCGTCATGGTTGCGCCACTCCTGCAAATATCCGTGTTTTCAGCGGGTTAAAGCCAATATTATAGGTTAGCTCAGATGGGTGTTCAGTTGACCAAATAGCCAAATCAGCAGTTTTTCCAATTGCTAATGTGCCGGTTTCGTCGCCAATCCCCAAAGCTGTTGCGGCGTGCCGGGTGACCCCTGATAGCGCCTCTTCCGGCGTCATTCGAAACTGCGTCGCTGCCATATTCATTGCGAGCAAAAGAGAGGTCAGCGGCGAACTGCCAGGATTGCAATCGGTTGCTACAGCCATATCCACTCCCGCCTTTCGGAAGGCATCAATCGGTGGCACTTTCGTTTCTTGTAAGGCGTAGAACGCACCCGGCAACATGACCGCGACGGTGTTCGCTTCGGCTAACGCTTGAACATCTCCAACAGCTAGATACTCAAGATGGTCCGCCGATAACGCATGATAGCGCGCAGCCAATTTGGCACCGCCTTGATCAGATAATTGTTCAGCGTGCAATTTGACGTTCAAACCGAGTGTCGTTGCTTTTTCAAATACCCGTTCGATTTGCGCCGTCGTAAAGCCAATTGTTTCACAAAAACCGTCCACAGCATCCACCAGGTTTGCTGCATGGGCGGCAGGCAGAATCTCTTCACACACCAAAGTGATATAGTCGTCTGCACGTCCTTTATATTCCGATGGTAAGGCATGGGCTGCCAGCAAAGTCGTTTTGATATTGATTGTGCGATGCTCAACCAGGCGGCGAGCGACGCGCAGCATTTTTAATTCATTGTCACAATCAAGCCCGTAACCGGATTTGATCTCGATAGTGGTCACGCCTTCATTGATTAGGGAATCAAGTCTTGGGAGTGTATTTTCAACAAGTGCATCTTCGCTCGCATCACGGGTCGCGCGCACTGTTGAGAGAATGCCGCCGCCAGCACGGGCTATCTCCGCGTAGGACTTACCATGCAGGCGCTCTTCAAATTCACGGGCACGATTACCCCCATAAACGAGATGGGTGTGGCAATCGATCAGGCCGGGCGTGACCAAGGCTCCATTCAGGTCGACGACCGTACGGGCAAGTGTATCCGCGGGCCCCGGCAGGTCTTTGATCGCACCCACCCAAGTGATTTTCCCATCCTTTGAGGCAAGGGCCCCGTACTCAATCAGGCCATAGGGCGTGGACGCACCGGCAATGAGCGTTGCCAGCTGCGCATTGGTCCATATTGTATCCCATGTGGTCACTATTTTTCGGTCCTATCAAACCCGTAGTGATAGTCGCGACGGCCTTCCGAATAAAGAGCCAAAATTTGGGGTCCCGTCCAGGTTAGGACATCGTTTAGCGCGGCGGTCTGACCCTTTGTCAGACCAATCGCATTCAGGCATAAGACAGGTCCCATGATCCCAGAACTTGGACAATTTGTACTTATCTTTGCATTGGTGTTGGCCTGCCTTCAGGCAGTTCTGCCAATGATCGGCGCAGCGCGCGGCAATATGTCCGTATCGGGGGCGGCGCGGTCCCTTGCCATCGCTCAATTTGTGCTCATTGCTTTGGCATTTTTGGCCCTAACTTGGGCGCATGCCCAATCCGATTTTTCTGTGGCCAATGTGGTTGCCAATTCTCACAGTGCAAAACCATTTGTATACAAACTGACAGGGGTTTGGGGCAATCACGAAGGGTCGATGTTGTTATGGGTTT
>JAJFGD010000071.1 GCA_021776315.1 Hyphococcus sp. | reverse complement strand
AACGTCGCGAAAAACTACGCCCGACTTCTGCACCTTCTCAACGAAGTCAAACCAGATGCGATTGTTCACTTTGCTGAGCAGCGCGCCGCGCCATATTCGATGAAATCGTCTTATCACAAACGATACACTGTTGATAACAATCTAAACGCGACCAATAATATTCTAGCAGCGATTGTTGAGGCCGGGATTGATTCCCACCTGGTGCACCTTGGCACTATGGGTGTTTATGGCTACGGCACCGCTGGCATGAAAATTCCAGAAGGCTACTTACCGATCAAAATCGAAACCGATAGTGGTGAGGATATCCATCAGGAAATTTTGTACCCGGCAAATCCTGGGTCTATCTACCACATGACGAAAACTCAAGATCAGTTGCTTTTCGCATTTTACAATAAAAACGACGCACTGAAAGTCACCGACCTTCACCAAGGGATCGTCTGGGGTACACAAACAGAAGAAACAAAGCGTGACGAACGCTTGATCAACCGTTTCGATTATGACGGCGATTATGGCACTGTGCTAAACCGTTTTCTGATGCAAGCAGCTATTGGCTACCCAATGACCGTGCACGGCACAGGTGGACAGACACGTGCATTCATCCACATTCAAGACACGGTAAAATGTATTGAGTTGGCAATCGAAACACCACCACAAACAGGTGAGCGGGTGCGCATTCTCAATCAGATGACGGAAACGCACCGCGTACGTGATCTTGCAAAGCTTATTGCTGACAAGACCGGCGCAAAAATTGAGAACGTCAATAACCCACGCAAAGAAGACGCAGAAAACGACCTACACGTTGAAAACAAACGCCTTCTCGGCCTTGGCCTTGACCCCATCACGCTTGAGGAAGGGCTATTGGAAGAAGTAACGGAAATTGCGAAAAAATATGCGCATCGTTGCGACAAGACGAAGATTCCATGCGTTTCCTATTGGACACCAGAACGTGAATCTGGCGCTTAAGAGCGTTTATTTTACTGGCTTTTGCTGAGTGCGATTCACATCCAATGTGAATATGTCTGGTCGCGCATAGTGACCAGCGACATCGAAATCCATCTTTCCGCGCGCAATATCGCGCGCGTCTAAATCGGCAAATAAAAGTGTTTCTTCGCCAAAGACAGGACCGCCCAAAATCTCTCCCAAGGGTGAGACAATGACGCTGCCCCCATTGATTAAGACCGTATCCGGATCATCGCCTTGTACGGGATGAAAATCATCCGGCGTATCTGAGCGACGTAGAAACTGGTTGGCGGATAACACAAAACATCGTCCTTCAAGCGCAATGGTCCGCATTAACGATGTCCAGCTCTCGCGATCATCAACAGTTGGCGCACAAAAAAGCTCCACCCCTTGCGCATATTGCGAAATGCGCAAATTGGGCATGAAATTTTCCCAACAAATGATGGCGCTGATCCGACCTGACGAAGCATCGACGCAGTCTAAGGTTGAGCCATCCCCCATTCCCCAAACCACGCGCTCAGCCGCCGTGGGCATCAATTTGCGCCTGTGCCCGATAAGCATTCCATGCGCTGAAAAAGTCAGCGCCGAACAGTATAAAGTGCCGCCGTCTCGCTCGATAACACCAATCACAAGGTCGAGTTTCAACTCACCCGCAAGCGCCGCCAGACGGTCGGTTTCAACGCCAGGTATAGTGATGGCGGCCTCAAAATATCGGCGAAACCAATCGCGCCCTTCCGGTGAGCGCGACCCCACGGGGGCACCAAAATGATGTCCCTTTGGATACCCCCCAATAAAGGCTTCCGGGAAAACCACCAGCTGCGCCCCATTTTCCGCAGCCTCCGTCATTAACGTGGCGGCCTTTTCAAGTGCCGCACCAGTATCAAATAATGGAGCGCCCGCCTGGGCGACTGCAGCTTTGATGGTTTTCATAAAAAATCCCGCTATTCGCGCTGTTTTTCGACAATGGCAAAGGATTGAAAATACTCATACGCCTCTCGGTAGGACCTGGAATCGGCTGCCCGCCAATCATGTATGGTGTCGCCATTGAGAATATCACCAGAGGGCGACAAGATTAAAACGACCGGGGTGCCGTAAATCCGATTAACGCCGAACCCTCTAAGGACATTCATGTTGCGATCCCGAAAACCAATATCGATCCAAACCAATTCAAAATTTTCACGAATGACTGTCGCCAGTTCCGGTTCTTCAAACTTCGCTGCAAGCCCGCGACTGTCGTGACACCAATTCCCTCCAAAAATAAGTAATACGCGTTTTCCTGTTCGTTCTGCCTGCGCCAATGCAACGTCTATATCCAGATTGGGATCGCTGGTTTCGTCAAAAGGCCTTGGCTCTTCATGCTCGAACTGTTTACGCGTCTTGCGGCTTTTCTTGCTAACCGCCGCATTGACACCGGCATTGGCGGCGTTTGCCGTTGTTTTGGCGGCAGTCTCACCGACCTCTGTTGCGACGCCAATGGCAGATGTCGCCACATTGACACAGCCCCAAGACATCAACGCCATCACCCCCCAAAAAACCAACTTCATCTGCGCAATCCCTAAATGTCTCGGTCGAAATGAATGTCACGCCACTACGTAATTCATGGGTGTTTAGCCCTTAAATGGCTCTAAGAAAATGCAAAACCGCACCGATTACGTCAGCATAAATACTGGCTCAATCGATCAGTGGCGTCTTTTAGCACCTCTATCCTTTTACAGAAGCAAAACCGTACATAGACGCGTGGGGCATTTTCCTGTGACGGGTGGTAAAAAGCCGACAAGGGCACTGCAGCGACTTTGGCTTTTTCCGTGATCATTCGGCAAAAATCCGCGTCATCACTCGCACCCACGGAGCGGATGTCCACCGTAATGAAATAAGTGCCGTCGCAAGGGAGCACGTCAAAGCCCGCGCGCGCCAACCCGGCACGCAGGAAGTCACGTTTTTCCTGCATATCAGCGCGGAAAGTACGGTAATAGTCATCGCCCAGGGCAAAGCCTTTCGCTACGGCGAGCTGTAACGGCGCGGGGGATGTATAGGCGAGATGTTGATGCGCTTTCATCACGGCCGTGATTAGCGATGCGGGCCCCGAAACATAACCAATGCGAAAACCAGTAAGAGAGAAGGTCTTTCCCGCAGAACCGATACGAATGCACCGTTCGCGCATATCCGGCAGTGTCATAAGGGGAATATGAGGGCGTCCATCAAAAATAAGATGTTCATACACCTCATCGCACACGACGATAAGGTCATGCTTGCGCGCCGCTTCGGCGACAATCTCCAACTCATCGCGCGTCATCACTTTGCCCAACGGGTTGTGGGGCGTATTAATGACGATAAGTTTCGTCTTATCGGTGATCGCGTTTTCTAATGCGCCTGCATCAAGCGTCCAATTTGGCGGTTCTAAATCGACAAATCGAATGGATGCGCCCGTTGCTTCAATTTGCGGCGCATAGCATTCGTAAAAGGGGGCGAGCAAAACCGCCTCATCACCAGGTTCTAAAAACCCAAAAAATGCCGCTGCAAGACCTTCTGTTGCACCAGAAACCACAAGCGTTTCCGTACTCGGATCAATATCGAGATTGTAAAAACGCTTATTGTCTGCAGCGATAGCTTTGCGCAGCGCTGGTACACCCTCAACCGGCGCATATTGGTTTGGCCCTTCCATAATCGCATCGCTGGCCATGCGCAGAATTTCCTCTGGCCCGTCTTCATCAGGGAAACCTTGCCCCAGATTGATCGCATCATATTTTCGCGCCAATGCGGACATGGTCGGGAAGATCGATTGTGGTCGCGCAGAAAATACCGGATTAAAAGAAGACGATGTCATGATCCGACCTCGATTTCGTGACCAATCTCCCATCGAACGCCGTCTGGGTCTTTGAAAAACACGACCGTCTCCTCTTCATCAAATATTTGTGGTTCGGGCACCGAAAACCCACCTGCCGCAAAAGCATCTCGGATGGCCATCACATCAGCGGGGGTTTTGACCCGCAAGCCGATATGATTAAGTCCCACATTAAATCGCTCATAGGGTGCGCCGTCTTTTTTTGCAGCACGCAAATCTATCGCCCACCCATCCGGATGCAGATAAACATGGTCACGGGTCTTTTGAAAACCGAGCAATGGAGTGAAGGCATCATACCAGCGCACGCTCTCTGCGTGGTCTGAGGCTAACAAGACGATATGATCAAACAGAGCACGAACGGACATTGAGCGATTTCCCAAAACCATCACCTAACGAAAAACATTATACGGTATTGAGACAGCGGGCAGAGGCCTTTTTTAACGGGACGTGAAGATTACTTCAAATCTCCAATGACCTTGGTGATTGGCATCAATTCCGCCAAAAAACACGCCTCATTTGCTCAATTTCACCTCATCCCGTCGCAAAACTCCGACCACCCATAAAAAAAGCCGCCCCGAAAGGCGGCTTTTCTAGATTCGATCTTGTCGTCTTAGTTGTTGTCTGCGTCTTCGACTTCTTCGACCACTTCTTCGACAGCGTCTTCTACGTCAGCCGCCACATCTTCCATGGCCGCATCAACTTCGCCCGCAGCTTCTTCGGCTTCACCAACAACGTGGTCCATGGCTTCTTCGACTGCGTCTTCCGCATCTTCCATGGCACCATCGGCAGCCTCTGTTGCTTCATCCACAGCATCGGCGACGTCATCAGCTGCTTCTTCCACCGCCGCATCAACTTCTTCTGCAGCCTTTTCACCACCACAGGCCGCCAGCGCGCTAGCGCCAAAGGCCATTGCCAACATCGTCAAATACTTATTTCTCATGATCTTTACCCTTCATTGTCGCCACCCGTCATGGCGCTCATCATTGATTCGTCGGGGCGCACCATAAGGGAAAATGCGGGCCGATACCATGGATTGATGATTTGTAATGTCACGAGCCAAGCGGCTTTAAATCTGGTGCCAGCCAATCTCGTCGCGCCTCGACAGAAAATAATGCCGCTTTTGAGTAGAAGCGCAGCGGATAGGCACGATCCGCAATGGGGCTTTTTAACAAAGATGTGGCCAAAGCGCCGATGGCTTCGTCTGCGCATCCGGCAAGTTCCCGCGCGATCACCCGAAGATAAAACAGAGTGATGGTATGATGGTACCCAGCATTGTCCGTGTTCTGTGTACCAACCGATTCATTGTATCCGCGTATGGCGTCAGGCATTGCCGCTTCGGCACCAGCTAGACCTAAATCATGCCAAAACGCCGTCCCTGCGCATAAATGGGCACCATGGGTCCATTCATCGACGGGCAATGTTTTTGCGCGAAGCCCATCATAGATTCGCAACACCTCAGCATCCGTGACCGTATCGCCCGGTTGGGTTTTAGGATGGCCCGTCACACAATGGCCTGGCGATGAGGGCTAGAACAATCCACTGGCACGAACGATGAGTACGATGGAAAGGATCAAGCCGGTTATATAGGTACCGCCCGCACCGATGCGCTTCATCATATTCGCCTCATAAATACTGCCGCCGGTTAAAATACCTGCCGCATGCACATAGCGGGAGACGACCGCGCCAATCATCAGCGCTGCGATCCACCACGGCAAAAGCGGTAAGCGTAACCCCAAGGCCAAAATCATCAGCGACAACATGGGGACATATTCGATGCAATTACCATGGGCGCGGATTGATTTGCGCAGACCGCTTTTCGGATTCGCCTCCGCTTCAAACTGAGTGACCGCCACTGATTGGCGTTCGCGCGAAACATTTGCACCCAGAAGAAAAACCAAGAGCCCTAAGAGGCCGACGGAAAGAAGCGCAATCGCCATGGCGAAATCCTTTTGTAACGTGTCTTGGGGTTACGCAGGTTCGCTTATGGCGGCAAGACTAGTCGACAAAAGACAATGCGCTACTTTGTCGGGCGCGATGACGTAAACAATTCCACCGGTGGGGCTTCATGAAAAAGCTTGGCATCCACATAGTTGAAGCGCCATCCGCCGCTGGTCTGGCCACCCCAGGCTGGCATTTTGATCGGCCCAAAAGCTTTCAACGGCCCATAGACATAAGTCACGTCTTCATCCGTGTCGCCAGAACTCCAAATCACGGGCCCACCCTCAAGACTAACCGTAAAACTACCCAAGGGAGCCGCCGTTTGCGCGTCCTCAACCACAAATTTGCGCCCCTCTATATGGATCAGACGCAACGTTTCATCGCCAGCAGCGAAGCGGTGATACATGGTGTAAATTTCCCGCGGCCAAAAATTGACTTCAGCGCCGAGACGTTCCGCATCAAATTCTTGATATTCACCATCAAGAACACGCCAACCACCCTTTGTTGTCCAACTTTGTTTGTATGAAATTTCTGGGCTTGCGACTTGATACTTACCTTGAGGTGTTCTGAAATCCCGCCAGCCTTTATAATCAAGGCCCAGTTTTTGACGTCCAGAAAAAGAACGCTCCTCCGCATACATCCAATGGGCCGACGCCCAAATTTCGTGACCGCCCATCGCGGTCACCATTTCATCAGCAAGGGCAATCGCCGCTTCGTCCCCTTGCAATTCCGCATGGGCTGGCACGGTGAGCTGAAGCGCAAGCGCCATGATCGCGATTGCAGATATTTTTGGGGCAGAAGTTATTGGGCCGAAAGTTGTGGTCATTGCTCGCTCCGCTGGAAAAATGGCTGGTAAAGCAACGCTATCCGATTGAACGGGCTGAAATTGCGCATTTTCGGGACGGGTGGCCTTTGTTACCGGTGCCTTCAACGATACCGCGCCACACCCATGGCCCCTGCGCCGATGCTGGGATAGGTTGGGCGTAAATAGATGGGATCAAATGGAGACCTTCAATGCGCATATTGCTGGCTAGTTTGTTATTCGTCGTTATGAGTGCACCCGCCATGGCTGAGGTCACCGCGGCGACGCCCGATCACTACACCCTCAACCATGATGGCACATCACCCCTTGCGCCCGATGCCCTTTGGGCGCGGCTAATCAAACCCGCGGATTGGTGGCACCCGGACCACACCTATTCCGGTGATGCAAGCAACCTGTCCCTAAAAGCAAAAGCCGGTGGCCAATGGCGTGAGGTTTGGGACGCGGGATCGACCAGCCACGGTGTTGTCTTGTTGGTTGAAGATGAAAAAACCCTGCGCCTTAACGCGCCCTTCGGTCCACTACAGGGCATGGGCGTTACGGTCGTGTGGACCATATCACTCGCGCTGGACGAAGAGACCGGCGGCACGAAAGTAACGTTTACGGAAATTGCCAATGGCTCACCCGCATCAAAGCTGGATGAGATTGCGCCCGCGGTTGATTTTGTGAAAACGGAAGCGATGCGGCGGCTTATTACCAAGCCTTAAGCAATGGCCGGGCAAAAGCCTTTTTTTGCCGTTGCAAGCGGGGAAATTTCCGCGTCGCTCTTTGTCGCTTCCTATGATATTTTTCCGTCAATTCAGACGGGAGAATACAATGAAGCACGCAATGTTTACCTCAATTCTTTTTGCCGCTGGGATCGCAACGCCCCTGGCCGCAGCACCGGAAACACCTGACGCATTGGGTGAGGCTTTTTGCGCCGCAGTCATTGCGGAAGACGCATCAGCGCTCGGTCAACTTTATACGGAAGATGCGGATAGCTATGGCCCAGCTGGTGATGTTGTTAAAGGTCGCACTGCAATCGAAGAAAGTTGGACACCGTTCTTTGAAAGTTTTGACAACTTAACCTGTGCACTCAACAAGGCTGGCGAATCAAAGAACAAGAAAAATCATACCGCTTGGGGTCTTTGGACCATGACCGGCACGCCACCCGGCGGCGGTGATGCCATTGTTATGAACGGGCGTTACATGGATATCTCGGTCAAGATGGATGATGGCTGGCGATATCGTGCCGACCATGCATCAATGCGCGCAGCTGCGGCACCAGAGTAATTGAAACTCGATTTTATGGGTCAGTGCACAAATTTTATGCACTGGCCCAATAATCAAAAACACTAATCACCCATTGGTGAGAAATGCATGAAGTCTTTCTGAGCGCCGGGTAGTGCACCACCCCATTGCCAACCCATCTCTGTTATTTCGTGAAAAAGCGATGTTTCCGGGGATATGCCACCAGGCTCGCCCGGTCGCCATGCCCCACCTCGGATCAATCGGCATTCGCTAGAATATTCTGTACAGCGATCATAAAGGCCGTTCTTGGCCGCATTGATATCAAGCGCGAGCCCGAAAGAATGGTTTGAATATTCGGTGCGTCGCCCGGTAACATCCAATACACCTTTCGACCGGCCGACACGATAACCAGTAACCGTGTCGATTTGAAAGCCAGCCTCCGTAGCGTTGATCAGCGCGACCTCAACATCTTCGGCGACGGCTTTGCAGATTTGGAATGGCTCCAGATCTGGCAAAGAAATTTCCACCTGATCTTCTCGGCAAATTGAACAGCCCGTCGTCACGTCCCGCTCGTCCTCGCGCAAGGCACTGTAGGGTTTTTCAACCTCGCGAACATCGACCACACGCCGCTCGCGCACACTCCAAGTCCAGTCGGTATAGGTGCAGGCAGCTGGCTCTTCTGCAAATGCGTGCAATGGCAGCAAAGAAAAAACGGCCAAAACCAAAACCGAAACAGCGCTTATTTGTGTTCGGCAAAATTCAGCAGTTGCACTCACAATCCCTCATTCGCTTTTTTCACCGCATCGGCTTCCAGATAAAGCTCTGAGCCCATTTCCTTATATTTCTCGCTCATTTGCGCCATGCCTTGCTCGGAGAGTTTTTCGAGGTCTTTCTTTTCATTATCAGAAAGACCTTCGGCATATTCACGCACATCTGCAGTGATCTTCATGGAACAAAATTTTGGTCCGCACATGGAACAAAAATGCGCCACCTTATGGGCTTCCTTCGGCAATGTTTGGTCGTGGTAATCGCGGGCGGTTTCAGGGTCGAGGGCGAGGTTAAACTGATCTTCCCAGCGGAAATCAAACCGCGCGCGCGAGACCGCGTCATCCCTGACTTGTGCTGCTGGGTGCCCTTTGGCGAGGTCCGCCGCGTGCGCCGCAAGCTTATAGGTAATCACGCCAACCTTCACATCATCACGGTCAGGCAGGCCCAAATGTTCTTTCGGCGTCACGTAACACAGCATCGCCGTACCGAACCACCCGATCATCGCCGCACCAATGCCCGAGGTGATGTGGTCATAACCAGGCGCGATATCTGTCGTCAGTGGCCCAAGCGTATAGAACGGGGCTTCACCACATTCTTTCAGCTGTTTTTCCATATTGATTTTGATCTTGTGCATCGGGACCTGGCCCGGCCCTTCGATCATCACCTGGCAACCTTTTTTCCAGGCAATCTCAGTCAGCTCACCCAATGTTTCGAGTTCCGCAAATTGCGCCCGATCATTGGCATCAGCGATGGAGCCGGGACGCAAACCATCGCCCAAAGAGAATGACACATCGTAAGCACGCATGATGTCACAAATTTCATCAAAATGCGTATAGAGAAAACTTTCCCGGTGATGGGCCAAGCACCATTTCGCCATGATCGATCCACCGCGCGAGACAATGCCCGTAACGCGGTCAGCCGTCAGGTGAATGTAAGGCAAACGCACACCCGCGTGGATGGTGAAATAATCAACGCCTTGTTCCGCTTGTTCGATCAGCGTGTCGCGATAAACCTCCCATGACAGATCTTCGGCAACACCGTTCACTTTTTCGAGCGCTTGATAGATCGGCACGGTCCCAATTGGCACGGGCGAATTACGGATGATCCATTCGCGGGTGTTGTGAATATTTCGGCCTGTCGACAAATCCATCACATTGTCCGCGCCCCAACGGGTCGCCCAAACCATTTTGTCGACTTCTTCCTCAACAGAAGAGGCGACGGCAGAGTTCCCGATATTCGCATTGATCTTCACCAGGAAGTTGCGGCCAATAATTTGCGGCTCCAACTCTGCATGGTTGATATTGGATGGAATGATCGCGCGGCCACGGGCGATTTCATCACGCACAAATTCTGGCGTGACAAAGGCGGGGATCTCAGCGCCGAAATCTGTGCCTTGGGCAACTTTTTCTTCAGCCCCTTCCAGCATTTTTTTGCGGCCGAGGTTTTCGCGGATCGCCACATATTCCATCTCGCGGGTGATGATGCCGGCTTTGGCGAATTCATATTGGGTCACGGGCGCTCTGTTGTCGCCGGACAGTGCACCGCGTAACGGGTGATTACGCACAGGAAATTCCCGGGCCAAATGTTTGCCTGTCGCGCCACCATTGTCTTCTGGCTTTACATGGCGGCCTTCATATTCCTCAACACCGCCGCGCTCCATCACCCAGTCTTTGCGCGTGCGGGCCAAACCTTTTTCAACATCAATCGTCACTTCAGGGTCAGTATAAGGACCAGAGGCATCATAGACAGGCACAGCCGGCTCATTTGCGCTGGGGTGCAAATCAATTTCGCGCACTGGGACACGCAAATCAGGGAACAGTGCTCCTGACACATAAACCTTGCGGCTTGATGGCAAGGGGCCCGTTGTGACTTCCGGTGTTTTGAAATCGGATTGTGGGATGTGTTTGTTCATGGAACGGACCTTTAGTTGGGATGAAGAATGAAAACCTTAAGAGAGAACACGGCCAGTCAGACCGACAAAAAGAAGTGCGGCACCAGCCAGCGTCGTAAACGCGGCAAAGCCAGTGACCAGAGCGGGGCTCATGATCGATCGGCAAAATTTGATCAGCACATTAGGGAGCGCGATGATGATCAGCCCTTCGATAGCGGCTACCCAGCCAACCAGGCTGATGAAGCCGGCTAGAAAATCCGACCAAATATTGTGTGCAAAGATCCAGGCGCACCCCATCACGAAGACAAAGGCACCGGTCACATAAGAAAGAGCCGGCGCATTTTCGATACCGTCTAAGATCGCAAACCAACGCTCACGCGCATAAAAACCTGTCGGTCCGGCAACGAGCATATAGAGCCCAAAGGCAATCGACAGTTTCAATGTCAAATCAGAGGATGTTTCAATCATGCGTCCCGTCCCTTCGCCGGTTCTAACCGATCAGGTTCAAAGGGTGCCCACATGGTGCTTTCTCAATGGCGAGAAAAAACGTGGTCTCAGCGGGTTCGGCCCGCGCCCCTCGGAATTCGTGGATAGTCTCTAGCAAATGGCCGGGCCCCGGGCAAGGAGGCTACGGTATCTTCCGATGGTATGAAATCGAAATGGGGCTTGTATTTTCTTATAACGGCTCTTTTTTTGCCGCAAAATTTTCTATCAAAAGTCGCTCCACCACATCCGCATCCGGCAATGCCGACATTAACGTGTAATCGTCGTTTCCATGATCTATCTGTATATCTTTTTCGTTTCCATTTTTTGAAACACGAAGCCCAACGATTGACCTTCCCAAAATGTTTTGTCGCCAGTGCCCATCAGTGTCGACAATCAATACGCGTTTGTTGGTTACCGCATAGAGCTGGCGCCGCTGAGGATGCGCCTGTGAATCTGTGTTCAATAGGGCAATTGTTGCAATCAACAAGCCTATACCAATAATAACAATGACGACACCGCTCATTGCTTGAACAAAGCCAGTTTGACTTGGATAATTTCCAACATAAAACAAATATACGGCAACTAGAGCAAAAAAAAGCATCCATGCAACATGCTTAAGTTTATTCCGTACGATCTTACTTGGGCCTCTGCGATCCGTGACAACCGGTCGCCCGGACCAAAGCACGTCCTCGCCATCCAGTAATTTGTCTTTGATTTCGTCCACGTCCGCCCCTCGAATTTCGTAGATACTCTCTAGCAAATGGCCAGAACTACAGGTAAGGAAAAGCCAGCTATCCCAGACGCGCCTGAAACACCGTAGCCTTGCGGGGCATCACCGCCGGTGCCGGGCCCCATTTCTCCGTAAATCTCGCCTGAATTTTGCTAACGACATCGTCAGGGGCGACACCGCCGCGCGCGATGATTTCGTCGATAATCGGATTACCAAAGACCAGGCCACGCGCGAACGCACCCCAATCACCAACAACGCTATCGACGTCGACCACGTCGCAAGTCACATCGTCAAATTGCGCTTGCGCGAGATCGTCAAGGACACGGGACCGGTCAGCATAAGAAAACGGCACCTGATAAAAACCCGGCGGATTGTCCGGAAACAGCTCTGCGACAATCGCGTGGGTTTCTTTTGAAAAAGGGTTTTCATCCAATGTACCCCAAACATTAAAAAGATAAGTCCCACCCGGGCGTAACACGCGACGCGCCTCTTTAAAGGCCGTGACTTTATTTGGAAAAAACATCACGCCGAATTGACACACGATCAGGTCAAAAGCGTCGTCAGCAAACTCTAGCTGCATGGCGTCTGCTGGCGCGAAGGTAACGGCCTCACCCTCGCGAAATTTTGCCCGCGCCACTTCTAGCATTGGTGGGTTTAGGTCCGTGATTGTCAGACCGGTGCTCTTGTCCAAGGAATCCCTGAGCGCCCGACTGACAATGCCCGTACCCGCAGCAAGCTCTAATAGATTTGTCGGTCGCAACGCTGCGGCACGTCGGGCAATATCATCGGCGTAAGGTTTAAAAATAACCGGCCCCAAACCTTCGTCGTAATTCTTCGGAATATCTCCAATGAATTCACTTGCGTTTACGGTCATGCTGTTCCCTTCTTTGGGTGCTAATCGATTATGTGTTTGCCTCAAACATTTTCAGTCTTCAATTTTTCAAGAAAAGCCGGGTCATTGATCTCAATCCACACAGCATTGGCCTTTGCGATGATCTTTTGATCCCCGTCATAGATAGCCGAAGATGAAAAATGCTTGCGTCCATCAGCGCCTGTGCGCCAAGCCGCAACGGTCAATTTCTCTCCGACTTTCGGGCGGCGCAAAATATCTACCGCCAGCTTTCCCAATAAAGACAAACGCAATTCATTGCGCAGCGCAAAGGCGCTGGGACAATCAAGGGCGGCCCATAAGAATTCTGGCCGTATCAGCCCATCATCATCTGCAAGGTCCGCCGTCGGCGTCCAAAAATCCGCATTGACCGGACTGTCGGGCACTGGCCCTGTAAACAGTCTAAGACCATCGCCTTGGTCGCGCTTATTCCCGCACACAAAGCAATAGGGCAGCATATGTTCCCCATCGACATCATCGAGGAAATGATCATGGGCATGTTGCACGCCATTTTTATCGGGCAATGGTGGTGCATCAACAGCGATTGATGCCGGTGCAATTTTGGCAATCACTTGGTCTTTGTGCACCGCTTCAAAACCACCCCCGTCCGATGGACGCAGTGTGATCGGCGTATCTAATGGCGGCGGTCGTTGCAGCATAATGGCGGCGGGCCCGTCAATAATTTGCGCAAACAACCCGGCTGAATAGCCACCATTGCCAGACGTCTTTGGACCACAAAATCGTTTTTTGATGACGACTTCAGTCATTTTGCTCCACAACTCCAATGATTGGCCCCATGCCAACACCCGGATCCTGACGATCAATTTCTGGCGCATAAATCCGCGATATCGTGCCGTCAAGATAAAGCGCATTGGGTGTTTTTAAAACATCGCGAAAATAATGGGCGAAGTCATAAAAATTGACGGGGCTGTCGGCCAAGACAAAAACCACATTACCCGCATCACTCACACCCACACCATTGCGACGTTTGCGCGAATCAGAATCGCGAATAAACCGCGGATGGATTTCACCATTGATAACCAACATAGGCCCGGATTGCGTGGCATATTTGAAAAGTAAACTTTGATTAGCTATGAAACGATCAGTGTCCGCGACGCCAACCTTGCCGTTACTGGAAACATAAAAGACGCCATTCGGCTTCATGTGAAAATTGCCAGGGCCATCATTGGTGTTGAGCGATTTTTGCGGCTCACCGCCCTCAACATAATACCCCACTGGAGAACGGTCGTCATGATACATGCCTGCATTCATTGCAAAACTGAGCACGTCGTCCTTTTCGGCAAGCGCATCATTGACGCGGTTAAAATGCCGGAACGCTTTGCCGTTCTCGTCATTTAGGAATAATCGAATGTCCGCATCGCCGGCGAAACGGCAGACGACATAATCTGTATTTTTCACGCGATCAGTGACACAGCCCGATGATAATACTGTGGGGATTTCGGGCGTCACAGAGATCAGCAACAAAAAGAATGAAATCAGCAATGGCGCCTCATGAGAACAGGGTATTTATACGAAGAGTTTTGGCGGAAATTGCACCAAGTCGGTAGACCTTACGACTATGGCTGACCAGCACCATCTTCGTTAAGGGATAATCCGGCACCAGGACTTTGTGCAAAATGCCCACCATCCATCTCTGCGTTTTCGCCCCAATGGCGCATCAAGGCGCGCACCAAAACGCGGGTAAGTTCTGACCGGCGGTGCTCACCAAGCTCGGCCTCTGCATAACCACTCCAAATCCGTTCGTCGTTATCAAGGACAATGATCGATGCGCGCAAAACCGGGCCACGCGGTTCATAATCGGGCATGGCCCCTATGGAGATGCCCGGTCGCACACCATTGCCGGGAGTAGCTAAACGGGGAGACCAAGAATTTTGATTGTCGATAGCATCGGATTCCAACCGCAACCGTGATTGCCGAAGGCTTGATTTTTCCGGCTCGCGTACCTCAACCGCATAAGTCAACCGAAAAGGTGACTGGCCCGGATCGTCGATGGTTTCTATTTCACGATCAGCGAGGCTTTGCTGAATGGTCGCGCGCATATCGGCTTCAAGTGCCGTTTCATAATATTCCGGCACGGCCAATAGCAAATCCGGCGGTAGCGCGACAGTGGCATAAGTACGTAACCAACCTGGCGTAACTAAACGGGTTTTCGATTTCAAATCAGTGAGTGAAAAGGTCGTGCCATCAATTTTATTGCGCGGGGTCAATGGCTGATCCGTGAGAGGCCTCGGCAATTCCGACTGGGACAGCGCCTCCTCTTTAGCGGCGTCGACATTATCAATTTGAGCAAATGCTGTGGTCGATAGGCTAGCAAACCAAAAACCCGCGCCCATGATTGTCGCACAATGCGCACAGACGCGCGCAGCAAGCCGAGCGTGTTTGGGCGATTTTATCCGCATACGGATTCCACTACGGTGATCCGGTTTATATCGATTTAGCATCATCATCCAAACGCAACCCAATTTCCGTTCCCCTCACCGCATGCAATTGCCAGAACGTCCTACGATGAGGAAAACGGTCTTAGCGTCCCGTTCCTGCGCCGGCATGACCCGGATCAGGTACGAAGGGTCCGTCTCAGTCCCAAGCCCAAAGCCTACTCTAACCATGTTAGTATGACGCACATTGCTCTTCGCGGTTGCCTTTCGGCCCACAAACGAGGAGTTGTGCGTCGTGTAAGCTGTCAAACAAAGTCGACAGGCGGGACGCCCCTCGGAACAATCAGATAGTGACTCGGAATCAGTGCCGCTGCAAGTAAATTCGGTGTTATTTTTGCTCGGAATTTTTCGCTATCAGGCGTCACCAAGAA
Source organism: Hyphococcus sp. (assembly GCA_021776315.1). Lineage (GTDB taxonomy): Bacteria > Pseudomonadota > Alphaproteobacteria > Caulobacterales > Parvularculaceae > Hyphococcus. Next base: position 7,864 of record JAJFGD010000071.1, on the reverse strand, counting down.
TGCCTGGCCAATTGGCCTCCCCGCGCGCGATGTCACCATCTAAATCTTCCAGCCATTCGCGTTGATAGCGTGAACTTATATTAAGGTACAGTTTTCCACCGTATACATACCAAACATCGGGCGCGCCGCGCGCAAGTTTGTTGCGCGCCATTGCCCAAGCACAATAGCCCCCAAATTGCGGGCGATACCGATCTGGATCACTAAGGAATTTTTCAAGATTTTCAGCTGATGAAAAAAGCCAAGAAACATTCTTATAGATGGTCGAAAATTGCTCTTGCCCTTTGACGGGGTCATCCCCTTCGGCGAGATCGAAATAGGCAACCACATCGTGGCCATCGACCGCATGTTCCCAAGCGCGGCTAAAAACACCACCCTCATTCAAGTAGATTTCAGGCGATTTCGCATTTGCTACCGTTACACCCATTGCCAGCATTGCACCGCTAACCAGAAGCATTCGACGATTGATTGTCATTTGTGCCATGCGAAACCTCTCCGCGTCGGGGTTCGTTGGTTTCATTAATCCGCTGACGCCACGGCAAGTGACTGCGCAATCGCCGCACGCATGGCGCGATCCGTATGGTTGATGGTCAGCATATCAACAATCTCGCCAGTATCCGCATCGACCAACAAGGTAAATCCGGTGGCCCCTTTAAAGCGTGGATAAATCTCACTCAAGCCTTCGGCGGCCGCCTTTTCAGCAATTTCACTGCGCTGCCCGAGTGTGAAATCAAGCTCAACAAATTTAATGGGTTTATCTGAAAATTCTGGGATCACGCCCGCCAGGCGAGGCTCCAAAATTTTGCACGATGAACACCAGGCTGATGAAAAAGTTGCAGCAACAATCTCTGGCTCACCTTGATAGGTATATTCAGCCCCCGTCGCTGTATTGCGCCCACTAAAGACAAATACGGCAATTCCGCCAATAAGCACGATCGGAAATATATACTTTTTTAGTTGTGTTAGAATGGCGGCCATCGAAACGCTCTCCCTACGCAGAATTGGGGAACATTAGGCTACTTGATAGCCACCATCAATGTGGAACGCTCAATCTTGAAACGGATCACGCATCAAAATCACGTCATCTCGCTCTGGGCTAGTCGAGACAAGTGCAACTGGCGTTTCTATGAGTTCTTCTATCCTTCGGACATATTTGACCGCCTCAGCGGGTAAATCGGCCCATGACCGCGCCCGCTCAGTCACGCCGCTCCAGCCTTCCATCACTTCGTAGATGGGCTCAGCCATGGCTTGGCGTTCAGCACCGGCGGGCAAATAGTCATATTCGCGCCCATCAATACGATAACCAACACACACTTTGAGTTCGTCAAACCCGTCCAACACGTCCAGCTTCGTCAAGGAAATACCATCAACACCGGCAATTTTTAAAGACTGCCGCACCAAGGCCGCATCGAACCAACCGCATCTGCGCTGACGACCGGTTACCGTACCAAATTCATGGCCACGCTCGCCTAAGCGTTTCCCATCATCGTCTTCAAGTTCCGTTGGGAATGGGCCCTCGCCAACACGGGTTGTGTAGGCTTTGACAATACCAAGAACATAACCGACGGCGCGGGGCCCGAGACCGGAACCAGCCGCCGCCTGTCCGGCAACAGTGTTAGATGATGTGACATAAGGGTATGTGCCGTGATCCACATCCAACAGCACTCCTTGTGCACCTTCAAACAAAATTCGCTTGCCGGCTTTTTTCGCATCATCAAGGTCGCGCCAAACAGGCTTCGAAAAGGCACTAATTTTGGGCGCAATTTCACGCAAGTTTTCGAGCACTTGGGCACCGTCAAGTTCAGCAACGCCAAGACCGCGGCGGATAGCGTTGTGGTGAACCAATAGATTGTCGATCTTTGCCGGTAGCGCATCCAAATTGGCTAGATCAGCGACACGCAAACCTCGGCGACCAACCTTATCCTCATAGGCCGGACCGATACCCCGTTTCGTTGTGCCAATTTTAACACCCGCGGCCGCGCCTTCGCGCATCGCATCGAGTTCTTGATGTAGCGGCAGGATCAGCGTCGCATTTTCGGCAATGGAAAGGTTGGTTGGGTTGATCTTGACCCCTTGGTCTTCAAGGCGATCAATTTCCGCCAGTAATGCGACCGGGTCTACAACAACGCCTGAGCCTATGATGCCTTTGCACCCGGGACGAACGACGCCCGAGGGTAGTAAGGAGAGTTTGTAGACTTCGCCGTCAATAACCAATGTGTGACCCGCATTGTGACCACCTTGAAAGCGTACAACAACATCGGCTCGGGCCGATAGCCAATCTACGATTTTCCCCTTGCCTTCATCGCCCCACTGCGCGCCAATTACCGCGACATCCGCCATCAATCTCTCCTGGATTTTCGCACCTGGCATACCGCCCAGGCGTCGACCGGACGCCATAGATGCTCGACTCTGCAAAACCACATATTTGGCCCCTTGATATCGAATTCCCTGCTTTTTGAAAGAGGCGAAAACCCCGCATGCGGCTATTTGCTTATCTTTTAGTCTCCAAAAGCAGGCGAACTAGCGCTATCAATTCTCAAAGCGCAAATTTACGGCATTTACCGCAGGAGCCAAAGCCATGTCAGCCCCGATTTTCAAGCCGACGAAAGACAAAGAATTTTTTGCCCCATTCGGACCTGTCCTGGGGTATTTCAAGATGCCAGACACCCTGGTTGACCAGCTTAACGCTGCTATGTCCGACCAATTGGGAGATCATTCCGACCACCTCGTTGGCAAAGTCAGTCAGGAACTCGCTTTCAGCCAAGATATTATAAATCTTGCTGCGTCGGGGCTTGGCCAAACGATGATTGAATATCATGCTTGGGCAAAACGGCGAAATTCATTAGGGGAATATGATCCGTCCACGAAGCGGTATGAACTACAAATTATGTCTGGTTGGTTTGTCCGACAATTCGAAAATGAATATAATCCGCTGCACATGCATACGGGATGCACATTATCTTGTGTTGGCTATTTGAAATTACCCGACGGCATCGAAGACGAATGGGAAGAGGATTATAAAGATCACCATCCCTCCCATGGGCATATTCAGTTCGCCCACGGTACCGACACCCATTATTCATTTTCAAACTTTATGGCGAAGCCACGGATCGGGGATTTCTATATCTTCCCATCTTATATGTTCCACTGCGTTTACCCGTTTAAAACCGTTGGCGAGCGCCGCTCTTTCAGCATCAACTTTGCGGTCGAAGAAAGTGACGCGTAACGGCATCTCGACAATCTGCTAAAACGATAACGCCTTTGCCTGAACAACATGGGGCAGCGCTCGGACTTTTTGCAGCACCGACTCTCCAAGGGGTTCATCGACGGCGACCAATGCGATAGCCCCCTCACCGGGCGCAGAACGCCCCAGATTAAATGTCGCGATATTTACCCCAGCCTCTCCCAATGCTTGACCCAACGCCCCAATATAGCCCGGTTTATCTTCATTGGTGGTGTAAAGCATGTGGGACGTAAACGGCGCTTCCATCGGAACGCCTTTGATTTCCACAATACGCGGCGCGAGCCCAAAAATTGTTCCCGAAACCGTGCGATCTTGCTGTTCGGTTATCAAGCGCAATCGGATAACGCTGTCATAGCTGTCGGCATCGTCACGTGACGTCTCCGAGACAGACACACCGCGCTCTTTTGCGAGCACCCCAGAATTGACCACATTCACATCAGCCAGCATTGGTTTGAGCACGCCGGTCACAATTGCTGCGGTGAGCGGTTTTGAATTCAGCGCTGCGACTTCACCTTCATACGCAATCTCAATCTTCTTTATTCCCGTCTCAGTAAGTTGCCCTGAGAACGCCCCCAGCTTTTCTGCCAGATCGATAAATGGCTTTAAACGCGGTGCCTCTTCTGCACTCACTGAAGGTGAATTAAGAGCATTGGTCACAGCACCACGCACCAAATAATCTGCCATCTGTTCGGCAATCTGTATGGCAACATTTTCCTGCGCCTCACGCGTTGACGCACCCAAATGGGGTGTCGCGACAACTTTCGGATGCCCAAATAATGGATGGTTCGTCGCCGGCTCCGTTTCGTAAACATCAAGCGCCGCGCCAGCGAGCCGGCCTTCATCGAGCGCCACTTTCAACGCTGCCTCATCCACAAGGCCACCGCGGGCACAATTGACGATGAAGGCCTCCGGTTTTAGTCTCGCAATACTGTCCGCATTGAGAATATTTTTTGTTTGGTCGGTCAATGGTGTGTGCAAGGTGACAATATCAGCGCGTTCGAGCAGCGTATCCAGATCGACTTTCTCAACGCCAATTTCTATGGCGCGCTCTGCGGTCAAAAATGGATCAAATGCCGCAACCCGCATTTTCAAACCAATAGCCCGATCCGCAACAATCGCCCCGATATTACCGCAGCCAATGATGCCAAGGGTTTTCCCCGTAACTTCAGAGCCCATAAAGGCAGACTTTTCCCATTTGCCGGCATGGGTTGATTGATTGGCTTGCGGGATTTTTCGGACCAGCGAGAAAATCATCGCGATCGCGTGTTCAGCCGTTGTAATCGCGTTGCCAAAGGGCGTGTTCATCACAACGATACCGGCCGCTGTCGCTGCTGGGATATCAATATTGTCGACACCGATCCCCGCGCGTCCAATCACTTTTAGTTTTTTACCTGCAGCAATGACTGGTGCCATTGCCTTGGTGGCAGAACGCACTGCAAGCCCATCATAGTCACCGATGATCGACAGCAATTTTTCTTTGTCTTTACCAAGCGTTGGTTGATAGTCGACGTCGATACCACGGTCTTTGAAAATATTGACTGCGGTTTCACTCAAGGCGTCAGAGACGAGAACTTTCGGCATGATGGAATCTTTCAAAAAATTGGTCAGATCAGATGGATTTTAGCGTGTCAGCAAATGCCCAATCGAGCCACGGTCCAAGCGCATCAATGTCCGCCGTTTCAACCGTTGCGCCACACCAAATGCGCAATCCAGGCGGGGCATCGCGGTAACCGCCAATGTCAAAGGCCGCTTCTTCAGCCTCTAATCGTTTTTCCATCGATTTAACAAATGCCCGCTGTTCACCAAGATCAAGTGCGTTGACTTTTGAGTTAGTAATTTTCAAGCAAACCGATGTGTTCGATCGAATGGATTGATCAGAGCACAGAAAATCAACCCATGGGGCGCGTTCGACCCAAGCTGTTAGCGCAGCAGCATTTGCATTGACACGTCCGTGCAATGCTTCAAGCCCGCCAAGGCGCGCACCCCATTTTAAGGTATCAAGATAATCTTCGACACAAAGCATAGACGGTGTGTTGATCGTGGCACCTTCAAAAATGCTTTCATTCAGCTTACCGCCCTTGGTCAGTCGAAATAGTTTGGGCAAAGGCCGCGGCGGCGCAAATTGCTCAAGGCGTTCCACAGCGCGTGGGCTGAGAATTAACATGCCATGGGCACCCTCCCCACCTAGAACCTTTTGCCAGGAATAGGTCACGACATCGAGCTTGGACCAATCCAGTGGCTGAGCAAAAATGGCCGAGGTCGCGTCGCAAATCGCCAGGCCCTGCCTATCGTCACTGATCCAGTCACCATTGGGTACGCAAACGCCAGATGTCGTTCCATTCCACGTGAAGACGAGATCATGATACGGATCGATGGCACTAAGATCTGCGATCTCGCCATAGGGTGCTTCATGGATACGTGCATCAAGCTCAAGCTGTTTGACCGCATCGGTGATCCAGCCTTGGCCAAAACTTTCCCACGCCAGCATATCGACCGGCCGGTCGCCCAGCATGGCCCACATGGCCATTTCCATCGCGCCGGTATCAGACGCGGGCACAATCCCAATGCGATAATCATCAGGCAGGTCGAGCAATGCGCGGGTGCGATCAATCGCTTCTTTTAAGCGCGCTTTCCCAACTTTTGAACGATGTGAACGCCCAAGACATGCATTTTCAAGATTTCGAAGAGACCACCCCGGGCGCTTTGCGCACGGGCCGGAAGAAAAATATGGGCGCGCCGGACGCACCGATGGCATCGTATCTGTCATTTTATCCCATCCTTCCAGATGGCTTGCGTCCCGTTGGGGGGACGTGGCCCAAGAGCTCTATTGGCAATAACGGCGCTTCAGTCAAGGAGGTCACACACGAAAGCACCAAAAAATCTGACCATGCCTTGGCTTTTTTTTCGGTTAACCAAGTTAATGAACTGATGGCACGATTAGAAAATCTCAAGTGACAAAGAAAAAAGCGACAACCGCCGATTTCGGGTGGTTCAACAAGCGGTCCTGCCTTAATGGAGGAAGTCTAAATAATGAGTCCCGGGGGAAACCTTGGCTCAATCAGGAAAGTTCTTTTCGTGGCCCCGCCCAATAACGACGCCAAGGCAAGTTCAGATAATGTCGGCCCAACAACCGCGGATTGGTTGTTGTTCTTGTTTCTTGTCATCATCGGCGGTTCGTCATTTGCGATGATTCGCGGCGCGGTTGAGACCGTGCCCCCGATTGTTGTCACGGTCGGTCGCTTATGGATCGGTGCAATTTTTCTTTACATCGTGATGATTCATGCAGGACGAAAGTTTCCACCGCTACTCGTCTCTACCGACAAAGGTCGCGCCATGCATACGGAATGGCGCTGGATGCTCGCGATTGCGATGATTGGTTATGTCGGCCCTTTCTTTATCTTTCCGTGGGCGCAACAATTTATCGATAGTGGGCTTGCCGGTATTTATATGGCGTTCATGCCCATTTGGACCGTCGTCTTGGCGTATTTTTTTGCCGCGGAAAGTCTAGGCCCTAAAAAGATCATTGGATTTTTGCTCGGCTTTGCTGGCGTCATCATTTTGATTGGCCCCGACGTCTTCAGCCAAGCGGGCGGCACAAGCCTTTTAGCGCAAGCGGCCGTGCTCGCGGCAACGATCGGTTATGCAGCAGCAGCGGTCATCACCCGAAACGCGCCCAAAATTAGACCACGCGTCTTTGCGGCCGGCACATTGGTTTGTTCATCGATCATTGCCACACCGGCTTTGTTTTTTGCCGAATTCAATATTGAAACCTGGTCAACGGCGGGCATCTTAAACGTCATCGCTCTTGGTGTTGGCCCTACCGGTCTCGCCGGTATTTTGTTGATCTTATTGATCCAAAGGGTTGGCGCAGGTTTTATGGCCCTCGCCAATTATATTACACCGGTTTGGGCGGTGATTGTGGGGGCTGTGTTGTTTCAAGAACGCCTCGAGATCAGCGCGTTTATCGCCTTAGGGATAATCCTCACCGGTGTCGCGATCAGTCAGCATTCGAAAAATGGTCAGCAGCCGACACCAAATGTCGGTGCCACAGTGCCACCTGAAAAAGACGGCAAATTCACTCAGACAAAGATCTGACCTTTTTGCATTGCGATGGCACTGCCACCAATACGGACAGATTGAACGATACCACCCGCCGCTAAGATAGTTGCGTTGATGCGACTTGGTCGCCCCATTTCAAACCCCTGCTCGATAACCCATTGATGCTCGCCATCGGAAAGGTCGCCGCTAAGCGCAATGTGACCAGGAAGGGCGGCAGCTGCAGATCCGGTGGCGGGGTCTTCGACGACACCTGCACCTGGCGCAAACATGCGTGCATGATAGGTCGCATCTTTTGCCTCACCACCTTCCGTATAAAGATGAATTCCTACAATCTCATCTAGCGCCAGCGCATCCCAAGCTGCGCTGTTAACTTTCGCCTGCCGCACACCCGCCATTGTGCTGCGGCAATATATAAAATCGACCCCAGCGCCCACACATCGTGGCCGCGCTGCGCCCCGATCAATCGTGCCCGCTGGTAGCGACAGCGCCGCCTCTATCGCCTCCACATCCGGTGTCGGGGCCGTCTCTTTTGGCAAGTTGGGGTTTGTAAACGTCGCGAAGCCA
>JAJFGD010000008.1 GCA_021776315.1 Hyphococcus sp. | reverse complement strand
CAGAATTTGTTCGCCATCGTGATTGGTTTCGAGAAACCGGTAATGGTGTGTTCGCCGATCTGCTTTTTTTTGTCGAACGAACGATCAAACTGTTTGTCGTTATACCTATTCTAGCTGTGATCCTTTTTTTCGTGTCCACATGGACCACGGTCGTCGGGATTGGCGGAGCAGATGCTGTACGCCATACCTATTACTACGAGATTGATCGGCTACAAGTTGAATGCGCGGGCATTACTGCGTACCGTCAACGTGATTTTTTATTCCTAGAAGATTTGCGTCTTTCAATTACTGATGTCACTAGGGTTGCACGCAATGAGCGCATTGGTGGTTCACGGTCTGGCTCGGCGGGTTATGGAGCGGCAACCGAATATTTCAACGGTCTCGTTGCATGGTACAGTGCATTGGAATCGAGCGTTGAAGGCATCATTAAGAGCGCCGACCCATCTGGGATTGATCCATATGCACCATCAATTTGTGCGGAAAAAGTCGATGAATTAAAACGGCTAGTCAGTCGCAATGCCCATGACAATTATGATCTCTGGGCGCGCGATTTCGAAACAAGCTACAATGAATTCGCGAGCGTCCTTAATCGATGGCGTCATGACCGCCGGATTGAAACACTGCTTGATCAGCAACTCGCCAGCATTGCACGCGCGAACCCAAAGCCAAATGCATCTACCCTGTCTGCCGGGCAAAGCCAGGCGATCGATGAATACACTGGCGAAATCCTATCAGCGCTACGCTCCCTGATCCGGAAGCAAAAGCTCACCAAACCGCCAATCCCCGTCAAATCAGCGCAGGAAATGTCGCCTGCACGCGGAATGGAGATCGTACAAGCCTTAATTACGCCTAAGGAACCACTGCCCGAACCAGAGCGGGTATCACGCACTCAATCGGTTGTTGATGAAGAATTTGTACCGAGCTTATCGACGATATCGCCGCGTGACGCCGTTTTAAAAAATGCCAATATATTCTCTGACATTTGGGCGCTGGCGATTAGTTGGGACTATGCGGCGTATATTTTGATGTTCGCTTTTTTATTCTTCCCAAGCGCAGAACGCGCTGCTGGTTTTAAAGACTAACCTTCAAGCTTGGAAAAGTCGGCGACCCTTGCCGTCGCTGAGCGGAATCGCTGAAGCAACGCCAGACGGTTGACGCGCAATGCCGCATCATCAGCATTGACCGTAACCTTGTCAAAGAATTGATCGACTGGCTCTCGCAGGCTCGCCAATGCCATCATCGCAGTTTCAAAATCTTCCGCTGCGACAGCCGTTTTGGTTTTGGTTTCCACATCACATAGTGCTGCAAAGAACGACTTCTCCTGTAACTCAACCAATCCATCCGCATTGACAACAAGATCATCCGGTAGCGCACCCTTCTTCTTTTCTGCTTTCAAAATATTCGCAGCGCGTTTATAACCCGCCGCTAAATTCGTACCGTCATCAGTTTTCAAAAAAGTTTCGAGAGCTTTTAGTTTTGACACGATCAGCGCTAAGTCACTCTCCAATGCTCCATCGGTATGGCTACGCACCGCATCAATCGCGTCGTGACGAGAACCTTTGTCCTTGAGATAGACTTTCAAGCGATCATGGAAAAATGCCAATAAATCGCTATCGGCACCAGGGACTGAAATCCGTAAGTGATTATCCAAAATGATCGCGATCACGCCCAATGCAGCACGCCGAAGCGCGAACGGATCTTTTGACCCTGTGGGTTTTTGATCGATCGACCAAAACGACGTTAATGTGTCAATCTTGTCGGCGAGCGCGACGGCTACAGAGACGGGTGTAGTCGGGACGGCATCATCTTGGCCGGCAGGCTTGTAATGGTCGCGAATGGCGTCTGATACTTCCGCTGATTCACTTTCTTCAATCGCGTAATAACGGCCCATAACCCCTTGAAGTTCTGGGAATTCATAAACCATCCCCGAAACGAGATCTGCCTTGGCGAGCGTTGCCGCACGGGCCGCAATTTCAGCGTCAGCACCGACCGCAGGCGCGATCTCCTTGGCTAGCACAGCAATGCGACGAGCCTTGTCGCCAACGCTGCCCAACCCGTCAAAAAATGTCACCTTATCGAGGTCAGCGATACGATCCTCAAGCTTGGTTTTGCGGTCCTGATTATACAAAAACCAACCATCGGAAAGACGCGCTTCAAGCACGCGCTCATAGCCTTGCCGCATCGCCTTACCGCCGTCGGGCGCTTCGATATTGGCGACGCATACAAACCGATTGGCGAGCTGTCCGGTTTTCGGATCACGCACTGAAAAATACTTTTGATGCCCGCGCATGGATGCCGTAAGTACCTCATCCGGTAGTGTCAAAAATTTCTCGCTATATGAGCCCAACATCGCCACGGGCCATTCCGCAAGACCGGAAACTTCGTTCAGTAGACCTTCGTCATCAACCAGTTCAAAACCTTGGGCACGACACAAGGTTGCCGCGTCATTGGCGATAATTTCTTTCCGCTCGTCTGTATCGAGAATGACTTTGGCATTTCGAAGTTGAGATTCAAAGTCGTCGAAGTTTCGTGATTGAATTTCATCAGGTGCCATGAAGCGGTGACCTGCGGATTTGTCGTTCGCCTGGATCCCATCAATGTCGAAATCGACAATCTCTCCATTAAATGCGCACAATACAGAATGAAGCGGTCGCACCCAGCGCAACGTACCATCGCCCCATCGCATAGATTTTGGCCAAGAAAATCCGCGCACTATCTCAGGTACAAATGCGGCAATCAAATCGCTCGTATCTTTTCCTTTTTGGTCTATTACCGCGACGTAAAATGAACCCTTTTTATCTTTGCGTTGTTCGCAATCATCGAGCGAAGTAAGACCGGCTGATTTCAAAAATCCGGCAACCGCCTTTTCTGGCGCACCAACCCGGGGGCCTTTCTTCTCCTCACGCCGGTCTGGCTGGCGTGCTGGCAAGCCAGTGGCGGCCAAAACAAGCCGCCTTGGCGTCGCAAAGGCCTTGACCCCTTCAGGCATAAATCCAGCGTCGAGCAACGCTTTATTAACTGAGCGCTCAAGCTCACGGGCGGCGCGGATTTGCATACGCGCCGGGATTTCTTCGGAAAATAATTCAAGCAATAGATCAGCCATGTGCGCGTTCTAGGGGCGGTTTTGCAGGGGTGCAATAGCCGACCCGAAGCCGGGGCTTTATAAGGTTAAGCTGGCAAATCACTTGATGACAGCTTAGCCGGTCATCCGCCGCACCTGAACCGCATGAACCCGTACGGCGAGCTTCTCATCAGCATTGTGGAAATCAGCCTCCACATGGATCAGAGAGGCCGAGGCATTCGTCACCCGCCCTTCAATCGTCGCATGGGGCAATGTGAGCGGTCGAAAGAAATTTGTCTCCAACCGAGAGGTGCGAAACCGCTCTTTGGTCTGAGTCAGTACCGTCATCGCGGTCAGCCCAGCGACATGGTCCGCAACAGAGGCGATATGCCCCCCAAACATAACCCCATCGGGCATGACGAAACGGTCGTCAATCTCCCACCGCATATTGATCGCCCCCCACTCCCAATCGTCCAAGATGAGATTACCGAGCTTTTCTTCCGCCCAATCATTGAAGCGTGAGCCGCCGGCTTTGTAGCCGTTCAGAATATCCGTATGACGTTCACTGGTGGTTCGGGTCATTTTTTCGCTCACAACTTGTTGTGGCTGCCGTCACAAAGTGGTTGTCCGGCTGTGTGCTTGCAGCAACAGAAAAAAACGCGCTTGGTTTCAGGCGCGGTCCATTTCATCGGGGCGAAAGTAGAGCCCACATGAGAGCCGTCACAATAGGGTTGGCGTTGCGACTTTCCGCATGAACACCAAAAATAATCTTTGCCAGCTTCGACATCGACAGGCATTGGCGAATTACTAGAGACAACTGGGGCCGACATAGTTTTTTCCTTCACATTGGTTCAACGAGCCAAACGTCCAGCGCATGAACCCTATTTCGGCGACGCACACCGATCAAGATCATCGCGGTCCACCTGCTCCATACGTTTGCGTAAAGTCACAACACGACCACGCACATATTGTCCCGGTGGGTCAACGCGCCATTTATTGGGATTGGGTAGAACAGCGGCGAGCAATGCAGCCTCTTGCTTTGTTAGGTTCTTCGCCGATTTTCCAAACCGTTTTTGGGCGGCCGCTTCCGCGCCAAAATTACCGTCGCCCCATTCCGCAATGTTTAGATAAATTTCCATGATGCGGCGTTTCGGCCAAAGGGCTTCAATGACAAATGTCATCCATGTCTCACCACCTTTGCGCAACCAACTTCGCCCATTCCATAAAAATGCATTCTTCGCTGTTTGCTGGGAGATTGTTGACGCACCACGCAAACGAGCCCCATTCTCAGCCTCGCTTAGCGCTTCTTCAATAGCATCGAAATCGATTCCATTGTGCAGACAAAACCGCGTATCTTCTGCGGCGATTACGGCAGTCACCAAATGTGGTGAAATGTTTTCTAGTGAAACCCAAGGATGAACAATCACATCGCCAGAAAGTTTACGCTCTAGCATTAACAGTGTGCCTGGCGGCTCAACAAAACGATAGACACCGGCCCATACTATCGACCCGATTACTATGGCAAGTCCCGTGAAGGCGAGTGAACGGAAAATGATCGTCAGCCGATCAATGACCCCCCGGTCGCGCCATTTCTTTTTCGTTTTTATCTTTGTATCTTTCGACGCCATCGACGCACCCTATCACAATTCAAAACAAAGAACGAATGTTAGATACATAGAGGAAACGAATTTCGCGCCCGCTTTTTTCAACGCGCAAATACTGCTTGCCGTTGAAAATGCTGCAAAAACGGCGTGTAGTCAGTTGGTTGTACATCGCAGATAATTTCGTCTGCGCCAAAGTTCACCCAACTTTGCGCGCTCCTTGTCCAAATATGACCGGACGGCTTGATCCAACTCGTGTCGTCGAGGGT
>JAJFGD010000070.1 GCA_021776315.1 Hyphococcus sp. | reverse complement strand
GTTTGTGACATATTGTTTTGACCTGCTCATTCTCAGCGGGATCGAACACCGCAGATCTGCTGAAGTCGATGGCTTCGTTTTCAGCCCAGCTTCTTAGAAGTGCGCCGCCCATTGATCCGGCACCAATTAGTGCCACAGAAGGTAGATTTTTCATGAAATGTGGATAGCCCACCGGGACCACAATGAAAATGGAAATCTATGTAGAGCGCACGAAATTACTGATTCATGGCACTTCCACGGCGTGGGCAATATTAAGCGTTCCCAGCCGTTTCAAACAATGAAGCTTTCAATGCGTCTTCTGGGGATTTGCCGCCCCAAACCAAAAAATTAAAGGCTGGATAAAATCGGTCGACAGCTTCGCTTACAGCACGGATCATTGTATCTGCTTGACCAGACTCGAGCGTTCCGTCGCCTGGTAAAATTGCTGAATGACGATACACAATTGCATGGTCATCAGCCCACAGATCGAAATGACCTACCCATAGCCGTTCATTGACCATAGTGATCAAGTGGCTCGCCTCTCGCAAACGCCCGGTTGGTGCTTTTAAATCAATCGGGGCACCCATCTGAAGCGTCGCCAATTCAGGGCGCCACGTGAACCAAAGCCCGAGGTCGCGCCACACTCCGGGTAGCATCACATGGAGCTCATGCTCCCCAACACGTTCCATCTCAAACTCAAGGCCAGCTGCCGCTGATTCGAGTATATCCAAAGGGTCACGGGTCTTGCTGGGTTTTTGGATTAGCTCGATCGACATCAGGGCCTCTTTTCTCGGCTTACGCGACTGAATTGCGTCGCCACAACTCACATGTCGCGACGATTCGCGATACCAAGAAATGATTCGATTTTGCTGTTTTTCCTCAGTGCCTTAAGACTGAGATTTCTCCAAAGCATCAAGGCGAAGTTTAAGGGCCTCATTCTCTTCTCGAGCGATGCGGGCCATCTCATGAACCGTCTCAAACTCCTCGCGACTGACAAAATCCATATCTGCCACCAATCGCTCGACCTGGCTCCGGAAAACAGTCTCAGCCTCACGTCGCGCGCCATCTGCGGCACCGGCGACTTCCGTCATCATATTGGCGATAGCATCAAAAAAAGCGCTTTGGGTCTGCATGGTCAAAATCCTTTCAAGCCTTATATAGGACTTTATCCGCCAATGGCGACAAGGGCTGCAAAGCGCGCTATTGAGACGCACGAAACTAAGAGCACCGCCATTAATGAGTATTCCCTACCCTTCCATCGACCCTGTCCTAATTAAGATCGGGCCCCTGCCTATCCGGTGGTATTCACTTGCCTATATCGCTGGGATTGCCGGTGGTTGGTGGTATCTGACGCGCCTAATTGCAAACGCTAAACTCTGGGCAAAAGAGGCCCCCATTACGCGGGTTCTCCTAGATGACGTCCTTTTTTGGGTTGCGATTGGGGTCATCGCGGGCGGGCGTCTAGGTTACGTCTTTTTCTATGAACCATCTATTTTGTTGCGCCCCTGGCAGCCAATATTAGGATTTCTACCATTTCCACCAGCCCTCATGCTCTGGCATGGGGGAATGTCATTTCATGGTGGACTTATCGGCGTAGCGATTGCCGGTTATTTGTTCTCACGAAAATTCAAGTTGAATCCCCTATCCGTTGGGGATCTGTTCGCATGCGCCGCACCGATAGGTCTGTTCTTCGGTCGCCTTGCAAACTTCATCAATGCGGAACTCTATGGGCGTCCATGGGATGGTCCATGGGCCATGGTGTTCCCAACAGATTCTCTGGGACTGGCACGGCACCCAAGCCAGCTTTACGAAGCGGCATTAGAAGGCTTGCTGCTTTTCGCCATCATCCGTATCGCGACACATAGCTTTCAATTTCTAAAACGACCAGGCGCAACCATTGGCCTTTTCTTGGCTGGCTACGCAGCCTCTCGCATCTTTATTGAGAACTTTAGAGAACCGGATTCGCACTTACCCGATTTCCCTCTCGGTATCACCATGGGCATGATGTTATCCATACCGATGTTCGCGCTTGGACTTTGGCTTATATGGCGAACACAAAATGAAGTGGCGAAGGCAAAAACCCCATGACGGACAGCGCCGAAGCGCAAAAGCAAAGCCCACTTGAAGAGCGCTTGATTGATCTTATCAAGTTAAAAGGCCCAATCACGATCGCCGACTATATGGCGGATGCGCTGGGCCACCCCCATGACGGTTACTATATGACACAAACCGCCATTGGGGCTGATGGCGACTTCACGACGGCGCCAGAGATCAGCCAAATTTTTGGCGAACTCATCGGGCTATGGCTTGTTGAAGCCTGGAGAAGTATTGGGTCGCCCCAAGCATTTAACTTAATAGAGCTGGGTCCCGGGCGCGGCTCTTTGATGGCCGATATATTACGAGCCGCTCGTTTGCGTCCTGAATTCGTTCGCTCCGCACAGGTTTGGTTGTTGGAACAATCCGGGCTCTTGCGCCATGAACAGCAAAAACGGTTGCGCGGTAGTGAGGTCAAACCTCTTTGGGCCGATAGTTTTGAAGACATTCCAGCCGCGCCGTCATTGATTATCGCTAATGAATTTTTCGATTGTTTGCCGATCAGGCAATTCAAACAGGTGGGTGGAAGTTGGCGTGAACAACTCGTCGGCTTAAGTGACGACAGTTCAAGCCTAGAATTGGTTTTAGGAAAAACACCGCCGCCAGCAGAATATGACCTGCCCGCTGCGGCCGATTGCAGTGAAGGCGATGTTTTTGAGAAGTCATTTGCAGCCCAGGAATTCCTAACTGATATTTGCTCGCTATTTTCAGAGCATAAGAGTGCTGCATTGATCATCGATTATGGGCATATGCAATCTGGGCTCGGCGACACACTGCAAGCCGTACGTAATCACAAATATTGGCCCCCCTTATCCGCACCAGGACTTGCCGACGTCACAGCCCATGTGGATTTTGAGGCCATCTCAAATACCGCTATTCAACAAGGGGCAATGGCCTTTGGTCCCGTCGCGCAAGGCGTATTCCTTGAACGACTTGGATTAAATTTACGGGTCGAAATGCTTTGCAAAGGCAAAAGTGCCGCGGATGCTGATTTGATCCGAGCAGGCGCAGCGCGGATCGCAGCACCAGATCAAATGGGTGAGATATTTAAAGCCGTAAGCATTACATCCCCCGCGCTAGGAACACCGCCGGGATTTTCAGATCTATGACTGACCCGCCTTTTTTGACTGCCAAAAACCTCGCTAAAACTAACGGCATTTCACATGGTTTTTTTAGCCGATCAGGCGGCGTTTCAGATGGGATCTATGCAAGCCTAAACACAGGGCCCGGATCTAATGATGATCCGGCAAATGTTTTCGAAAACAGAAAACGGTGCGCTTACGCCATTGGCGCGCCAGACGCATCTCTACTGACCGGTTATCAAATTCATTCTGCTAACGTCGTCACGGTAGATAAGCCCTGGAGTGGGGAGCGACCAAAGGCCGACGCAATCGTAACGAATACACCTGGGCTAGCCCTGGGTGTGCTTACCGCCGACTGCATGCCATGGCTCATGGCCGACCCAGAAGCTGGTGTCATTGCATCAGCGCATGCTGGTTGGCGAGGTGCCCTGAACGGCGTCCTCGAAAACACCGTAGCGGCGATGGAATCAATCGGTGCCAATCGGGACAATATCCGGGCCGCACTAGGTCCATGTTTGCGTCAACCAAATTTTGAGGTGGGCCTCGAATTGCTGGACGCATTCACGAATCGCCACCCCTGGTCCGTTCAATATTTCGCTGCTGGGGAAAAAACCGAGAAACGCCAGCTTGATCTTGCGCGTTTTGGCGCTGAATGCCTGAAAAGAGCTGGCGTCAATGACATAGACGATTTGTCTATCTGTACCCTCGCCGCACCTGATCACTACTTTTCTTATCGCGCCAGCCGTCAGCGAGGTGAGGATGACTATGGTCGAAATCTGTCAGCAATTGCACTCGTGTAAAAATTCCTGAATTTTCGGGTTGCACCAATGTCAATAAAACGTCATGAAACCAGCGCGCATTTGGGGATGGGGCTAGATGAAACTAATCGCCGCAAATTCTAACCGCCAGCTAAGCGAAGAAATCGCACAGCGTTTGACCACGCCGCTAGCACAGGCCGATATTCGCACATTTAAAGATGGCGAAGTTTTTGTCGAAATTCAGGAAAATGTTCGAGGTGAAGACGTTTTCGTGATTCAATCGACGTCGTATCCGGCAAATGACCATTTGATGGAATTGCTAATTACAATTGACGCACTGACGCGCGCTTCGGCCCAGCGTATCACAGCGGTCATTCCGTATTTTGGCTATGCTCGCCAGGATCGAAAAGCTGGTCCCCGGACACCAATTTCTGCTAAACTTGTAGCAAACCTGATCACAACAGCTGGAGCGGACAGGGTACTGACCGTCGATCTTCATGCCGGTCAGATCCAAGGCTTCTTCGATATCCCAACGGACAATCTTTACGCTGTCAAAGATTTCGAAAAACGCATTCGCCAAATCCACAGTGGTGAATTGGACGACATTACAATCGTTTCCCCCGATGTTGGCGGCGTTGTACGCGCGCGCGCGTTGGCCAAGCGCCTCAATGATCGGCCATTGGCGATCGTCGACAAACGCCGTGAAGGGCCTGGCAAATCTGAGGTGATGAACATCATTGGTGACGTTAACAATCGCCACTGTTTGATTTTCGACGACATTGTCGATTCTGGTGGAACTTTGTGTAACGCGGCCCAAGCTTTGATGGATAAAGGTGCCAAAAGTGTTTCTGCTTGTGTCACGCATGGGGTCTTGTCCGATCACGCTGAACGCCGGGTCATGAAATCGGAAGCGTTGACGCGCATGCTGATTACCGATTCCATTCAAGCGACCGACGAAGTCGCCAAGTGCCCGAAAATTGAGCAAGTGCCGATAGCGACATTGTTGGCAGAGGCTATTCGCCGGATTGCCAATGAGGAATCTGTTTCCAGTCTCTTTGACTGACGGAGTTTGTTTTGGCTAAAGCCATTTGGAACGGGGTTGTCATTGCCCAAAGCGATCGCTTTGAGGTCGTTGAAAACAATGTCTATTTCCCGCCCGATACTGTGAACCAAGAATTTTTGGCGGCCTCGGATCATTCGAGCCATTGCCCATGGAAAGGCGATGCGCGCTACTTCACCATCACGGTGAATGACCAGGAAAATATAGACGCCGCTTGGACATATCCCGCGCCTTTTGAAAAGGCGGCAAAAATCAAAGACCACATCGCCTTCTGGAAAGGTGTAACGATCGAACGGTAGCCTTTCCAAAACCGGTGAATGGCATTTTTCAACCAACCCTATTTTGATAATTTTCATCTAAAACGGCGGGCACGGATTTACCTTTTCTCAATTCAATGTTTTA
Source organism: Hyphococcus sp. (assembly GCA_021776315.1). GTDB lineage: Bacteria > Pseudomonadota > Alphaproteobacteria > Caulobacterales > Parvularculaceae > Hyphococcus. The sequence continues at coordinate 3,437 of JAJFGD010000070.1, read as the reverse complement.
GAAAAAGCGGCGAGAGAAAATGGTGGAGGGGGTTGGATTCGAACCAACGTACGCTAAGCGGCCAGATTTACAGTCTGGTGGATTTAACCACTCTCCCACCCCTCCACAGGTGCTGTATGGGGACATTTCGGCCCGATCCACACAACGGAAACGTAGCGCCAAAGCCTTGTCGGCCGGGGCAAGCTCCGTAGGAGAACGGGGTCTATAGCGGTGCCGCGCGGGCCTTGCAACTGGGTCATGCGCTAATTGGCGAGACTTTCCTATTTTCATCTCGAATGGAAACGGCTAGGCCCAAAGAATGACCCTAAAGAGACCAGGAAAACGCAAGGCAAAGCCGAAGCGCCAGGGACGACAAAAGGCACCGGCCGGGGCCCCTGCTACAAAACGCGGCAATCAATCAAGCCGTGGCGAGGATAGCGCGGCGACCCCATCGAGAAGGCCACAAAACACTCAATCAGTTTCTTCATCTGCCTTATGGCTCTATGGCCGCCACGCCGTCGCTGCTGCACTCTCAAACCCAGACCGCGAAGTCATCCGGGTTTTTGCCACTAGAAACGGGTCCGCATGGCTGGCCGCGCATGTTGTTGGCAAGGCACTCTCAACCCCCATCGTCGAGGCGCGCCCGGAAGAGATCGACCATTTGCTGCACCAAGGGGCCGTCCATCAAGGAATCGCTGCGGAGGTCAAAGCGCAGCCTCTACGTGATCTCGACGATATTTGCGCCAATCCAACGCCGGAGACATCCCTCGTGGTTTTGGACCAGGTCACGGACCCACAAAATATTGGTGCCATTTTCAGGGCGGCTGCTGCTTTCGGTGCCAGCGCCATCATCGTCCAAGATAGACGCACACCACCTTTGACTGGTGCGCTGGCAAAGGCGGCAGCGGGTGCCGTCGAAACCGTGCCGTGCATCCCTGTCGTCAATATTGCACGCACTCTGGAAACGCTGGCGGAGTATGGCTACGACACCGTCGGCCTTGCTGGCGAGGCTATCGTCCCAATGCAGGCTATTGATACGAACCGACCGATGGCCTTGGTTCTTGGTGCTGAAGGGGCTGGATTGCGGCGTTTAGTGTCCGAAAAGTGCACTCAGCTTGTGCGCATTCCCATCGCACCAGGTATGGAAAGTTTAAACGTCGCGACAGCCGCAGCAATTGGATTGTATGAGCGATCACGCAATCGCAACAAACCGACTTAAATAACTGACAAGGAGACGATTATGACGTCGACACCAACATTGTATCATTGCCCACAAACACGAGGCGGCACGACACTTTGGATGAATGAAGAATTGGGCGCCCCTTGTTCAGTTAAACTGCTGGATATCAAAAAGGCAGAACACAAGGCATCGGATTATCTTGCCATCAATCCGATGGGAAAAATTCCTACGCTTGTGCATGACGGCGTCACGACGACCGAAGCAGCAGCGATTTGCGCTTATCTCGCCGATGCCTTTGCGGATCGCGGATTAGCCCCATCAACGAGCGATGCAAAACGCGGTCTCTATTATCGTTGGATGTTTTTTGCCCCAAGCTGCATTGAGCCCGCGATGCTTGATAAATTTTCTGGCAGCGAGCGCCAAAACCCGGGCTCTGCAGGACACGGACGGGTCGAGGATGTTCTAACCAGCATCGATCACGCGCTTGAGAACGGACCGTATTTACTTGGGGATCAGTTTAGTGCGGCCGATATCGTATTCGGGTCTACGCTAAATTTTGCGATGATGTTTGGCGCGTTCGACAAGAAACCGCTTTACACAGAATACGTTGATAGATTGATGGCACGACCAGCAGCAAAAACATCGTTAGAAAAAAATGCTGCCTATACAGCGGAGCTCGGCTGGGAATGACCGACAAAACCTCTTCACACCACGCAGGTGGTTGTCAATGTGGTGCCGTCCGGTTTGAGTTAAAAGGCGATCCACGGTTCGTCAGTAATTGTCACTGCCTCTCTTGTCGAAAGGCGACAAGTGCTGCTTTTTCAACATGGGTCGGATTCAGAAATGAACAGGTAAACTGGGAAGCCACAACACCAAATTTTTACGCAAGTTCATCGGGTGTCAAACGTGGCTTTTGCTCAACATGCGGCACGCCCCTCTCCTATGCTGGCCCCGATTGGGATGGTGAAACGCATTTTTTAATTGGTGCCTTCGATCATCCAATTACCTTTTCACCGCGTATTGAAGTTTTCACTGAGGACGCATTGCCCTGGGCGCTGGGGCGGAAAGTTTCGAATGACCAATAAAAATACCGCCGTCGTCACTGGTGTCTCATCTGGCATTGGGCGCGCAATTGCCCAATCTCTTATAGCAAATGACTGGCATGTATTTGGCAGCGTGCGCAAAGAGAAAGATGCCTCATCCGCACAAGATGCACTCGGTGAGAATTTCACACCGTTACTATTTGATGTCACCGACAATGATGCAATCAAAAATGCAGCGGGGAACGTAGCAAAATTATTGGAAGGCCGGACCCTGAACGGTTTGGTCAATAATGCGGGCATCGCGGTCGCAGGACCGCTACGATACTTACAAATGGAAGAGTTAGAACACCAAATGAATGTCAATTTGTTTGGTGCTTTGCGGGTCACCCAAGCATTTTTGCCAATGCTCGGTGCTGACAAAAACTATTCAGGCACGCCTGGCCGTATTGTGAATATGAGTTCGGTTGCCGGGAAGATTGCCTCACCCATTATGGGTCCTTATTCAATGTCGAAACACGCGCTTGAAGCTTTTACAGATAGCTTGCGACGCGAACTTCTTATGCATGGCATTGACGTTGTTGCCGTTGGCCCCGGCCCGATCAAAACGCCAATTTGGGACAAGGCCGACGATATCGACGCAGAACAATACAAAGGCACAGAATATTACAGCGTCCTGATTGGCATGCGCGAAAAATACAAAGAAATGGGCGATGTCGGATTGCCACCGGAAGCCGTGGGCGAATTAGTCAAAGATATACTGATAGGTCGCGAAAAAAAGACCCGTTACGCCATACTCCGCAGTAAATTCCTGATGTGGACGCTGCCTCGACTGTTACCTAAACGTATGATCGACAAAACCATCGTCGAGCGGTTTGGGTTCCCGAAAAAAGCCTCATAGCGGCCCGCTATTGGCGCCGTAAACCGCTGCAAGACCCGCTAACACATTTCTCCTGACTGCATTATAAATGATGCAAGAAAAGGAGCAGCCTATGGCTCATCTGCGCCCCCATCATGATCTTGCAACCCATGACGTGACGAACCAACCGCCACCATTTGAGGGCGTCAATTTATTTGAATCAGACACAGCCCTAAAGGACGCGGTTACAAAAAATAGAGGCGGTCAGCACAAAACCGCTTTGACAAAATTCGGCAAACAGTGTGGTTCGGAAGAGGCGATCGATTGGGCACGTCATGCCAATAAAAACCCACCGCAATTGAAAAGTTTTGACCGGTAT
>JAJFGD010000069.1 GCA_021776315.1 Hyphococcus sp. | reverse complement strand
AGTGATGGTTCACCAGCCGGGTCCGTTTCCCGATCAGCGGCAAATTTCACGTGAGAGCGCTCAAATAACCCGAGTAGTTTTGCGTCATTTGGCGCGGCATCAAATCCAGCTTTGTCCCATACATAATGATGGTTAGCGGATTTTTCCGCCCATTCCGCGGTTAAGTCGCGCCCGTCACTTCGCCCGCCCATCGCACTATCACTTTCGGGATCGGCCATGGTGTCTGGTGTGAAATGTCGACGACCGCCACCGAGAGCGACATCAATACCGTCGCCATACGGAAACTCGATCAATTGTTGTGCAATGTCTGTGCAGCCTTCTGCAACGGCTTCTTCTGGCAGTGAGCTATTGTTTGCCCAACCGCGGTTTGGGGTATGAGCGTAAACGGCCCCCGGTGTGGCATGGGTGATCTCAGCGGTAGAAACAACGCCAACAGCAAGGCCAGCTTGTTCGGCCAATTCACCAATTGTATCGACTTTTGCCGCTAAGGAGGCAGCGCAGTCACCATGGGGCGAAGCATCACTAATCGACAAGACGCCGGATTTTGTTTTTACGCCTGTGACCATCGCGGACATAGTGCCGGCGGAGTCGGGAATTTGAAAATCAGTTGTATAGGTTTTTGCCAAAGCGAGGTGGGGAAAGCTTTCAAATGACAGCAAATTTTCTTCACCCTCTTCACCACGGGTCTGGCCATCAAAAATTCGCGCAGCCGTCACGGTTGTCGGGTCCATACCATCGCCTACAAACAAAATGACATTTTTTGCCTTTGTATTGATGGGCTGCATCGCTTTTCGCGCCGCTAATGTTTGCTGTGCATCATCATACCAATCATTGCCGGTCATGGTGGCGCGCGCTTTTTTGCCAGCTGGTGTGGTGGTGCTGGCGGAACATGCAGCGACAGAAATGGCGGCGGTGCAAAGCATCAGGTGCGATAGTATCTTCACTGGTCGAGTTCTCCCTAAAACGAACAGCTGTTGTAACCGCTGGTCACCAATCAGCAAAGCATGGCAATATTTGGATTGCGGTGATGAGAGTGAAAACTGAGTTGGGACGATAGGTTATGGGGAAATTCATTAAATATGCGAGTGGCTTGGTGCTTGTCGCCATCATAGCGGGTGCGATCTATCTAAAGACACCAGCGCCAACTCGGTTCGATCGGCAAGCGGCAATTGATGCCGCAGCGCAATATGACGCCCGAATCATTCGCGACAGCTATGGCGTCCCGCACATATATGGAAAGCGTGATGCCGATGTCGCTTTTGGCTTGGCCTATGCCCATGCCGAAGATGACTGGGCGACGATTGAAGAGGTGATTTTTTTCTCCCGCGGCACGCTGGCAGAACGGCGCGGAAAAGACGCGGCGATCCCCGACTATTTGATGCGCGCTTTGGGGGTCATTGATGATGTCGAAAATAAATATAGTCGTGACCTATCACCGGAAATGCGTGCAGTTGCACAAGCTTATGCGGTCGGTGCCAATCTTTGGTGTGCCGAAGAGAAAGGGCGTTGTGCGCCCGGTTCTGCGCCGGTCACTGCGCAGGATGTGATTTCTGGTTTTGTTTCCCGCACACCGTTTTTCTATGGGCTCGATACGCAGCTGACGAAGATCTTTGATGGGGACCCTGACACTATCAAGACAATCGAAAATGCGCGGGAAGCATTGTTACGATTACCTGTGGGTCATGAAATTGGGTCGAACGCCATGGCGGTTGCGCCAAGCCGTTCCGCCGACGGGCATACGCGCTTGATGGTCAATTCTCATCAACCCTATTCGGGCCCTGTTGCTTGGTATGAAGCCCGCCTGAAATCCGAAGAAGGATGGGACATGATTGGCGGCGTCTTTCCCGGGGCACCGATGATCTTACATGGCACCGGCCCAGATCTTGGTTGGGCGCATACAGTCAATAAGCCCGACCTTGTGGATGTGTATCGTTTGAGTGTGGATAACGAGGCAAAGCCCAAACAATATATGTTTGACGGTGCATGGCGTGCGCTTGAGCGCACCAAAGTCACATTCCGTGTGAAGCTGTTTGGCCCGTTTAGCTTACCCGTTTCTCGAAACATCTATCGCTCAGTGCATGGACCGGTCTTTGTCACCGAGCATGGTGTATTTGCCGTTGCTTATGGTGGTGCTGGCGATATACGTGCCGCCGAACAATGGTTTCGCATGAATAAAGCGCGCAATTTCACTGAGTGGCGCGATGCGATGGAGATGGTAGCACTACCGAGTTTTAATACGGTCTATGCGGATCGAGAGGGCAATATCGGATATTTTTATAATGTCGCGATCCCAGTGCGTGACCCAAAATTTGATTGGTCCCATGCGGTGCCAGGCGATACATCTGCCGCGCTTTGGCAAGGTACGCGTCCTTTTGATGCTGTGCCGCAAGTGGTCAATCCGACATCAGGCTATGTTGTAAATGCAAACCACACGCCGTTCCTTGCGTCGGGCGACGGTGACAATCCGGACCCGGCAGCCTTTCCACCCCATTATGGCATTGATACGCGGGGGACCAATCGCGGTTTACGCATTCAGGCCCTTTATGGTGGTGACCCTTCGATTACGGCCGAAGAGTTTGTCGAGTATAAAATGGATCATCGCTATGCTGAGGAGTCACGCGTGATGGCATTAGTACGCTCTCTGCTGAGCAATGACGAAGTACGCCAAGACCCAACGCTTAGCGATGCATTAGAAACACTGCGAGCCTGGGATGGGTCAGTTGATATGGGTAATCGCTCAGCTGCATTAGCAATTTTGACGGCGCAAAAAGCCCGTGGTGTATTGTTGAACGATGAAGATGCAGAAATGCCCGATTACTTGGCCGCTTTGCGCGACACCGCGAAAAAGCTGCGGGCCGGGTTTGGTCGCGTTGATCCCACATGGGGTGAGGCCGTGCGCCTTAAGCGTGGTGATCATGATCTGTTGGTGAATGGCGGACCCGATACCTTACGGGCGGTATATCCTTATGGTGATCCTGCGGAAGGGGCGCTGCTCGCCGTCGGTGGTGACACCTATATTCTTTATGTGGATTGGCCTGAAGGGGAAGCCGCGCAAATAAAGACTATCCATCAGTTCGGCGCAGCGACCTTGGATGAAACATCACCCCATTATGATGACCAGGCACCCATATTTGCGGCCGAAGAATGGAAAACGCCGCCCATGACATTGAGCGGCGTTTTAGAAGAAGCGTCGGCGGATTACCGCCCTGGTCGGTAGAGGATTTAATCCTCTTCGGTTTCTTGTGACCGATAACGTTCAAACCAAGCAACAATATTGCCCGCTTTGGCAATCAAGTTTGACGGACGACCCGCAATATAATGCGGTGCCTCAGGAATGCGTACCATGGCGGTTTCCACTTCGCGCAATTGCAGCGCTTGGAAATATTGCTCGGCTTCTGCGGATGGGGTGCGATAGTCAGCCTCTCCCGTCATCACCATGGTTGGGGTGGTGACATTGCCCACGAGAGACAATGGTGAACGCGCCCAATAGGCATCGGGATCTTCCCAAGGTGGGTTTTCAAACCAGTATTTGTAAAAGAACGGATAACCGTCTGCTGTAAGCGAAAAGCTGGTCCAATTAATCACCGGTTTAGCCACGACAGCGGCTTTGAAGCGGTCGGTTTTACCAACAATCCATGCGGTAAGAACACCGCCGCCCGAACCACCAGTTACGAATAAGTTGGTTTCATCCACATAGCCTTGTGCGATGGCGGCATCGACCCCAGACATCAAGTCATCATAGTCTTGGGACGGATAAGCGTGGTGAATGAGATTAGCGAACTCTTCACCATAGCTCGTTGACCCGCGAGGATTTGTGTAAAGCACCACATACCCCGCCGCCGCATAAAGTTGAACTTCGCCGGAAAATTGTGGTCCGTAGGCAGAAAATGGCCCCCCATGAATTTCCAAAATCAGTGGGTACTTCTTGGACGCATCAAAATTCGGTGGCTTGGCGATCCATCCTTCAATCTCACGCCCGTCAGCAGAAGAATTCCATGTGATGCGCTCTACTGGTGCCATTTCTTTTGCAGTGAACAAATCATCGTTCAATCGCGTAACCCGTGTTGCCGGTCCGCCATTTAATTTCATGGCGATATCAGCAGGGCGCGTTGCGCGCCCCGATGTGTAGGCGAGGTCGCCATTGTCATTGGCTGAGAAAGATCCGCTGGTGTAAGGGCGGCCGAGCGTTGTCCCGCCAAGGTCACGGACCAGGGGCGTTATCTCACCACCCATTGTGACGCGCCCGAGATAGGTGCGGCCATGGTCGTCATATCGAACGATTAGCGTATCATCACCGGACCAAGAAACCGCGTCGATCCGGCGATCAAAATCACCGGTCAGCACAACATCATTGGAGCCATCGATGTTCATCACATGCAGCCGCGTTGTGTGATAACCCATCATTTGATCATCAAATCCGCGATAGGCAATCTTCTCACCATTTGGTGAGACCACAGGACCAAAATCGGGACCATCACGCGTGGTCAATTGTGTTAGTGTACCGTCACTGACATTGACGCGCCAAATGTCACCTTCAACAGGATCGCGTTCCCAATTCTCATTGCGGTTTGCAGAGAAGAAAATTGACGTGCCATCTTTTGACCAACTCAATTGCCCACCATGGTCAAATTCGCCGCTCGTGAGTTGGCGCGGCGTGCCACCGTCTGCGGGTGCCACAAAAATATGGGTTTTTCCGGCGCGTGTATAACCGCCACCATCGACACGATAGACGAGGTCTTCAATCACCGTGACACCGGGTGCCCATTCTGCACCTTCGGGTTTTGTTGGTGGTTTTGCGAGAGATGGTTTCTCGCCGGGGACAAACATCGCAAAAGCAATCTGTGTGCCATCGGGTGACCACGCAATGCTCTGCGGTGCTTCTGTAAGATTGGTCAAAAGCGCCGTTTGCCCCGTATCCATCCAACGCACATAAAGTTGTGGCTTGCCACCTTCAGCGCCGGTCACAAAAGCCAACCGGTCACCGGTGGGAGACCAACGCGGGCTGGAATAGCTATCGCGTCCTGAAAGGAGCGGGCGATGATCGCCATTGCTTGTATTGATCGTCCAAATATTCGCCCGTGCACGGTCGATCATGATGTCGTTGGAACGACGGACATAAGCGATATGCGCACCATCGGGTGAGATTTGTGGGTCCGACGCATATTCAAGTTGGAAAATGTCGGCTTCCTGAAAGATCGCGGCATCGGCTACGTCGCTGTCTTGTGCCCAAGTCGGCGCAGAGATGGCGGTTACCGATAGGGCGAATACAGCAAGTGAAGCAAAGTGTCGGCGCATATTTGGCTCTCTCCTGAAAAACTGGCGGCATATCACACTAGGGAATGGGTTGAAGCAAGGGGGCGAGGCACCGCGTGAGCTTGTGGATAAGACTGCTAATGATTTCAGGCGATTTGCTGAAGTTCCTGATCTGCTTTTTGCGTCCCGTGCAGAGCTTTCGCGCGATAGCTTTCCCGTAATTGTGCGCTTGTCATGCCGTCGCCATTGGGTGCCCAGCCGGGCGGGCCAAAAAGTAACATTGGCCAATCACGGATGCGGTATTGTTTCACATCATTGATGATATTGCCCCATTCGTGGAAGGCGATACGGATCGGGTTGGTTGTTCCCGGTGGTTTGATCAAACCATATTCAACGGGCACGTCATCGCGTTCGGGCACATAAGTCCCAAATAGCCGATCAAAGATCATCAACACGCCGCCATGATTGCGATCAAGATAGTCGGCGTTCTTTGCATGATGCACACGATGGGCGGACGGCGTATTGATAATGCCCTCTAAGGGGCCGAGCTTGCCAATCAAATTGGTGTGCAGCCAGGATTGATACATCAAATTAATCGCCAGCATGACGACCACATGGGTCGGACTAAACCCAAAGAAACAAAGCGGCGTATAAACAATGGACGCCATTGAAATGCGACCGGTCCAACCAAAGCGATAGGCGGCGAGGAAATTCATCTCCTCAATTGAATGATGCACGGAATGGGTGGCCCAGAACCAACGGACCTCGTGGCTTAAACGGTGGAACCAATAATAAAAAAATTCGAGCCCCAGAAAGAGCGCCGGGATATACCACCAACTCTCCGTCGAAAGATTGAATAGGCGATTTTCGTACGCGAAAAACCAGGCGATGCCGACAAAACTAAAAGGGATCAAACCAATTAAGCGCTGGCCCACAGCGATGACCAATGACGCAATAGACTGGTCCTTTGTATAAATCTTGATGCCGCGCTTCCGGCCGATTGCATATTCAACAGCAATCATCACGGCGAAAACCGGTAGGAAATATAGCAAATAGCTGTGTACGCTCATTCTGTCTTGTTCCTTTTGACGCCTTCTTCTTTATACGGGCGTTCTGTCATCTTCCGTTGTACCGCTTTTCCCATAAAAGACGAAATGACTTTTGGAGCGGTTGAGTCGAAGTATTGGTCTACAAACAACATTCGTCATTCCGGCGCAGGCTGGAATCCAAACGGCATTTGGTACGTGTTTCTCTCAATGGATCCCGGATCAAGTCCGGGATGACGGGTAAAGGTTTAGTTACGAAACCCACCCCGCCGTCATTCCGGCGAAAGCCGGAATCCAAAACCCAATTCCATGTTGTCATATCACCTCCAATACACCTCTTTGTTCTATATCAGTCTCGACATTGAAACATCATACATGGGCTTTAAGGGGCGGGGATAACTCCACACCAAATATAGGTTTTATGAAAGACTACCCTCTTGGGGTTGTGCTCTTGCACATACTTTCAACCATCCGCTCATCCCGACGAAGGCCGCAAATCAAAAAGGTCAGCACCCGTGCTCGTGTATTAGTTACACTTCTTCTCAAGAAGTCGGCTACTAGTACGCACAGTTGTGGAGACAGTTGAATTCCCTACTTTTTCGAAGCGCGATTCACCAGAAGTTGAGATGCTTTTAAAATCGATTTTTGATCAAACCCTTCTTGGATATGTTTAAAGCCACTAGGAAGTGAGGAAGCATTGATGTCTTTGCTTGGGTCAATCACAATTACCGTAGCATCCTCCCGAATAGATCGATCGCATACGTCATTTATATATTCATCTCTAAATGCAAAGCCTAAAAAAATTATATGATCTGCTGAACGTAATGCTCGTGCAAGGTGCCCATGAAATGCTTGAAAAATGGGATTGCTAGGGATGCCTTTGAATCCAGGGTATAATATAGGGTGACGTTCGTGATTTCCAGCATACATAACATCGCTTTTGAGTACTTCTGAATTTCTCCACTTCCAATCAATCGACCCATGCAATTTAGTTAGATGGCCTGTCCAGCCCCATTTTCATGTGCCGTTTTTTGATAG
>JAJFGD010000068.1 GCA_021776315.1 Hyphococcus sp. | reverse complement strand
CTATCAAAAAACGGCACATGAAAATGGGGCTGGACAGGCGATGGCCTTTCCACATTCTTTACGATCGCAGAACCGGGCATAATGAGCGTGGTTATCGAGTATGATGATACACAGTCGACGCACATCCCCGGCCTAGCGTTTGATAATTTTTGCCCGACAGAAGCATTGAGCGATCTGACGATTAATGCGTCCGTTTGGCTCGACGCAAGCATATTTGATGCGGATGTCATCTCATATTCATCGGTCGCTTTTGATTACAGCGTCGATTGCGTTTTGCCGAACGGGCAGGTTCAGTCTTTCGCAGCGACTGCTGACGCGGCAAATTATTATCAAACGACGATTAGTGACATCGTCGTGGGCAGCGTCTGTCAGATGACTGAAAATCCGCCGCCAGCAACGTTTACGACGGACCCGCCAAATCAATGGCTTTGGGATCAAACGTGGGCGACGCACTATGTCGAAGGTCAAAGCTTTACTAAAAAACAAGGCGCTCAATCGATAAGCGTCCACAACGAACAACATTTCGGGCAGGGAACCGGCAATGCGCAGTTGCACGTATTGCTGCGGTTGCAAGGGGCTCAATGGGATGACTTTGGGACTTTTGGGTTTAGCCAAGCGTTGACTTGCAATTACGCTAGCAGCGGCTCCCAAACGCAGACATTGGTGATGGGAAAGGATCGCCACTATGGCGGCATGTGGCTCGCTGATATGGGCGGGCCGACCGAATGCAGCATTCAACAAGTCGCTATGCCTGCAGTGCCTTCGCCACTATCATCAAGTTGCAGCTGGGGCGGCACGGAATATCTGGCGGGAACCTCAACGCCGGATTTGGCGAATTTGCTGCAAAGCCAAGGCGGTCTAACGCCCGGTCAATCGGCGACGTTCAGCGGCTCACCGCAAAACGAAAATTATTACCTTGTTGTCACTAATGTTCTTGATTGTGACTAAGACATTGTTGGATTCGTCGGCCTCAACTATTTTCTTCTTGAATCTAGCCCAGCTGTTTGATCGTAATGAAGTTGCGAATCTCGGCCGATTGCCGCGTCAAGTTCGACCTAGGTGTCGCCTTCCTTCGGAGGGTCATGAAGGTCGGCGTGCCAACTCAGTCAACAGCGCGAATTACCGCTTTTGGGCGCTAGTTGGACATTCGTGAATTGCCGTCCAAACGTCCGCTATTGGCGAAAAACCGTCGTTCGCGAGGTTTCAGGCTCAACCATTGCTTGAGTACGTCAGTAATATCAATCGGGGCTCCACCCGCCAACGCTGAAAGCGGTTTAAATTGATCTATATCACGTCTCCGTTTTTCCGACGCATGAAAACACTTGACGAATATGTAAAGTGTTCCCACATGTTGGGCGTACCAAAAGTTGGAATATATTTTGATGTTGGCCTCTGAAACAAAACAGATGTTGCCGCTCGCTGAAGAAGCGACGCGCCTCATCAAGGCGCTCGCCCACCCGGAAAGGCTGATGATTTGCTGTCAATTGCGGGATGGAGAACTCTCCGTCGGTCAGATTGAGGACATGTTAGGAATACCCCAGCCAAGGTTGTCGCGTGAACTCAGCAAACTTCGAGCAGACCAAATTCTTGGAACACGGCGGGAATCAAAAGCGATTATCTATCACCTTAAAGATAATCGGATCGGCGCAATCGTTGATACACTTTGCCAAGTGATGTTGGGAAAAGAGGCGCGTTGCAAGCCAACGAGCAGGCCGAAGAAATCGAATAGGAGAAACTGAAAAATGACGAAACCAGATATAAAAGCATTTTTCGATGAAGCGACATTCACAGTTAGCTATGTCGTTATCGATCCAGACACCAAAGTATGCGCTGTCGTTGACAGCGTTCTCGATTATGACCCCGCATCTGGGCGGACGAACAGGAGATCCGCAGATGAGATCATAAAGTACATCAAAGACAAAGACCTGAAGCTTGAGTGGGTGTTGGAAACTCATGTTCATGCGGACCATCTATCGGCTGCGCCTTACATTCAGTCCGTGTTAGGTGGAAAAACTGGGATCGGCGGACATGTTGCTGATGTTCAGAAAATTTTCGGTGAGGTCTTTAACGCCGAAGAGGGTTTCCGTCGCGATGGCGGTCAATTCGGTCACCTTCTTGAAGATGGAGAGACTTTCAATATCGGCAAACTAGAAGTTAAGGCAATCCATACCCCGGGTCACACACCGGCATGCATGACGTATGTCATCGGCGACGCCGCGTTCGTCGGCGATACACTATTTATGCCCGATTATGGAACTGCACGCGCTGACTTTCCTGGCGGCGACGCGCGCACCCTTTACCGATCGATCAAGAGGATTTTTGATTTACCACCTGAAACGCGGCTCTTTATGTGTCACGACTACAAAGCCCCTGGTCGCGATGAATATAAATGGGAAACGACCGTCGCCGAAGAAATGTCACACAACATTCATGTCAAGGATGGTGTTACGGAAGGTGAATTCGTTGCTATGCGGGAAAAACGTGACGCCACGTTGGCTATGCCACGTCTAATTCTTCCCTCGGTTCAAGTGAATATGCGCGCCGGTAATATGCCGCCGCCAGAAGACAACGGTAAAACTTATCTCAAGATCCCTATAGACGCGCTTTGATTGAGTTAGCGCCAGCAGGAATGGATTGAACGGATATGGAAATCAAACGCATCGCTCCCGACTTTTCCGTCTCAGCGCAGATCACGTTTCATGATCTCGAGGAAATTGCGCGGTCCGGGTTTCGAACAATCATTGTTAATCGGCCTGATGGAGAAAGTTCAGACCAGCCGGACTTTGAGGAAATCAAAATAGCCGCAAAGGCTGCAGGAATTGAGGCTCATTATTTACCGATCATTGCCGGACAAATAAGTGACGCAGATGTCACCGACTTCAAAAACGTTATGCGCGATACTTCAGCCCCGATTCTCGCTTTTTGTCGAACCGGCACCCGATCTATAACACTTTGGGCACTCTCGCAGGCAGGCCACCTTTCGACGAACGCCATTCTGGAAACCGCCGCAAAAGCCGAATACGATTTATCGAGCTTGCGGTCGCGCCTTGACGTATGTGCAAATCCTGCGGAATCAAGTTTGGTGAAAACTTATGACATCGTCATTGTGGGGGGCGGCGCTGCAGGCATTGCAACGGCGGCGAGCATCCTCAAGCGTCGCAAGGGTCTTGATATTGCTATAGTTGAGCCAAGTACTGAGCACTATTATCAGCCTGGCTGGACCCTGGTGGGCGGCGGTGTTTTCAAGCGTGAACAAACCGAGCGGCCAATGGCCGGCTTAATTCCCAAAGGCGTCCACTGGATTCACACTGCCGGCGCTGGATTTGATCCTGACCGAAACGAAATCATTCTCGAAAATAGTGAGCGCGTCCAATATAGGGCGCTTGTCGTTGCTCCGGGCCTCAAACTCGACTGGGCCCAAGTCGAAGGGCTCGCCGAAACGCTTGGAAAAAATGGCGTCACCTCAAACTACCGACTTGGTATGGCGTCCTATACGTGGGAGCTCGTTCAGTCATTAAAGGGTGGCAAAGCGCTTTTCACCCAACCACCCATGCCGATCAAATGTGCAGGCGCTCCGCAGAAAGTTATGTACCTGTCATGTGATACATGGCGAAAATCCGGCGCTCTGAAGAACATTGATCCGTCATTTCACAATGCAGGCGGCGGTATTTTCGGTATCAAGGACTATGTTCCTGCTCTAATGAAAGTTGTTGAGCGATACGGTATTGGCCTTCACTTTAACGAAAACCTGATTGCAGTTGACGGCCCAAACAAAAAAGCAACATTTGAAGTGACATCTGAAAAGGGCGAGAAGACACGAGTTATTCGAAACTTCAACATGTTACATATATGCCCTCCACAAACAGCGCTTGACTTTGTCGCAAATAGCCCAATCGCAAATGAAGCCGGTTGGGTCGATGTTGACGATCGCACGCTTCAACATAAGAAATATGCTAACATATTCTCTGTTGGCGACGCCAGTTCAGCGCCCAATGCAAAAACGGCGGCGGCTGTGCGCAAGCAGGCGCCTGTAGCTGCAGTAAACTTGCTCAGCATACTAAATGGCGAAAGGCCTTGTGCTGTTTATAATGGCTACGGTTCTTGCCCGCTCATTGTAGAACGCGGGCGGGCCATTCTCGCTGAATTCGGCTATGGTGGAAAACTTGACCCAACTTTTCCCGGTTGGTTCATCAGCGCAACAAAGCCAAGTTGGCAAGCCTGGTTTGCGAAAGTCGCGTTGATGCCCTTTCTTTATTTCGATTTGATGTTGAAGGGCCATGAATGGCTCGCTAAACCAAAAATCGATCCTGAGCTGAGATCGATCAATGACGATGATGCGGGACCCGTCAAAGCTGCTTAAACCCACTGAGGGGAGTTTTCGGATGAACCGTACAATACCATCCTACCTACCGATTCTGGAATGGGGCCGCACTTATCGGGCAGATACGCTAGCGAATGATTTGATAGCGGCGTTGATTGTCACTGTCATGTTGATCCCTCAATCGCTCGCCTATGCGCTCCTTGCCGGATTGCCGCCTCAAATTGGTCTTTACGCTTCGATGGCACCGCTTGTCGCTTACGCCATATTCGGCACCAGCCGCACCCTTGCAGTTGGCCCTGTAGCTGTCGTGTCCCTCATGACTGCCGCTGCGGCTGGCAAGATCGCAGCTCAAGGCAGCCCTGAGTATATTGCCGCCGCTTTGGTACTCGCCTTTATCTCTGGTTTGATGTTGCTTGCGCTTGGTTTTTTACGTCTTGGTTTTTTGTCTAATTTGCTGAGCCATCCAGTGGTGTCGGGCTTCATTATAGCTACAGGCCTAATTATCGCAGCAAGCCAACTCAAGCACATCCTTGGGATTAATGCCCATGGACATAGCCTCATTGAGATTGGGCGTTCCCTTGCGGTTGAAATAGCCAACACAAACATACCAACACTATCCATAGGAGGCATTGCGCTAGTATTCTTGTTTTGGGTGCGTAGCGGATTGAACCCTATACTTAAAAATATCGGTCTTTCAGACAAGTTAGCCAGCATGATCTCGCGAGGTGGCCCCGTTCTCGCTGTTGTTGCAAGCATCGCAATCGTTGCGATTTTGAACCTTGACGAACAGGGCGTAAAAATTGTCGGCAATATTCCAACCGGT
>JAJFGD010000067.1 GCA_021776315.1 Hyphococcus sp. | reverse complement strand
GGATACAGGCCGATCATTGCATTTTGGCAAAGGCATGATTGCCGATCGCGGTGCGGCAAGCGTTCGAACATGCGCCTTGATCATAAAACTAACAGGCCACGCAGAAGATCTTAACCCAGATTATATTGGGTTTGAGGCGGGTGCTGACGATTTTCTCGTTGGTTACGGTATGGATGATAATGGATATAAACGTGGATTACCGTTTATTGGTGCTGGTTAGGCTGATCTGGTCAAATGGACAGCGACGATGCAGCGCCTTTAACTCCAACTAGTATTTTCTCCAAATGCTCTCGCAACTTTTGAGCCCGCCGATCATCATATGTCCATGGCGCTGCTTCATGCATATAGGTTGATTGTGCCAGCTCCATTTGGATTGCATGTATATTGCGTTCTGGATTGCCATAGTGACGCGTCGTCCACCCGCCTTTAAAGCGGCCATTTAAAATGCTCGTATAACCCTTAGCATTTTGACAAGTTTCGAAAACGCATTTTTCAATCTGCGGCGCACAAGTCGCACCACCATTCGTTCCGATGTTAAAATCTGGCAGCTGACCGTCAAACAAAAATGGAATTTGCGAACGGATCGAATGGCAATCATAGAGAATGGCGACCCCACATTGGTCGCGCACTCGTTCAATTTCTGCGGTTAAGGCTGCATGATAAGGCGCGTGGAAGGCTAATCGTCGGCGCTCAATTTCGCCGGCATCAGGTTCTGAGCCATCTTCGTAAATCGGCGTACCAAAAAAGTCGATGACAGGACATAACCCAGTTGTGTTCTGGCCAGGGTAGAGGCTTTGTCCCGATGGATCACGATTAGCATCTATAACATAACGGTGGAAAGTTGCGCGGACCATTGTCGCGTCAGTCAAAAGGCCATCATAGAGCTGATCCACATACCAGTCGGTGTCCGCAAGGGCGCGACCGGTCACATTGAATTGCCGGTTGATATCATCAGGGACATGAATGCCCGCATGAGGTACAGCAAGAATAATGGGCGAGGTGCCTTGGCTAACGTCAACTGGTTTCATGTCAGATGCTTGTTATAGTGCTATTGAAGAAGGTTGCGTCCCTATAGCATAAGTTGTCCGAAGAGAATGATCTGATGAAAACAATCTGGGCCGAAAAAGCACTGACTGGCGATGGGTGGCAAAATAATGTGCGCATCGACGTCGGTGACGATGGGCGCATTCATTCGATTAGCATCGATACTGATGCTGTAGGCGATAAGGCAGGTATTTTACTGCCGGCACCAGCAAACTTGCACAGTCATGCGTTTCAACGCGCCATGGCTGGAATGACTGAACGCCGCGGACCCAATGCCAATGACAGCTTTTGGACTTGGCGAACACTAATGTATCAATTTTTGACGCATCTGCAGCCGGATGACCTTGAAGCCATCGCTGCATTCGCGCAAATGGAAATGCTGGAAGCGGGGTTTTCGTCTGTTGCTGAGTTTCACTATGTACATCACCAATCAGGCGGTGTTGCCTATGGTGATATTGCTGAACTCTCGAATAGGATCATGGCGGCGGCGCGAGAATCGGGCATTGGCTTAACATTGTTGCCGGTACTTTATGAGCAAGGTGGTTGTGACGGTCGGCCTTTGGAAGGTGGCCAATTGCGATTTGCCAATGACGCAGAAAGTTTTTTGAAACTTCATGAAGGCGCGGCGAAATCAATCGCCAATGTATCGGATGACGCACGGTTGGGCTTTGCTGCCCATTCACTACGCGCGGCTAGCCGCGAGGGGCTGGCAAGGACTGTGTCGGCCATACGAAAAGGCCCTATCCATATTCACATCGCTGAACAGCGAGCAGAAGTGGAAGAGGTCGAAGCGGTGTACGGACGACGCCCCGTTGAGTGGTTATATGAAAATCACGACGTGGATCAGCGTTGGTGTCTCGTCCACGCAACCCAGATGAAAGCCCACGAAACTGTGTCGCTGGCAAAATCAGAAGCGGTTGCGGGTATTTGTCCGATTACAGAATGCAATCTCGGTGACGGTATTTTTGATGGAAAGCGATTTATCGAAAACCATGGGCGTTTTGGCGTTGGATCTGATTCAAATATCCGAATTTCGCTGAGTGAGGAGTTGCGCATTTTTGAATATAGCCAGCGTTTGCGTGACCAGGCACGGGCTGTTCTTGCAACACCGGCTGCGTCCACAGGGCGTAATTTGTTAGAAGGGGCCGCGCGCGGCGGTGCGCAAGCGGTGGGGCGTGATAGCGGTGCAATAGAAGTGGGGCGATATGCGGATTTTTTTGCTTTAGACAAGGATGCGACCGCGCTCTTCGACAAAGATGGCGATATGATTTTGGATAGTTATATTTTTTCTGGCGATGACCATCTTGTTACCGATTGCTGGTCGGCAGGCCGTCATATGGTGCAGGGCGGACGTCATGTTAAACACGACGCGATTACTGCGCGCTATCGCCGGGTGATTACGGCGCTAAAAGAACGGCTATGATTTCGGTTATTCTTGTCCAAACTCTCTTGAAAGATAGGTGATGATGTCATCGCGCATTTCGCCCGCAATTGGTGCCATGCCTTGTTTTTCAATCATCCAATCGAATAAGTAATTCCATCCTTCTTCGGATTGTCTTTGTTGCATGACGATGGCGAGGGAGTGACAAACGCCGCATAAGCCAGCGACGGTATCAACGCCCTCGCTGCGTGGTAGGCCCCAATAGTCATCACCCGGATTAAAACGAATGTCGAGTTGAGCAGAATCCGGGGCTGAAAGAGGTGCCAGGGCAGCATAGGGCATATAAAAATTGACAGCGCCATCCCAATGTGTCGCCATCATTTCTATGCGTGCTGCTTGAGTGGTCGGGTGCGCAGTGTGACCGCCATCTTCGGCATGGTTTGCGCTTCGGGAATCGCTATTGCTACCGGTCAGGTTCATTAAACCAAGAACGCACCCAACCATGACGATAATCATGAGCAATCGCGTGAGGAAATGATGAGCCGACATCACAGGGCAAACACCGCAATACGATGCTGCATATTGTTGAGATAGCCGCGCGGATTCCAACCCGGTGTTGTTGCGGGTTGCGTGCGACCTAAATCATCTGTAGCACGCGCCCATATTTCGAAATAACCAGCTTGCGGGAAAGCAATATCGGCATTCCATTGTTGCCATGCAAATCGATTGCTTGGAGCTTGCAATCGAGTAGGTTGCCATGAGGTTCCGAAGTCGATTGAGACCTCGACTTTATCAACGGCATTGTCGCCAGCCCAAGCGTGTCCTTGTACCCGAATGCCGTCATCGGCTGTGACACGCGCGCCTGTTTGCGGCGCCGTGATCAGTGATTTGACGGGCATTGATTGAATGATTTCCATGTCTTCATCAGGCACGGGCGTTCCGGGTGCGACAGGATAAGCTGGTACGCGATAGGATTGCCCCGTCATTTTTGCGCCGTCATGAACACGGTCGCGAATTTCAATGCGGTTCAACCATTTTTGTGAACATGATCCGGGCCACCCGGATGCAACTAGGCGTAATGGGTGACCGTTTAGGTCGGGGATATTTCCACCATTCATAGAATGGGCGATGATCGTATGCGGCTCAAGCGCCTTTGTGATCGGTAGACCTCGAGAAAGTGGAAATTTATCCGGGTCGCCAGATAGATGTGTGTCGGCCCCATAATGGGCACTATATACCGCGTTGTCCTTTAACCCGGCACGCGCCAAAATATCGCGAAGGCGAACACCTGTCCATTCTGCGCAACTGATCGCGCCGAAAGTCCATTGATTACCTCTTGCGCCTGGTTTTACGAAGCGCCGTCCATTGCCCGCGCATTCAATCTGTAGGCGGAGTGTTACGGTCTCAAAATCACGTCGTAGATCATCGATCGATAATGTGAGCGGCGCGGCTACCTCTCCGTCAATAGTAAGTCGCCAATTTTTAATATCATCGGATGTTAAGGTTGGAGCGAGGCCATTATTGCGTACAAACATTCGCGCACCAGGCGTTACCGCATCGCTCAGCAAGTGGGGCGGTGTCTCCATGTTGAGCGGCCGGTCACTAAGCAGGGTGAGCCCTGGCTTTTGCGAGAGGGCTCCTTTGTCACCTTGTGCCAATGCAACGGGTATTAGTCCTCGCGGGAGATTGTTTAGGAACGGAATGGGCATGCCGAGCGCCGCCCCAAAGCCGCCAGCTTGTAAAAGGCGACGCCGGGTTAAGGCCATTTTTTCTTGTTGTTGATCCGCAGTCACCTATGCGCCTCCATTCGATGAGTAAGGCATCATAGGCTGTTTGGTCTGTGTCTAAAACCGTTCAAGTAGTCGTTCTAGATAATCGATCTCTTCTTGTGATCGACCTGGCTCCCCGAGCCGCCGTCTCAATTCCTCAATAACGGCTCTTGTGCGCCCCGCATCAGTTTCCTCGGGTACTTCTACGCCTTCGCCATTGGCGCGGCCAGTAGGGCGTCCTAGCGGATCAAGCGGACCGCCATTTTCCCCTTCAGTGCCCTCGCCAGCCTGACGCATTTGTTCGCGCGCTATTTCCTCCGCACCGTCGCGCAAATTGCCGATTGCGCGTTCCATTGCGCTTGCGGCGGCATCCAAATCGCCATTGCCAAGCGCTTGCTCCGCCTCGCGCATGTCGTTGCGAGCTTGGGAGAAGGATCGTGCGCCATTACCTTCTGGGTCGGCACCTTCATCGCTGCTTAATTCGTCGATCAACTCATCAAGTTCACCACCTAGTCCACTTTGTTGTTCTGCTAGATCATCGCTGCGTTCTGGTGCGCCTGATTGTCCCCGCTCAAAAGTCTCATCGGCCAAAGACCGTTGCCGACCAATCAACTCGCCGGCTTGACCCGATGCGCTATTATCGCCTTCACCACTTTGTTGGCCATTTTGACCTGGCTCGCCTTGGCCACTGCCTTGCGCACCTTGGCTAAGACGCAAATTGTTCAACATGTTTTCAAGGTCGGAAAGCATTTGCCGTGCTGCATTTTCCGCGCCGGACTGGGCGAGGTCACGGATGGAATCAAGCATTTGATCAAGGTCAGATTGCTCGAGCTGTTGCGTGTTCTGCGATTGTGATGATGGTGCGGCTTGGCCTGACTGTGCTAGGGCCGTCAGGTAATCATTCATGGCCTGACGTAACTCCTCGACGAGCCGGTCAATTTCTGCGTCACTCGCACCGTTCTCCAATGCTTGCCGCAGGGCTTCTTCGGCTGCTTCCAGGCGTTGTCGCGCAAGCTCAAGGGCTTCATCTTCAAGCTGCAATGCTAACGGCCAAAAGTTTTCAATCGCGTCATCATAATCTTCGCCATCTTGGCGCATGATGCGCCAAAATGCGGCGCGTAGCATCAAGAAATCAGTTGGGTCATCAGTGTAAAAAGCTTCTGGTGCAAGCGTCAGTGCATCAAAAGAGCGCCCCACGCGTTGCCAAGCCTCAGCGGCAACGGAAAGTGCCTGGCGCTGTTCGATTACTGATTTTGCAAGCGGATTAAAAAATGGACGCGTCGGTAAGAGAACTGGCACTTCTTCGGTTTCACCAGGTTGACCAGCGCCATCCAAAACGGCGACCTTCGCCAATACAGTCAAGCCAGCCCAAGGGTCTTCTTGAAGCTCAAGATTGATCGCTTGTTGGCTGTTTCCTCGTGCAATACCGTTTATTTCCGTCGTCCGAACAACCGCCATCGCGGCGTCATCAAAAGGGGCGGCGTCCAGAGGGCGTTCTTGTTCTGGATCGAGACGAAATTGTAGTTGCGCGTGCACAATGCCGTAATCATCAAAGGTTGCGATGGTAAATCCGACCAATCCCTCGTCTGTGGGCGCAGGTTTCTCTTCAAAGCTAACGCGGGGCGGGACGTCGCTAATAACCGCCACAGGCCAACGCATATAGTCGCTACCAAGACGGAGTTGCACTAAGCCGCTTTTCGTTAAGGCTAATTCTGCCCGAGACGCTCCAGTACTGCGCTCGAAAGTGGCTTCAGTTTTTCCAGTTTTGTCTTCAAAGAATAGTGCTGGGCGACCACGGCCGTTGATTTGTGCGATTAATACAGATCCTTCAGGCACATTCACCTGTTCTGCAATCTCAACCAGTTTATCACCAGGCCGCATCAAATAGATCGGTGGCTTGCCGGTATATTCCGGCGGCTCAATCCACAGATCAGCAATATGGCTGTTAGCGGCATTGGCCTGACCTGGCGCAAACGCTAATTGTAACCGATCTTGCCAATTATTGCCCGCGGCGACAAACGCAACGGCAAGTAAGCCGAGCGCCGTGAAACGCAGGGCATAGGGATCACGGTCATCAGCTGTTGGGCGGATGCCTGCTAGGCGCGCTTGGCGGGCGCGAATCCGACTTGCTTTTTGATGTGCGTTCCAAAGCGCGTTGGCGTTTTCAGACTGGAACGGCACATCATCAAGCGCTTGCAATGGCGCATGGCTCGCTTTGCCGTCTTCTTCTAGGCGCGCTTGTGCTTTTCGTCTGGACGGAAATCGAAGGTGCCGGGTGTCGCGCCACAACCTATTTCCCAGCGCAGCGACGGCCAGTGCCAAAGTACACCAATGGAGCCATGCTGGCACATATTGCCAAAGTCCAAAAAGGCTGATGACGGCGAGGATATAGGGAATGGCCAGTGCAGGTAGGATTGCTGGCCAGAATTCTTCCCAAAACAGTACAAAGCGGGTGGTGAAAATCGACAGCGCACCCGGCGCAGGATTGCTGCGCCGCTGTTTCTTGCGAATAGGCGGTGTTTCAAACTCACTCGTCATACTTCTTGCACCATAGCGTGGAGAAAAGACGGCGTCGACTTGCACTGCGCCCTCTTTGTCGTAAGCAAGGCACATATTGTCGTTACAGGCGGCAAAAATGGTTAATGCCGGGAGGGGAATTTGGTCTGGTCGCTCGCAAATGCGAAACGCCGCAAGAAACTAGGGGAAGACGCGCAAAAGTCGCGGTCGTCTATCATTGGGCGTCGGGCGGCCATCGCCGTTGTGATCATCTATAACCTAGTTGGCTTCGCTGATATTTTTTCCACCAACTATGCGATCTCATCGGGCGCTGGATATGAATCCAACCCTTTCATCCGGACCTTGATGGAACATGCAGGTTCTGGATGGATGCTTGCCAAACTTGCTTTGCAAGGGGTGATTAGCTTCATGGTACTGTGGTTTCCCCATTGGATCGTGATCGGCTTTTTTACAATTGCAACGCTCGGAAATGCGATGGTCGTTTATAATAATTTCTTGATTGCCGGCATGCTTTAAACGAGCCAGGTGGGTATGACTTCACTTTCGATCATTTTTTGAAAACTGGGGCGCTGCCGAATAACTGCGTGCTGATCGTGATGCACTAGTATTTCCGGGATGAGTGGGCGGGAATTATATTGAGATGTTTGAGCCGCCCCGTATGCACCCGTCGACATGATCGAGACTAATTCGCTTGGCAATAATTCGGGCAGGGAACGCGCTTTCGCAAAGCGATCACTGGACTCGCATACCGGGCCTACGACGTCATACTCCGTTATGTCGCGTTCCGTTTTTTCGACAGGCCATATGTCGTGCCAGGCATCATAAAGCGCAGGGCGCATGAGGTCATTCATGCCAGCATCGACGATTAAAAATTTCCTGTCGATGCTTTCTTTGACATAAACGACGCGCGTAACCAGAACGCCGGCATTGCCAGCGATCATGCGACCTGGTTCAAAAATAAGCTGAACATCTAATGGTTTTGTAACGCGCGTGATCATTTCCGCATAATCTTTGGGGTGCGGCGGCGTTACCCCTTCTCCATAAGGAATACCTAAGCCGCCGCCGAGATCTAACCGCTCGATGGGGCAGCCATCAGCGCGCAGGTCGGCGATTAGCGTTGCAATTTTTTTAAAGGCACTTTCAAACGGAGCGAGCTCTGCTATCTGAGAGCCGATGTGAACATCTACGCCTTTAATGGCGACCCCCTCAAGTGCGCGAGCTTTCCCATATAGCGACCGGGCCATCGACCACGGTACGCCGAACTTGTCTTCTGTGCGTCCTGTAGAGATTTTTTCGTGACCACCTGCAGACACATCAGGATTGATGCGCAATGCGATTGGTGCCGTGGTCTGACGGGCGCGAGCGATCTTGGCGATCGCTTCCAATTCCGGTTCGGATTCGACGTTGAACTGATAAATGCCCACATCTATGGCGGCGTTGATTTCATCAAAAGTTTTGGCGACACCGGAAAACACAATCTTCTCGGGCGAAATGCTAGCTTCCAAAGCACGTTGGAGTTCGCCGCCCGAGACGACATCGGCACCCGCTCCTTCGCGGGCAAGAATTTTTAAAACTGCCAAATTGGGATTTGCCTTAACGGCATAAGCAATAAGCGCATCTGTGTGTTCGAATGCCTGTCTAAATACGCGCATATGACGACGTAATGTCGCTTCTGAATAAACGTAAAACGGGGTGCCGATTTGTTCGGCAAGCGCCGTTAGGTCGACATCCTCAGCGAACAGTCGGTTCTCACGATATTGAAAATGATGCACGGTTTACTGCGCGAAATAGGTATCGGGCTCTTCTGGCGGACGTAAAGGTGCCTTTTTTCCGCATGCAGATACAGCAAAAACTAATGTCATAATGAGTACAATTGCCCGCATGTGAATTCTCCTATTTAAGGGCCGCAAGCCAACGATCTGCCTCTTGTTTGACATTGTCGGGTGCGGTGCCACCGTAAGATGTGCGTGAGGCGGCTGAAGCGTCAACCGTTAAAATGGAAAAAATATCATTGGTGATGCGCGGCTCAATGCTTTGCATATCTTTTAGTGCCAGCTGATCAAGGGTCACAGATTTTTTCTCCGCCAAAGCAACGACGGCACCCGTAACATGATGGGCATCGCGAAATGGCATATCCAAGACCCGAACCAACCAATCGGCGATATCCGTCGCGGTTGAATAGCCTAATTTGGCTGCATCTTTCATCGCTTCTTTGTTGGGCTTGAGGTCGCCGATCATGCCAGCCATAGCCGCTAACGCTAATGCTAGGGCATCAAAACCTTCAAATGTCGTGGCTTTGTCTTCTTGCATATCTTTAGCATAGGCGAGGGGAAGACCTTTCATGACAATCAATAGATTGTTCAATGACCCGATAATACGACCAGCCTTTGCGCGAACCAATTCTGCCGCATCGGGGTTTCGCTTTTGAGGCATTATCGAAGAACCCGTAGAAAAACTATCGGATAGCGTCACGAAACCAAAATGGGGTGACGTCCACATTACAAGTTCTTCCGCCAAGCGCGAAAGATGTGTGGCGGTAATGGACGCCGCACCAAGAGCTTCTAATGCGAAATCACGCGATGAAACAGAATCCAGCGAATTGGCAGTTGGTCGATCAAACCCAAGCGCAGATGCGGTTGCTTGGCGATCAATTGGGAATGCCGTACCTGCTAATGCTGCCGCACCAAGCGGGCATTCGTTCATCCGCTTGCGCGCATCGGAGAAGCGACTGGCATCGCGCGCGAACATTTCAACATAAGCGAGTAAGTGGTGACCAAAGGTGACAGGTTGCGCTGTTTGCAAATGCGTAAAGCCTGGCATGACCGTATCGGCATTTTCTGTAGCCGCCGTCGCCAGTGCGTGCATCAAGGTCTTAAGAGCTGCTTGGGTATCGTCACAGGCGCGGCGCACCCACAACCGGAAATCTGTTGCCACTTGATCATTGCGCGAGCGCGCTGTGTGCAAGCGACCGGCGGGAGCACCGATAATATCCTTCAACCGTGCCTCGATATTCATATGAATGTCTTCCAGGCTTTTGGAGAATTCGAATGTGCCGCCCTCTATCTCTTTGGCGATTTGATTAAGGCCTTGGTCAATGGCGGTTTTATCATCATGTGAAATGATACCCGTAGCTTCAAGCATCGCCACATGGGCCTTTGATCCAGCAATATCTTCACGCCATAATCGCTTATCAATATCGATTGACGCGTTGATTTCTTCCATTATGGCTGTCGGGCCACGAGAAAATCTCCCGCCCCACATTTGGTTTTCTTTGGTTTCGGTCTTATTTTTCATAGAAATACGTTTTTTCTGAATGGAGCATCTTTGTGGAGATATTTAAACAGCTGCGATTTTGGCTGGTCGCTTGGGGTGCCATTGGCATCGCGGCGCTTTTGTACTTGATGATTGCCGCTAGCGTCCAGCCAGGCAATGACAATGCTCCCTCTGCCCTCGAGTTAGATCGTCGTTTGTTGGTCGGTGAAATGGCAGATTTTGAATATGCCTTCCCGCCGCGGGGAGCGCCCGATATTGCCTTTGACTATGAAGGGAGCGCAGTTCGCCTATCCGATTTTCGGGGTAAGGTCATTTTGGTGAATTTTTGGGCGACATGGTGCGCGCCGTGCCTGAAAGAGCTGCCATCCCTTGATGCGCTTCAAGATCAGCTTGGCGGGCGCAAATTTGAAGTGGTGGCCATAGCCGCGGACCCACGAGGCCCGGAAGTCGCTCAAGAATATTTGGATCGGCTTAAAATCGCCAATCTCAAGCTTTATGCGGATCCTCGTTTGATTTTCGCCTCAGCCATCGGTGGCGCAAATGTTCTGCCGGTGAGCATTCTTTATGATGCAAAAGGTAATGAAATCGGGCGTTTAATTGGCGATGCGGATTGGACAAGTCCAGAGGCCGTCCGATTGGTGGAATCAGCCATTCGCTAATGCTTGCGCCGTTTGGTGGCCCCGCGTAGGACGGCGGTCTCGATCAAGCGGCTCAATTCAGTATTTCAGATCTAGGAGTTTCACTTCATGAATTATTCAAAAGCCATTCTGATGGGCATTGCCGCGTTGGCCTTGGTTGCGTGCAGCAAGAAAGACACTGACAATGTCGCCCCAGAAACACCAAGCAGTCGGGAAGCGGCAAATGTTAGTGCGTCTTCGCCGTTAGAATCGGAATTTCGACTTTCCGATGCTGAGCCGGTCGATGTCGATCAATTGCTGGCGTTATTACCGGAAGGCGGACGTCCTTCCTATGACGGTGCTGAGTTTGATGATGATCTTGGGGCAACGGTGGTCTCAAACCTTCGCTTTGCCGATCGCGATGATGGCGAGGCGATCGTCGTGGAACGCGCCGAATTTTATGGTGTAGATCTTGAAGCAATTGACCGTGTGAAAACCGCCGAAGATGCGGGGCCCCAGTCGCCCTTTGAAGTCGTCGCGCAAAAGGTTCGGTTCTTGAATGTTTCTGCCGAAGGTTTTGATGGGTCGGAAGGCCGGTTTGCCATTGGCGGTGTAGAATTTGATGGCCTGTCCATACGCCAGGGCGGCTTCAAAGGTGATGGAGAGGGCGATGACGGCGCACGGTTCTTTAATGCTGTTTCTCTCTCCGGTCTCTATTTCCAGGACATCGAGGTTGAAAATTTAAGCGATGATGCGCCGCTGATCGGCTTGAACGCGCCCGATATTCGCTTGGTCGGACTTGGCGGCGGTAAGCTTGATGCGATTATCGCCAATGATCTCGAATATAATGTTAGCCAGTCCGCACAATCCATCGCCGCAATGAGTGATGCGATGGGCCCACAAGCGGCATTAGTGATGAATAGCCCGCTACGAAATTTCATTGCCCCTGAAAACCAGCGCGTATTTATGGAGTCTTTCGAATGGCGCGGTATTGATTTTTCTGGCTTGCTCGATTGGGGTTTAAAAGGCGAAACACCCCCGATGGACGCGGTCGATCTGATTGACCTTGGCGAAATAACCGCTCGAAACCTTGATGCCTTTATTGGTGAGCGACGCCTTTCAACGATTGAAGAGGCAACTGTTACTGATGCCAATTTTACCTGGATAGTGCCGTCACTTATTCGGGTTGAAACAAAAGGCGTGGTTTATGATCTGACCGCTTATATCCCGGAAACTGAAGAAGAGATGGTCGCCGTTTTGAAAGAATACAAGATGGATGCGATTAAGGGTGATGGTTTTGCTCAATGGCAGTGGAACTCAAATTCTGGGGCGGCGGGTCTTGAATATACAACAAACACTGAAGGGTTCATGGATTTTGCCTTGGGTCTTGATCTCAGTGGATTGAAGCTAAAAGACTTCGAGAAAGCCCAAGAGAGTGGCGACCAAGATCTCATTGCCAGCCTTGGTGCTTTCAATGATTTCTCGCTGACCTTGAAAGATGAAAATGCGCTTGATGCAATTTTTGCGATTGCGGCATTACAGATGGGCGGAACGGCTGATGATCTTCGCCAGTCGGCACCGGCGATGATAAGGTTGTCGGGCATGCAGATCGCACAAATGAGCCCACGCCTGTCAGACTATGTGGATGCTATTGCGGATTTTGTTGGCAGAGGTGGCACGCTTGAAATCAGTGCAAGCCCCGAAGATCCGGTGGCATTTTCTGCGTTACAAGGTGCTGGTATGTCGCCACAAGACTTGCCAGACACTTTAAACCTGACGGTCGTGCACAAAGAATAAATTTCTATAGAGAGTGGTGTCGTTCGAACGAGCGACACCACTCTGTTTTTGGGGTTTAGTCTTTTAAAATGAACGTCACTTTCATCACGACGCGATATTCTTTGATTTTCCCTTTGTCCAAAATCATGGATTGGTCTTTCACCCAAGCCCCTTCAATATTGCTGAGGGTTTTGTTGGCGCGCTCGATGCCGGTTTCAATGGCATCTTGAAAGCTTTTGCTGGAACCGCTGATAATTTCCGTAACTTTAGCGACAGACATAATTACTCCTTGGTCAATGCGCCCCCAGGCGCTTTTGTCGGGGCATTAGACCATTATTATTCAAGGAATCAAACGCTAGCGTGTTGGTTGTGGTGTTTCGCCAGAATAGTCATAAAATCCGCGACCAGTTTTTTTGCCGAGCCAACCAGCTTCCACATATTTCACAAGCAATGGACACGGACGGTATTTCGTATCGGCAAGACCTTCGTATAAGACTTGCATAATGGCGAGGCAGGTATCCAAGCCAATAAAATCTGCGAGCTGTAATGGACCCATGGGATGATTGGCACCAAGCTTCATGCCTGTGTCGATGGCTTCAACGGAACCGACACCTTCATAGAGAGTGTAGATCGCCTCATTGATCATCGGCATCAATATACGATTGACGATAAACGCCGGAAAATCTTCCGATACAGACATTGTCTTATCGAGCCGCTCAACAACCGCTTTGGTCGTTTCAAATGTTTCTTTTGAGGTCGCAATGCCGCGGATGACTTCCACCAGTTTCATCAACGGGGCCGGGTTCATGAAATGAAGGCCAATGAATTGGTCCGGTCGGTCGGTCACCGCTGCGAGGCCAGTAATGGAAATCGACGAGGTGTTCGTTGCCAAAATCGTATCTTTCCGTACGATCTTAGTCAGGCTCGTAAAAATCTCTTTCTTTAGGGCCTGATTTTCTGTTGCTGATTCGACGATCAAATCACAATTGGCAAGATTGGCGAGGTCAGTGGCCGGTTTGATACGCTCATGGGCCGATTTTGCCGCCGCTGGATCGATCACGCCTTTTCCAACCTGGCGATCAAGATTTTTCTCAATCAGCGACAAGGCCGTTGTGATTTGCGTTTCGGCAATATCATTGAGCAACACGTCATAACCAGCGAGCGCAAATACATGGGCGATGCCGCCGCCCATTTGTCCGGCACCAATAATGCCAACGGATTTAATCTGAATGCCCATAGTCGTTCCCGATCATCTCTGAAATTGAAATGCTTCGGAATCATAGCAGCCGGAAACCGCCTGGCAATCATGCGTTACTGTCGCAACAACTAGCCACGGCGAATTTCCGCAGCAAAACATCCGTGCATCGCATTATGAGCATGGATGTAGTCAGCTTTTGGATCTTCAAATGCTTTTTCGATTTTTGCCGTCAGGTCGCCGGCGACATCAAGATCCGCACCGATTAACATACCGTCCTTGTCAAAAATCCGCAGGGCAATAGGGCGTCCAATGAAGACGGGGGGCAATGCATCTTTATAGGTTTTCGGTGCGTTCTGGCCTTCGCGCACATAAATGGCATAGGCAGAGCGGTAGGGATTTTTAACTTGGTGGCTTTCGTAGTTGAGTAACAACACGGGCTCACCGGGTTCCGCATCCTCTAGCGTGACGCGGCAGGGGTATCCCGGTTTCGTATTGGCAATTTTGCGGATCACACCGTGTTTTTCGAGCTCAGCATCAGTGGCCCCGAAAAGATGTGTGAAGTCATCGGCTGGTAGACCGGATATAACGAATGACATTGCTTTGCTCCATGGTTGTTGGAGCGAGTGTGATGGCGAGCGCCATTTTACGCGACCCGATTCTTGCGGACACTGGAATCGGCAATTTATTGCGGTAACCGCACAAAAAAACCCCGCAACGAAGCGGGGTTTTTTCATTCAGTAATGCGTATCGCGCGTATTATCCCAGCGCGTCGTTCAATTCCGGCAAGGCTTTGAACAAATCGGCGACAAGGCCGTAATCTGCGACTTGGAAGATCGGTGCTTCTTCGTCTTTGTTGATTGCGACGATGACTTTAGAATCTTTCATCCCGGCAAGGTGCTGAATGGCACCGGAAATACCAACCGCAATATAAAGTTCTGGGGCAACGACCTTACCGGTCTGACCAACTTGATAATCATTTGGCACATAGCCCGCATCAACAGCGGCGCGCGAGGCACCAACCGCTGCACCAAGTTTGTCGGCAACCGGGAAGATATATTCTTCAAAGTTTTCGTAAGACCCAAGAGCACGACCGCCGGAAATCACGATCTTTGCGCCAGTGAGTTCTGGGCGCTCGGATTTAGTCAGTTCCTCGCCAACGAAAGAAGAAAGACCTGGATCATCTGCAACCGCAACACCTTCAACGGTGGCACTGCCATCCTCGGCGGCGGCTTGAAACGCGGTTGCCCGCACCGTGATGACTTTTTTCGCATCATTAGACTTAACCGTCTGCATGGCATTGCCCGCATAGATCGGGCGGACAAATGTGTCTGGCGCTTCGACTGCGACAATTTCTGAGATTTGCATCACGTCTAGCAAGGCAGCGACACGCGGTAGTACATTTTTGCCCGTGGTCGCGGCTGTTTTTAAAATTGCCTCATAGCCATCTGCGATCGATACGATTAATGCGGCCATCGGCTCCGCTAAACGGTGCTCATATTGTGGAGCATCAGCGTGCAACACTTTGCGCACGCCGGATATTTTAGCCGCGGCGGCTGCGGCATCACCCGCACCTGCACCAGCAATCAGCACATCGACATCGCCATTGATCGCGAGCGCCGCTGTGACGGTTTTGTGTGTCGACTCATCAATTGAGTTTCCGTGAATGTCTGCAACAACGAGAACAGCCATGATTAAAGTACTCCCGCTTCGTTTTTCAGTTTGTCGACAAGGTCAGCGACGGTTTCAACTTTGATACCCGCTTCACGTTTTGGTGGTTCTGTCACTTTCACCGTTTCAAGGCGTGGTGCGATATCAACACCGTAATCACCAATATCTTTCACATCCAATGGCTTTTTCTTGGCCTTCATGATGTTCGGCAATGATGCGTAACGTGGCTCATTCAAACGCAGATCCGTGGTCACCACAGCCGGTAGTTTCAGTGAAACTGTTTGCAAGCCACCATCGATTTCGCGGGTGACGTTGATAGAGCCATCAGCGGTTTCAACCTTTGAGGCGAATGTGCCTTGCGCCCATCCAAGCATGGCCGCGAGCATTTGACCGGTTTGGTTAGAATCATCATCGATGGCTTGTTTACCGAGAATGCAAAGCTCCGGGCTTTCTTCTTCGACAACTTTTTTCAAAAGCTTTGCGACAGCAAGGGGTTCGACGTCAGCGTCGGTCTTGATCAAGATGCCGCGGTCAGCGCCCATGGCCAATGCTTGGCGAATTTGGTCTTGCGCTTTTTCCGGGCCGATTGATATGGCGACAATTTCCGTTGCCGTTCCGGCTTCTTTAAGGCGGATCGCCTCTTCAACGGCAATTTCGTCAAACGGGTTCATCGACATTTTGACATTGGCGAGGTCGACACCTGACTGGTCTGATTTGACGCGGACTTTCACATTATAGTCGATCACGCGTTTAACAGGCACGAGGACTTTCATCTGTAGCTCCTGGCGGATCCCATGGGTGAGGGGATAATAATAAAATGGAGGGCGACTAAACACGCCCCGTGGTTTCGCAGCGCACCATAGCGGGCGGTAAACCGCGTTTCAATGCGCGTTATCAGCAGAATTTACGAGAACTGCTAGGCCCGGGTCGGGTTACGATCCAGCCTGACCAATCAGGAGCAAAAACAACATCATCAGGCCGATCGTCACGGCTTGGGCTGCGACCCGCAAACGCATCAGCTTATTGCCATTTTCTTTGGCAAATGCGCCGCCTTTCGCGAGCGAGAAAATCCCGACGCCCAAAATTATGGCCGTTGCGGCAAGGCCGATTGGAATCAAAAAGAAGATAAAACTGCTCATGGGGATGCGCCTTTCTGCAAGCTTTATAGGCCGAACTTGCTGAATATTCTACGCCTGCCGTGTATGCTTGGATGGGTGCAATTAAGGCTTCAGAGCGATCCCGCCATTGGCATGCCATGCCGGGAAAACCACTGCGAATGCCTCGTTTTCCGCCGAAATTGACTGGAAAACCGCAGGCGTTGTCGGTCCGGAATTCTCGGCCACCACGGTTTCATTGAGACGCGACAGATACGCGCGGATGTCGGCGTCAGCGGGCATTTCAACGCCGAGGCCCCCTTCTTGCGGCGTCGCCACCATTGGCGGTTGCAATTCGTCGACAGTGAAATCCATCCGGACATCATAAGTGCGTCGTGCCTGATAACGCAGGAACCGCTGCGCATTATACCAGCGCTCTTTCGTCGTATCGTCTGTGCAGGTCTCCAGCTCGGCGCCGCGGGCACCCCAACGTCGTTCCGGACAATGATAGGGATCGAAAGACAAATCGAACAAACGATCCATCACATGGCCCAGGCTGAGACGCACCCGAGTATTGTCAGACCGCCAATAGGTGAACTTGCAAGCGTTTTGTTCTTCTTCGAATGTTTGTGCCAATTCTCCGGCTAGATCTGTGCCTTGATAATCAACCCCCGGTGCATCGGCGTCGACAGCCTCGACCAAGGCTTGAACGTCACGGCGTAGCTCGATAAAGCTCACTTTCAAGCGTGCGTCCCGTGATGGCGTGGAAAACTCTTCCCACTCCCCATAGGTGCCAAATATATTGGGGGGCAGTTTTGTGGGATGCGGTTTGAGATGCACCCGTCGCATATAAGCAGCATCCACAGCCGTCTTGCGCGCTTTAATCGAGCCGCAAATGGTTTGAAGGCCAAATCTCAACTCCTCAATGGGGTTGTATTGAAAATTGGGCGACGCGAGACGGCGCCGCACATAGTCGTAATATTTCAGCGTGCGGCCTTCATGTTCGAATTCACCATAATGCCAGATTTCTGATGGGTGCGGAACATTCCCGACATATTGTTCAAGGGAGTAATTTTCCAACTCATCATTGGAGGCAACTTCTAGTTGCCCGCCGACAAGGGAGCCGTCTGTTTGTTTTTCAGCATTGGTAATGCTAATCGGCCGCCATGCTTTCAGGCCAGCCCCGAGCGCTGGTTTAGAGCGCATAAAATTCGGACCATAAGCGGAGCGCGTTACTGAATTATCAGGATGCGATGCGACCACGAGCACGCGTCCATTTTCCAAAATGTCGTAAACGATCCCCACATGTCCATAAATGTCATAGGCTATAACGCCAGGGCGCACTGCATCGCGGGTGATTTTGACGGGATAGAAATCATCATGACTGTTGCCGCCGCCACTATCGGGGTGTGTGCGGAACATCGCCGTCGACACCTCGCCGCCAATACGCCGTAAAAAACTTGGGGCATTGCTGACATAGTTTAAAATACGGCGGCGACCAGAAACAATGTTTCCTTCCGTCGAATAACGAAGGTCCTGGCGCGTTCCGTCAGCCGTGCGCATCGCATTTTGATAAGAAAATGGCAGCCCGTTTTTCCAGGCGTAATAGGCGCGCAAGACATAGGCCATATCTGCGCAATCGCCCGGTAAGCGCGGATCGACATCAGAGCGATAGGGGTTGGCTTCGCTGCGCAAGCATGACTCGAGAGAATTACAGTCAGATCGCCCAATCGCTTGCACGAATGCCGCATACCCATCTTCGTCAGACGCATCCCACTGCGTTTTGTAAACCTTCCAGGTTTTGCCGGTATTTAAAGCCGCAGGGATCTCGGCTTGCGCAGGGCCAAATAGAGACAACGCTGCCGTGACGGCAGCGATCCCCAACGATCGGCAGACATTACGCATCCCACTCATAAAGGTCATTTTAACCTGAGCTTAACCGACTCGGTAGGGGGTATGGGTGAAAGAAGTTACTTTAGAACATTTGTGTCGCTTGACCGCATCGCTTGATTATTTGTGTCTGATTTTGAGAAAAAATGTGTAATTTCAAGCGCCTAGTGAAAAAAATCGAATTTTCAAGCCTGGAAAAATGACCAGACCGTCACGACTTAAATAAAACAATCGCAACCAGGAGGGGTTTTTATGGGCTTTGAATTATTCGTCGCGGGTTTGGTGGTGCTGGCCATCATTTTGATGTTCTCGACCGTAAAGGTCATTCCGCAAGGTTTCGAATTCACAGTCGAACGATTTGGGCGCTACACCAAGACGCTTAAGCCAGGCCTTCATTTTCTGATCCCTTTTGTCGACCGGGTCGGGCACCGCATGAATATGATGGAGCAGGTGCTCGATATTCCCTCACAGGAGGTTATTACGCGCGACAACGCCCAGGTCAGCACAGATGCCATTGCTTTTATACAAGTGATGGACGCGGCGGCGGCGGCCTATGAAGTTCACAACCTCACCCGAGCAATTTCAAATTTGTCGATGACGAATGTTCGTACCGTGATTGGATCGCTGGATCTCGACGAGGTACTTTCCAATCGTGATGACATCAATGAACGGTTGTTGCGGGTTATTGATGCTGCAACCCAACCATGGGGCGTCAAAGTAACCCGTGTCGAGATTAAAGACCTTGAGCCGCCGGCTGACATTACTGAGGCGATGGCGCGACAGATGAAGGCGGAGCGATTGAAGCGCGCAGAGATTTTGAC
Organism: Hyphococcus sp.; assembly: GCA_021776315.1. Lineage (GTDB taxonomy): Bacteria > Pseudomonadota > Alphaproteobacteria > Caulobacterales > Parvularculaceae > Hyphococcus. Next base: position 42,606 of record JAJFGD010000067.1, on the reverse strand, counting down.
AGCAGAAGGTGAAAAACAATCGGCAGTCTTACGGGCCGAAGGTGAAAAGCAATCGGCAATTCTGGAAGCTGAGGGGCGCCGCGAAGCCGCGTTTCGTGATGCGGAAGCGCGCGAGCGAGAAGCGCAGGCCGAAGCTGAGGCAACACGCATGGTGTCAGAAGCAATCTCAAAAGGTGACGTTCAAGCAATCAATTATTTTGTCGCACAAGATTATGTGAAGGCGTTCGAAAAATTGGCGATCTCACCGCAACAAAAAACATTGATCTTACCCGCAGATATGAGTGCGTTGGTCGGTACAATTGCCGGGATTGGCACGCTGGCCAAGGAAGCGTTGGATGGCAACAAGGCAAACACACGGTCTCGTGGTTCAGTTCCAGATGCCTCGTAGCGAGACATGAATTTCCGTAATTCGACATTCATAAAAGACTAGCGAACATTCGCGTATGTAATCTATTGTTTGGTAATCGCCGGCATGGGAGTTTTTAAATGGAAGATGTCATAGTATTTTTGTCGACGATGCCTTTTTGGTATTGGTGGGTATTTGCGCTCGCTTTGCTCACCATCGAATTACTTACAGGGTCGACCTATTTCTTATGGCCGGCAATTGCTGCGGCGCTTGTGGGCTTTGTCGATATCTGGCCATTAGACGGGCAATGGCAAATTCAATTAATCATTTTTTCTGTTATCACCATCGTTTTATCGATCGTGGCACCTGCAAAAGTAAAACCTTGGCTGCATAAGACCCAGTCGGACCATATAACCTTGAACGATCGCGGTGCTCAAAAAGTTGGCCGCAAAGCCACTGTTGATCAAGCTTTTGTCAATGGTGCCGGTAAAGTTCGCCTTGGCGATACCTTATGGCTTGCAGAAAGCGATACTGGCGACGATCTAGCGGCGGGACTGCAAGTAGAAATTACAGCGGCGGATGGAACAAAGCTTGTGGTGAAGGCCGCGCGCTAATCGTGGTTGGGTTATTTTTTTTCATGGCCGTTGTAGGGTCAATTTTTCATCTTCACCGATCATTTTGCCTGTTGGGGTCCAGCCAAGCGATTGATAAAATCCATAGGCGCGAAAGCCGGGATTTGGCTCCGTGACCAGCCAAATTTCCTTATGCCCTTTGTTGAATAGCCAGGCCTGTACAAGTTGCATAAGTGTTTTGCCAATGCCGCGACCTTCATAGCCGGGCATTGTGGCGAGGACCGTGACCTCGCCGGATGCGCCGTCACCTATCGCAAAACCAACGACGTTTTCACTATCAGTACAGACCCAGCCGATAGCTTGCCCCTTCAAAGCTTTCGCAACGGATACTGGTGTTAAGCCGAGTTCCACGAGACGGCTCATCGTGACTTTGTTTTCGGTAACCGCGAGACGGATTTCGAAAACCGCCGTTAGGTCGGCCTCCGTCAATTGCGAAAATTGAGCACTTAGTCACCAGTCAACATTGTCATACTGTGTCTTTAACGCTTGAGACGACGGGCTAACTAGTAGGCACCCCGTCTTTGATCGCTAGAGACAATTGTCCGACCAATTGGCCAAAGAGCAAAACCAGCGAGTTTGAGATGTGCCCAGGCGAAAGGTAACCCGATGATAGTGATCGCCAGGCCAATTGCCGCAAAGAGATGACCAAGAGCAAGCCACCAGCCAGCTAAGACAAACCAAATGATATTGCCCAAAAATCCCAGTGGACCAGTACCGATATCTTCCCCATAAAGACGGTCACGTGCTAATGGGCGCGCGCCAAATGGCCATAACGTATAAACGCCATTGTCAAATGCAGATCGCGCCCAAGGAATACCGACAATGGTGATCACCATGAAAAGGGCCGCGATAAACCACCCTAAAGCTGCAAGTGCGCCGCCAAATACCAACCATAAAAGATTTAGGGTGAGCGCGATTGGCGTGATGCCACGTTCATCGGAAAGTGGGTGGTCCGGGTACATGCTGATCTCCTTCTGAACACTCAATATAGGAAAGAATACGAGATTTTCACCAGCGTTCTGCCGCAAACTATCCTCAGTTTACCGTGGCGGAAAGTGTTTATGGCCATTCATTTGCCCCATTTTTCTGTTTCTTGAGGGCATGCCTTATCGAGCAATACTCGCTGTCCTGACCGTCCTTGCCGTTTTTACGCATACGGCTTCGGCGCAAACGACTGATTTCGGGATGCGTCTTTCCGATGCTGCGCTTGATCGTACGCGCCATCAAGTCACTTATGATCCCGCCTATGTGCGTCTCGATTATCCAGGCGGCGATGTTGCGCCGGACAAAGGGGTTTGTGCTGATGTTGTGATCCGCGTGTTGCGTGTGTTGGGACACGATCTACAGCGATTGGTGCATGAAGATATGGCCGCAACATTTTCGGCTTATCCGAAACATTGGGGACTAACTGGTCCGGATAAAAATATCGATCATCGGCGAGTGCCAAATCTCGAAACTTTCTTTACCCGGATCGGCGCGCGCTTAGCCACCAGCAATGATCCCGCCAACTACCAGCCAGGCGATATTGTGGCGTGGAATTTACGTGGCGATAGTGGTGGTTGGTTACCCCATATTGGTGTTGTCACGCATAAAACCGGTGGTTCGGGACGGCCCCTAATTGTGCACAATATTGGCTCCGGGCCTAAACTTGAGGATGTTTTGTTTAATTGGACAATCACCGGCCATTACCGGATTGATGCGTCCAGCATGGAATGAATTTCCGAAGGCGTGACGCCATTTGCGCGCATAGCGGAAAGTGTGACCGATTGATCGCGTTTAGAAAAGCGTTTGCCATTCTCGTCCGTGATGAGTTTGTGATGTCGATAAACGGGTTCAGGCAGCTCTAATAAGGCTTGCAACAAACGATGTAGATGGGTGGCGGGAAACAAATCCTCTCCCCGTATGACATGCGTTATCCCTTGCAACGCATCGTCAAAGACCGATGCAAGATGATAGCTTGTACCCAAATCTTTGCGCGCGATCACTGCGTCACCAAATATTTGTGGCGTTGCACATACGCGTCCGCATTCGCCTTTTGGTCCAGCCCCTTCCTCTAGAAACGACAATTCTTCAAATTGACGACCGAGATAATTCTTTGCTGCCTGCATCGATAGCCGCCATGCAAAAGGCTCTTCTTTTTCTAGGCTTGATTGTTCTTGCGCAGGGTTCAGTGGTTGACCAATATATTGCGGCCCTTCAGGGCCGTCAGGCGATAAATGGGGTGCTCTGGCAATGTCATCAGCAATTTCTTTGCGCGTTTTAAAACATCGATAAACCAGATTTTTGTCACGAAGGATCTGCAAGGCAGTTTCATAGTCTTCGAAATGATCTGACTGTCGCCGGACAGGTTTTTCCCATGTGAGTCCAAGCCAAGTGAGATCGTCAAATATCGCTTGCTCAAAGCTGGGCTTGCACCGCGTCAGGTCGATATCTTCGATACGCAATAATAGCCTGCCTGCTGAATTTTGTGCAGCCTTAAAGGCGGTTAGCGCCGAAAAGGCGTGGCCCAGATGTAACAACCCAGTCGGGGATGGCGCAAATCGTGTAACGAATTCGGTCATAGAAAAGGTTCTAGCCGTGCTTGCCTATTTGGGACAGCCTTCAATGTTGCGCCGCATAATGCTAAGCTAGAGGTAGAGGGGTGCATCATGAGTGAGTTTGACGACATCGATGGTGATGGCGAAGAGGGTGTCGCTGCGGAACCGTCTGAAGCGCCGGATGCAGCGCTTGCCGCAGTTTCATGCTTGTCATGTGGCAATCCCGTTGGCGGTACGTTTTGCGCCTGGTGTGGGCAAAAGAATGACGATCTAAGACGCAGCTCTTTCTTGTTAGCGCGAGATTTTATGCGCGACACATTAGGATTTGAAAGTCGGATGTGGCGCACGCTCGGGCTTATGGCAATTGCGCCGGGGCTTGTCCCAAAAAACTATGCACACGGAAGACGCTCACGGTTTACACCGCCGGTACGTATGTTTTTGGTGGTAAGCTTTTTGTTTTTCGTCACCATCGCGCTGACGAAAACATTGTTTTTTGCTGTTGAGGTTAGGGAAGCTGACGAAGCTGCACAAGCAGTTCTCACGGAGTTAAGTGAAGGAGAAGATGAGATATTACCCTCCCCCTCCATTGAATGTGGATTGAGTTTAGGGGCACGGTTTTTCGTTAAAGAAAAAGATATCGCCAGTAATCAGGAACTTTGGAATGCCTGCCTTGAGCAAGTGCGCACCCAAGGGCGATCTGAGATCCAATCAGGTGAAAATATCCAAATTGGCGAAGAGCTCTCGGAATCCGGTTTTGGTGAAGAAGATGCCACTGCGATTATGGAGCGGGTTTTAACAGGCGCGAATTGGCTCGTTGCTGATCCCGGCGCGCTCAATAATGCCTTTAACAATTGGCTGCCACGAGTTTTGTTTTTGATGACACCAATTTTGGCACTGATCATGACCGTCTTTATTCGTGGTCGTGATGCCCTGATTTTCGATCATCTGGTTTTGTCATTCTACACCCACGCAACGGCATTCGGTATCATTGCGTTGGCATTGATTTTGGCACAGTTTGGTGTGCCATACACCGGAACCGGGGCGTTCTTTGGGATTGCGATTTATTATTTTGCAGCGCTGAAACGCGCTTACGGTCGCGGATGGGTCAAAACGATTTGGACGGCGCTGATGTCTGGCTTGATTTACTGGCTGATTTTATTGTCCATCGTGATGGCGATTGTCTCCAACATTATCTGGCAAGCTTCGGCGTAGAGTTTTTGCCATGCTGGGTCTCTAGATCCTAGTGACGTTAGGATTACGCCGCGGCACCACCGACGGTGAGGCGGTCGATTTTAATCGTCGGTTGACCAACGCCAACGGGCACGCCTTGTCCCGCTTTACCGCAAACGCCGATGCCAGGATCAAGAGAGAAGTCGTTCCCAATCATGGAGACTTTCGTCATCACGCTTGGACCGTCCCCGATCAGGGCAACATTTTTTAAGGGCGCTCCGACCTTACCATTTTTAACGCGATAGGCCTCGGTGCAATTAAAGACGAATTTGCCAGACGTGATGTCGACCTGCCCACCAGAGAAATTCACCGCGTAAATGCCGTCCTTGACGGATTTTAAAATTTCTTCCGGATGCCGATCACCAGCCAGCATGAAGGTGTTGGTCATGCGCGGCATCGGTTGGTGCGCGAAGCTTTCGCGGCGACCATTGCCAGTTGCCGCCATGCCCATCAGGCGGGCATTGAGGCGATCTTGAAGATAGCCTTTCAAAATCCCGTCTTCGATCAACACGGTTCGCGATGTTGGTGTGCCTTCATCATCAACACTCAATGATCCACGCCGCCCTTCAAGGGTGCCATCGTCGACAACCGTCACGCCTGGTGCTGCGACGCGTTCGCCAATGCGGCCAGCAAAAGCGGATTCGGATTTGCGATTAAAGTCGCCTTCCAACCCATGACCCACAGCTTCGTGGAGAAGAACACCTGTCCAGCCTGGCCCCAAGACAACTTCCATCTCACCGGCTGGGGCAGGTTCGGCTTCCAAATTGATCAGCGCCTGGCGCAGTGCTTCGTCAACTTGCGCCTGCCAGGCATCGGGGGAAACATATTGGGCATAGGTGTGACGTCCGCCTGCGCCATAGCTGCCTGATTCTTGCCGATCACCATCGCCGGCGGTGACAGAGACATTGAGCCGAACGAGCGGGCGGAAATCGCGGATGATTTCGCCACCGGGGCGCAAAATCTCAACTGCTGACCATTCCCCAGAAAGTGACGCTGAAACCTGGCGAACACGCGCGTCTTTTGATCGAGCATAATTGTTGATGTCTTCAAGAAGCTTGGTTTTCTCTTCAAAAGCCATGTCGCCGAGCGGATTCTCGTCAGAATAGAGCTTTGTATTGGTACGGGCAGGGCCGTCAGCGATGGCACCGCCTTTGCCAATTTTGACGGCCTGGACGGCATTGCCAGCGCGCTTCAAGGCCTCTTCCGACAGCTCGGATGAATGCGCATATCCTGTGGATTCGCCACATACTGAGCGCAGGCCAAATCCTTGATCCACGTTAAAGCTCGCCGTTTTCAACCGGTTGTCGTCGAATACAAATGCCTCGGATTGGGCATATTCAAGATAGAGCTCGCCATCATCAGCCCCATTGAGGGCGTCATCTAATACCCCTTGAGCGCGGGATTGATCGAGATCGGTTCGGGAGAAAAAATATGAATCTGTCATGTATTGGATGTAGGGCGCGCTGAAGCAGACAGCAACGCCCTTTGCTTCATATTCCCGCCATCGAAACATTTGGCGCTTCCACGGTAATTTTCCGCGGAATCGTTGAGCGATCATAGAGTGGCTTGTTCAGCTCTTGGAGGCGTTCCGATGCCACTTTGTGGTCCGGATTGATTTTTAGCGCCTCCACATAGTCGGCTCTGGCCAGGTTTTCGTAACCTAAGGCCTCAAATGAAAGCCCACGATTGGCTCTGATCTTTGCAATGACATTAATCTCGAGATCCAAGGACTCGGTGAAGTCGTCCACAGAAAGCTGATATTCGCCAATATTGTAGTAAATGACGCCCCGATTGGCGTGAACACCGGCGCGGCGGCGCTGTGACAGTGATTCGGTCTCAAGTGACTGATTGCACGGATCAAGTGCTTCATAGTCCTCTCTAGTGTCACGCGCATTTTCATAACACTCATTCGCCAGCGGCCATTTGCTGCCCACGACAATCTTCATTGATGGATCGCTGGTTTCTTGGGCGGCACTAAGACCCGCTGAAATTATCCACATGGGTAGAGCGAATAGGGCGAGTGTGATGGGTTTGGTCATGGAGATCTCCTATATCCGGAGGCTATGATAGCCTTTCTCGGGATTTGACGCCAACAGCGGCTGAAAAAGCCAAAATGCTGCTGCGACCATTTTTCCTTCATTTGCGCGATGACGCTGGGCCCCGCGGCGGCCTATAAGCGGGCCGAAATTGACGCGCGCGGCTGGATAGGCGTATCGACCATATTCAGCGCCGTTCAAGACGGTATTATTTCTCGAAGTGCGATGACGCAGGAATCAATGATGAAAAAACTGACCGCGACGTTAAGTGGACTAGGTGTGTGGCTGGCGACAGCCGCGACGGCCCAGATGACCCCCGGCGGCATTGCCATGCAGCCAGCAAATTCTGCACTCGCAGAAGAAGTACACTTTTTCCACAATTGGATATTATTGCCGATCATTACGGTGATTAGCTTATTTGTCTTGGCGCTGTTGATCTGGGTTATCGTCCGGTACAACGCCAAGAGTAACCCGGAACCTCGAAAATTTAGCCATAATACATTGGTTGAGATTATTTGGACCGGTGTTCCGATCATCATCTTGCTAATCATTGCCCTGCCGTCTTTTGAGCTTCTCTATAAAGAGGATGTGACCCCAGACGGAAAGCAGGTGGTGGTGGCTGGCGATGGCCAAACGGTGGATTTTGTTTTTCCGAATGATTTTGCGGAAAGTCGCATGGTTAAGCGGCGCAGCCATCTTCAGGTGGCCCTAGATAATGGTTCTGGCCAACAAGTCCTACGTTATCGCGATGATTATCGCGTTGACGGTTTCGGCGATGCTGAAGTGGTTGTTTCGTTTGAAACGCCGCCGGCCCCAGGCGAGCGTGTCATTATTCGTGGTGGTCGTTCTTCCCAGAATGTTTCTGGTTGCCCGAATGCCAAACGTTTTATTGATGCCTGTGACAAAGAAATCGTGATGGCACCAACAATGACCATTAAGGCTGTCGGTCGCCAATGGGGCTGGAACTATTCCTACCCAGATTTTGGCGATTTCGAATTTCTCTCCGACATGGCCACCGAAGAAGAATCCACACCGGAGACTTACCTATTAGAAGTCAACAATCGTGTCGTCGTGCCTGTCGGTGAAACCATTCGCATCACAACGACCGCGAGCGACGTCATTCACGCCTGGGCGCTACCAGCATTTGCCGTCAAGGTTGATGCTGTACCTGGCCGTATAAACGAAACTTGGTTCAGTGCCGATCGCGAAGGTATTTATTATGGCCAATGCTCTGAAATTTGCGGCGTGCGCCACTCATATATGCCGATCGCGGTTGAAGTGGTTTCCCGTCCAGCATTCGAGGCATGGGTCGATAGCCAACGCGCGCTTGCGGAAATGGAACCAATGTTTGATTCTGAAAATATAAAATTAGCCCGGTCTGAAAATGCCGGCGCATCTGCGGAATAAGGAAGGTCTGATAAAAATGGCTGAGGCACAAGCAGCACACGGCGCTGACGATCACGCCGACCACAAGCCGTCCTTTTTCGTGCGTTGGTTCTTTTCGACCAACCACAAGGACATTGGTACGCTCTATCTGATCTTCGCGATCATCGCCGGGATTGTCGGCGGCGCGATGTCCGGTTTGATGCGCATGGAATTGGCTGAGCCAGGGGTTACGGTTTTAACCCAATGGACCGGTGGTGATCTCACTGCTGCAGCGAACTTCTATAATGTGTTGATCACCTATCATGGCTTGATGATGATCTTCTTCATGGTCATGCCCGCCTTGATTGGTGGCTTCGGCAATTGGTTTGTGCCGATCATGATTGGTGCACCAGACATGGCGTTCCCGCGCATGAACAACATTTCCTTTTGGCTTTACGGTGCATCTGGTATTTTAATCACGCTTTCTCTGTTTGCACCTGGCTATGGGTCGCAGATCGGCTTTGGTGGGGGTTGGGTATTGTATCCACCGCTATCGTCAAATACCGGCAGCCCGGGACCGGCGATGGATCTGTTGATCTTGTCGCTGCACCTTGCGGGTGCATCGTCCATCCTCGGGGCGATTAACTTCATTACCACGATCTTCAATATGCGCGCACCTGGCATGACATTGCACAAGATGCCGCTATTTGCCTGGTCAGTGCTCGTCACAGCGTTCTTGTTGGTGCTGTCTTTGCCAGTATTGGCCGGCGCAATCACAATGCTGCTGACGGATCGGAATTTCGGCACGTCGTTCTTTGATGCGGCCGGTGGCGGCGACCCGATTTTGTACCAGCACTTGTTCTGGTTCTTTGGTCACCCCGAGGTTTACATTCTTATCCTCCCAGGCTTCGGCATCATCTCGCACATCGTGTCGACCTTTTCGAAAAAGCCGATCTTTGGCTATCTCGGCATGGCTTATGCGATGGTCGCGATCGGTTTTGTCGGCTTCATCGTTTGGGCACACCATATGTATACGGTGGGTCTCAGCGTCGACATGAAAGCCTATTTTGTGGCGGCGACCATGGTGATCGCCGTGCCCACGGGGATCAAGATTTTCTCTTGGATTGCTACGATGTGGGGCGGGTCAATTGAATTTAAAACACCGATGGTATGGGCGATTGGGTTTATCTTCTTGTTCACCGTTGGTGGTGTGACCGGTGTCGTGCTCGCGAATGCGGGTATCGACCACTATATGCACGATACTTATTATGTGGTGGCACACTTCCACTATGTGTTGTCACTTGGGGCCGTCTTCGCAATTTTTGCGGGTTGGTATTATTGGTTCCCTAAAATGACCGGCAAGATGTATCGTGAATGGCTCGGCACATTGCATTTCTGGGTGATGTTTATCGGTGTGAATTTGATTTTCTTCCCGCAGCATTTCCTCGGCCTACAAGGCATGCCGCGTCGTTACATCGATTACCCAGAAGCTTTTGCTTTGTGGAATCAAGTTTCAACGATTGGCTATTTCATTACTATTCTGGGCATGGGTGTCTTTGTCGTGGCGATGTTTGATGCGTTCTTTATCTATCGCAAAAAGGCTGCTGATAACCCTTGGGGTGTTGGTGCCACGACCCTGGAATGGACACTGCCGTCACCGCCGCCATTCCACCAATTCAATGAATTGCCACGCTTTGATAAAGGCGATGCGAAAGCCTTTTAATCGCGGCAAAATGACAAATTCTAAAAAAGCCCGCCGTTTTTCGAAGCGGCGGGTTTTTTTGACCCATAAATGCTGCACTGCAGCGTGACCTGATAAAAAAAATGTCGTTAACCTTAGTTAGGGAACAGTTAACAAAGTAACTATCGAAGCGAATAGGGGCGTTTGCAATGGAACTCATAATTTCAGATATTCGGAATGTGGCGGAATCAATCTTCCTCGGTGGGGATATGATTTTTCTAGCCATGGTCATCGGGGCGGTGCTGGTCGGCGTCTTTTCCATGAGAAGTTTTGGACAAATTCTATGTACGAGTGTTTTGGCACTGGTCGTATTGGCAATCATTTGGATCGTTTATGGCGGCGCAACGAGTGCTGCACCAACCGATCCTGCAACATGGATCGGACAGCTTGAAGCTGGTTGGGCGACGATGGGCGGCGTATCTGGATCGACAATGGTCGGATATTTGATCACCTTCGCAGTTGCTATCGGCGTTCTATCTTTGGTCCGATCACTGCTCTTCCGCGGCTAATTCGGCGGAACCACTTTAATGAGACAACGCCGACGCGCCATGTGTGCGTCGGTGTTTCTATGAGAAGACTACATTAATTGAGATCGACGGGGCTGAAACCGATGGGGGTGCATCGGTTTCAAGGTTGGTCAGCCTAAGGGGATGGGGACTATGCTAGAAATGATCGCGAATGATGTTCTGCGCGTGATGCGGGGAACGTTTTTGAATGGTGATTGGATTTCACTGCTGATTGCTTTTGGGGCCGTATTGGTATCTGCGCTCGCTATGAAGCGGGCAACCCAGATTAGCTCTATGACTATATTGTCGCTGACGCTTTATGCCATCGGCGGCTATTTGCGCGGGGTGTTTGCCGGGCCAACACCAGAAGGCGGCGCGGTGACGGGCGGACGCTTGGTCGGCCAGCTGGAAGCGAGCTGGAGCATCTTTATGGGGCTGACAGCGGCGACACTGTTGGCGTATTTCCTGGCTTTCATGTTGCTGATCTTCGTTCTATTTGGCGTGCGCTCAATATTCGGCCGCGGCTGATATCGCGACGCTCCGCCACCCCCTTTTCGGGGTAGTAATGGTTTCCTCTCGGCTGGCTTTGGGGCATAAGCCGCCCCATGGACACAATGCGTGACGATACACCAAATGAAGCGAGCTATGCGCTTGCGGGACCGCGGGATTATTTCTCGCTGTTAAAGCCGCGCGTCATGTCGCTGGTCATTTTCACCGCTTTTGTCGGCATGGTTGCTGCGCCGGGGACTATTCATCCCGGTCTTGCTGCTGTTTCCCTATTGTCGATTGCTGTTGGGGCTGGCGCGTCTGGGGCGCTCAATATGTGGTGGGATGCTGATATTGATGCGGTGATGTCGCGTACCGCAGGACGGCCGATCCCGGCGGGTCTCGTTCCAAAAGCGGAGGCGGCGGCCTTTGGCGGTTTCTTGTCAGCCTTATCGGTTGCGCTATTGGCATTGGCCTCAAATTATTTAGCCGCCGGTTTACTGGCCTTCACGATCTTTTTCTACGTCGTCATCTATTCCATGTGGTTGAAACGCCTAACACCGCAAAACATCGTCATAGGTGGTGCAGCCGGGGCATTGCCGCCGGTCGTTGGTTGGGCGGCGGTTTCTGGATCCACACCGCTTGAGCCCTGGATTTTATTCGCCGTAATTTTCCTTTGGACACCCCCGCATTTTTGGGCACTGGCCTTGTTTAAGCAAGGCGACTATGAGCGCGCGGGCGTGCCTATGTTGCCAGTGGTCGAAGGGGATCGGGCAACCCGGCGTCAGATTTTCGGCTATTCAATTGTGCTGGCTTTTGCGGGCATGTCGCCATTTGTTGTTGGGATGGCGGGATATCTCTATCTGGCCGTGTCCGTGGTGCTTGGGGCCTGGTTTGTGGCGCTTGCCTGGAAAGTGTTGAACACGGATCAATCAGATCACGGCCCAGCGAAAAAACTTTTTGGATTTTCAATCCTTTATTTGTTTGCGATTTTTGCGACCATCTTGGTGGAAAGCGTGACGGGATTACATGGATAAAGAACCGAACAATAATCCGGGTGAGACGTCTGTATCCGTGCCCGACGAACAAAAGCAGCGAAAGCAACGCAACCTAGCGATTGCGCTTGGTTTGGGTGCTTTCATGTTGATTGTTTTTCTGGTGACAATTTTGCGCATTGGTGGCGCCGTCGCTGACCGACCATTTTAGTGGAGCGTGCCCGTGGATACTGCGGCGAAAAATAAGAAAACGGCGATGATTGTGTCGGGCGTTGTTGCCGGGATGGTCGCAATGTCGTTTGCGGCGGTGCCAGCCTATCAAGCATTTTGCCAAGTTACGGGTTGGGGTGGCACGACCCAGCGCGCGGATGCGCCGGCGGATCGGGTCATTGCCCGTGATATCACCGTGCGTTTTGACGCGACGGTCAATCAAGGACTGCCTTGGCGGTTCAAACCAGAACAGGTCTCACAAACGCTCAAAATCGGTGAGACGGGCCTTGCCTTTTACGAGGCGGAAAACCTGACGGATAAACCTGTGACGGGGCGGGCGACCTTTAACGTGTCTCCAGCCAAGGCCGGGATCTATTTCCAAAAAATTGAGTGCTTTTGTTTCACTGAACAGACGCTCCAACCTGGGCAAAAGATCTCAATGCCGGTGACCTATTTTATCGATCCAAAACTGGCCAGCGATAAAAACCTCGATGAGGTCCAGACCATTACCCTCGCCTATACCTTCTTCGTTTGGGACGACGAGCCCCAGGTCGCCGGCTTGGAAACCGGTAAATAGGATTTCCACATGGTTTGTGGTTCCTGCTTCATTGGGCTGCGGCTGAATAGCGCGGGCTGAAAAGGCCACCACACTTGGATTTTGTGGGCGCGCCAGTATAGAAAACCGAACAGATTTAAGATTTTTCTGGGAACAGGGGCGATCTATGGCCGGCGCTGAAGTCAAACATGAATACCATCTGGTCAATCCAAGCGCATGGCCGCTGATTGGCTCCATCGCTGCTGTTGTGATGATGATCGGCGCAGTGACCTGGATGGAAACCGCCGGGAGTGGCGATGGACTGTTTGGCCTGAAAGGTAACTGGCTATTCTTGCTCGGCTTCTCAGGCATTCTTCTGACCTTTGTCGGTTGGTGGCGAGACGTCATCAAAGAAAGCCTGACAGGCGAGAGCACGTCTACGGTCGTTCGTTTGGGGCTGCGTTACGGCATGATTTTGTTCATTGCCTCAGAAGTGATGTTCTTTGCGGCATGGTTTTGGGCATTCTTTGGTGCTGCGCTTTTCCCTGGGGCTGGTGATCCGGTACTGTTGCTCGACGGTTCACAGATGCTGAACCTGGAAGGCAATCCTGCCTTTATGGGCAATGATGGCCGCGTTCATGCGACGGGCGCTGTTTGGCCACCTGTTGGGGTTGAGCCGCTCAGCGCATGGGGTTTGCCGCTCATCAACACATTGGTGTTGTTGCTTTCCGGTACGACAGTGACCTGGGCACATTACGCTGTTGTCTCCGGCGACAAAAAAGGTCTCATCCAAGGGTTGATCTGGACGATCGTCTTGGGTCTGTTTTTCACGTCGCTTCAGGCGGTCGAATATTACGAAGCCTTGTCACTGGACATGTTTAAGTTTTCTGGCGGTGGCATCTATGGCGCGTCATTCTTTATGGCGACCGGTTTCCACGGATTGCACGTGATCATCGGGACTATATTCCTCATCGTCTGCCTATTTCGTGCATTGGCCGGACACTTCACCCCTGATCGCCATTTTGGTTTCGAATGTGCGGCTTGGTACTGGCACTTTGTGGACGTTGTGTGGTTGTTTTTGTTCGCTTTTGTCTATGTCCTCGGCAATCAAGGCCTTTTATCGTAGGATTGCTTTGCAGCAACCAAGGGGAGGGCGGCTGATGCGCTCTCTGCGATACAAACTCCAATTCCTTATTCTGGCTGGCGCGCTAGCGCTTGGCGGATGTCTGGTCTCCGAAGAACCAGTGCTCGACGCCGCAAATGGCCGCGCGACACCACTTGGCCCCGGTGCCTATGTGATGTGTCCAATGGGCGAGGACGTCGACGACTGTCAGTTGATGGACGTCTCTTTCGACAGCAGTCGCCTTTACACTTTTGTTTCGGAAGAAGAAGAGCCAATTGAAATGCGTTTTCGCCGTATTGGTCGCTATGGCTATGGCGTGCAAACACGCGAAGATGATAGTTATATTTATTATTATGGTGCTGGGAACCGTGATCAGTTTCGGCTCACCATGATGTTGTGCGCCGATCTGCCTGAGGACTTGCGAGCAGACTTAATTGAAAGCGGTGACCTTGAAGCGGACGACGATGATTTCGAAACCTGTATGGTGAAAACACGGAGAGGGCTTACGTCATCGGCGCGCGCCTATCATCGCGGTGAGATTGAAAGCGAAGAAAATATCACGCTTGAGTTTAATCTCGTCACGGAAACTCCATGACATATTATCCGCCGGTGTCACCCTATGCCGCTGGTCTGGGGTGTAAGTGCCCCCGTTGCGGGCAGGGCATGTTGTTCAAAAGCTATCTCGGGCTTCATGAGGCCTGTGCCAATTGTAATCTCGATTATGCAAAGGCAGATTCCGGTGATGGCCCCGCTGTGTTTGTGATCTTCATTGTTGGTTTTGCGGCAGTGGCCATCGCATTCATCGCGCGTTTTGTTTGGTATGCACCGATCTGGCTGGCCTTCTTATTAAGTATTGGTGTGGCGATGATTTCCATCTTTGCCATGTTGCGCCCTTTAAAGGCGACCTTGATCGCCTTGCAATATGCGAATAAAGCGGCCGAAGGCCGGCTTGAAGAGTAATATGTTATCCAATCGAAAATTTGAATTCCGTCCTGTGCTGACAATATGTGCGGCTCTGGGGATGGCGATGTTGATCGCCCTGGGCAGCTGGCAGGTCAAACGACTGCAATGGAAATTGAGTTTGATCGAAAAGGTTGAGCAACGCCTCGGTGCTGCGCCCTTGGCATTTGACGATGCTGTCGCACGTGCTGAAGCTGGCGAGGATATGGAATATGTGCCCGTTCATTTGGCTGTAAATGCGCAAAGCAATAGCAGTTCTAGTGCAAAAGTCTTTGGGGCTTATGAAGCAGTGCCAGGTTATTTTTATTTCGCGCCACTCAATGCAAAGGGCGGTCATAATGTCTATGTGAATTTTGGTTTTGTTCCGCAGTCCGAGACCGAAATCGACTTTCCTGACACAACTTTAAATACGGGAATAACATTTGAGGTTGTTGGGCTTTTCCGTTCAGCGGAAAAAATGTCACCACCTGCATCTTGGTTTCGGTCAGTCGAACAGTCCGTAGACGGTTTATGGTTTGTGCGTGACCCGACGCGCTTTGCCGAAAGTGCCGGCGTTACCACTGTGCCGTTTTATATCGATAGCTTTGCGATTGAGGGGCGTGATTGGCCCAAAGGCGGCACCACACGCCTCGACTTTAACAATCGCCATTTGGAATATGCTTTGACCTGGTATGGACTTGCCGCGACCCTAATGGGGGTCTGGCTCGCTTTTTCCTTGCCAAAGCGATAATTTTCAAATAACTTTAAAAAATAAAGTGAAAATACCCCGGCCCAAGGCCGTTTCACGGGGTAGGGCCCTAGCGATGGTTGGTCACCGCTAGGGGCGGGAGGATTGTAGATGTCGTTTGAACCATTATTGACAGCACCCTTTATCATTCAAATTCACGCATTTGGTGCAATGGCAGCGTTTGCCCTCGGCATTGTACAGTTTGTGGCACCGAAAGGGACATTGCCTCATAAAACGCTTGGCTTGGTTTGGATCATCTTGATGACGACGATCGCCACGTCCAGTATCTTCATTCGCCCGGCTTTGTTCCCTGGGTTACCGTTCACCCAATGGTTTAGCTTCATTCATTTATTCACGATACTGACCTATTTCGGTGTGGCTCAGGGTTTGTTTTTGCTGACCCGAAGCGGACCCGCATTGAAGGCGCACGCGAAAGCATTTCGGGGCATCTTCATTGGTGGGTTGGTAATCGCGGGGGCTTTTGCCTTCCTTCCCGGGCGCATCATGCATGCGGTCCTGTTTGGTGCGTAATGAAAGCCCAACAGCACATACAATATGATGGACCAGCTGATGGATAATAAACGCACCCTAAACCTTATTCGCCGTTGCCTTTTCTTGGTATCGGCCCCGATAGTTTTTATCAATTTTGCGCTACCACTACGCGCCGAAGATCTGGGGGCGTCGGCATTTCAAATCGGTATTTTGTTTGCGCTTTTCACCGGCTCGATATTGGTGGTCCGTCCGATCGTTGGTTATGGCTTAGATAAGATTGGGCGTCGGCCATTTTTCATCCTCGCAACGCTTTTCTATTTTGCGGCCAATATACTGTATGGGCTGAGCGAAACAGTGATGACCCTTTATATCGCGCGGCTCTTCCATGGTATTGGTTTTGCGTTTCTGGCGATCACCGCGGAAACGATCACCTCGGATTTGACCGAGCGGGACGGTCGAAGCGCGGCCATGGGGGGCAATATTGCTAGCCAAACCCGCGGTGGTATGGTCGGCGGCTTTGTCGGCTTTGGTTTGGTGGGTGCGCTACCGCTCTATGCTTGGGGCTATTCATTTGCATTTTTCTCCGTGACAGCAGCAGCGGCCATTGTTTTTGCCTATGCGTACATTCCGGAAACCAAAACACTTAAGCAGAAAATTACGACCGAACGGTTTCAAATGCCAAAAGGGTTTCCGGTCGTTTTCGGTGTCGTATTTTTCGCGGCCTTTGCGGGGGCTGTTATGCAGCCTTATTATCTTATTTATTTGCGGGAGCGTTTTGGGCTTGAGCTTTATGAGTTGGCGCTGGCGTTTTTACCGATTGGTGTTGCCTATGCAATTTTGCCCGTTTGGCTCGGGCGCATTACCAGCAAACTCCAACGAACAACTGCTATCGCGATTGGGTTGAGTATCCTCGCGGGCGTCTATGCAGCGATCCCAAATATGACGAGCCTTTACTGGGTCATTGGTGGTTTTATGGCGTCATCCATCGGCGGCGTGCTGGCTGAACTAACGAAAAGCGCCTGGATTGGGGATCTATCACCGGCCCATGGGGCAGGGCGGACATTTGGTATTGCGGCGCTTGCTGCTGGTGTGGGGGCGGCTCTTGGTCCGCTAGCCGGCGGCATGGTCTACGACCAGCTCGGTAAGGAATATCTGTTTTACTTTGCCGCTTTATCCGTAGTGCCCGCACTTTTGCTGGTCATGATTGCGCAACGCGCCAAACAATAACTGGATACCTATTCGGTACCTCTTAATTTCCGTTCATAGGCGTTCACAAGCGTCATATAAGGATTGACCTGATCAAAAATTGGGTCCGTATCTTCATCAGGTGAATAGTTTTGATACATTTCAAAATGCAGATGATAAGTCGTCGGCACACGCTCGCCTGACCCATTGAAAAAGTCGTTAGAGACCATCCCGATGCGTTGTCCTTTGGCGACGGTCTCGCCGTCGGCGACAGACAGCGCGTCCATCTTCAAATGCATATAACGGTAGAGCGTGCCGTCACTGGTTTGAAGTTTGACCGTATATTGTGAACTTGATGGCGCAATGATGCGTCCGTCTTCTGCGGCGACCGCCCAATGAATCGCATCTGTTTCCGGAATACACGAACCGGGCCGAATATCGACACCTTCATGGCCGCCCGCTGGGCACATAATTTGATCCCGTGAGCGCGACTCACAAAACGTATCCTGCCAGGGGTAGTCGTAGTTTGTTTCATGACACTGCCCGCCAGACATACCATTCACGGTGCCCTGACTGCCGCCATAGCGATAAACTTGGCTATTGAGAAAGGCGGCGTCTTCCAATGGAAATGTTATGTCAGGGCGATAGATGGTGGTGTCTTCGTGACCTGGACCAGAAGAAGGAAGAAGATCGCCGACGGGGACATAGCTAAAAATGCGTCCTTCGCCATCATGTAGAAAATCGTCGTCGTCAGGTTCCGGTGCTGGTTCGTCATCGACGGGTGTATCCGACGGTGGGTCGCCATTATCGGGCGGTGTTTCTTCACTTGGCGTGTCACTCACCTGTTCGCACGACAGGAGTAAGAACATAGCGGTGATTGCGCTGATGGTAGTGCGTTTTATCATTCGCCACCTGCCGCGCGTTCAGGGTTGATCAATATCATAGAGCGGGCGATCAGTGTCGGGTAGCGATCGTCGGTGCACCGTTCATCACTTTCAGGGTCACTACATTCAACAGTGATGACATAGCCGCAGCCGAATTTTGAAAAACTAAGATCGACGCCAAATTCATTGCGACTGATGTGATAGTCAGCCCTAATACCCGCAAGCCGAGGTGGTCCTTCTGCTAGACGTCGCCGCAAGTCCACCAAGGACGGCGCACCGCCAACAACGCGGTCACACGCGCCACTCATTGAAAACTGTGCATCCTGATCAATGTCGCCAGCCGCGGTATAGGTGTTTTCCTGGCCGTAGAGTTTGATTTTATCTCTGATATCGGGATGCGCTGGCACCATTACAGGAATGGTCACGACATCGACCTCCCCTTGCGTGACCCGTGGCAAACGACTGGCGGCGAAAGCGCGAAGTCCTGGAGGTGGCGGTGGCCCCTGCAATTGAGGCAACCGTCTCGTTGGCAAAGTGCGAATTTCATTTTCGTTAGTTGTATCGCGTTCAGCATCTTCGGCGGTGGTCCGTTGTAGATCAGCCCGAACCGCGGCCCAATCGGGGCGAACACGCACCATCCTTGCGCGATCCGAGCGTCCTCCGTCGCCGGCAGAAAGAGCAGCGGCGAGATCGCTTGCTGGGATTCGTTGTGCTTTGGCTTCTAAGGATGCCTGTAAGGCGTCATTGTCGGTCGCGGTTGTGTTTTGTGCGTACACAACAGAACCCGCCATAAGAACGCCAATAGTCGAGAGGAGAAGCCGTTTCATCAAAACCCTCTTTTTTCGCGTTGCTTACCGTTCCGTCAGTTTAAATTCGATGCGCCGGTTTTGCGCCAATGCTGTGTTGGAAAAACCGGAAACCAATGGAGACGTAGAGCCAGACCCAGTCGCCAATAAACGACGACCAGATACACCGCGGCTTGTTAAATATTCCACGACTGAGATCGCGCGCTGTGCTGAGAGGTCTAGGTTTGAATCAAACAGTGCACGACATGACGGTCCCAATGGTGACGCATCAGCATGGCCATCAACGCGGAGGACCCAATTGACCTCTGTCGGTATGTCATCACGGATATCGATCAACGCGTCTGCCAGCTTGGCAAGTTCAAGCTTGCCCGCTTCGCCTAGCGTCGCTGAGCATGATCCAAACAAAATATCGCTTTCGAAAATAAATCGGTCACCGACAACTTTCACATCTGTGCGATCGCCCAGCGCTTCTCGTAGCGCTTCGAAAAATCGTGAGCGCACTTCTTGAAGCTCTTGGACTTTACGCGCCAGTGCTGCGTTCAGCCGGGTCGAAAGATTTTCAATTTGCGCCTGCTGATCGCGGTCTTTTGCTTCCGCCGCATCAAGTGCTTCTTGCAAACTCGCCAATTGACGGCGCAATGCCGCAATCTGTGCATTCAACGTCGCAAGCTCGCTCTTTTGTTGTTCTGAGAGCGCCTTTTCAGCTTCCAATTCTTCCGCCGATGCCGCGACGGCAGATTGACTGGCCGCAAGAGCGACCCCAAGACCTGCGAGCTCTTCATCTTTTTGCGCAATGGTATCTTCCAAAGACAAGACTTGGGCCTGCAAGCGGGCGCGTTCTTGTTCCGCCAACCCCAATTGATCGTTCAAATTGTTGATCTGGGCGATTAGGCGCGATAGCTCGTCGTCTTTTGAAGCCAGCTCATCTTTGACAGTTTGCAGTCTGTCTCCAAGGTAAAATTGTGCGACGACAAAGATCGACAAAATAAACATCAGCACCAGGAGCAGTGTTGATAAACCATCAACAAAGCCTGGCCAGATATTAGCCTCGCTTCTGCTGCGCCGGCGCGCCATGGGCTATTCTCCGCCGCCGAAGCGGATCAATGTTTTGTTGAGCGCGCGGATCTCATCTTTGAGCTCAGCCATTTGGCCAGCCTGCGCCTTGATCTGTGTTTCAGTGTTCATGGCCAATGCCGCATCAAACGCTGCCGCAAGGTCACCATCGAAATCGTCGCTATTAAATTTCTTGTCACCGTTTGAAGAGCCGCGAACGGTTTCCGTCATGCCTGCAAGCCAATCTTCCAGGTCTGCGTAAAAACGGTTTTGTGCTTGCCCTGCTTGGAGATCGAGAAAGCCAATAATAAGGCTGCCGCCCAAACCAAAGAGGGAGGATGAAAAGGCCGTACCCATACCCGATAGGGGCTCGCGCAAATTCTGTATCAATTGCGAGACTGCGTCTTCCGGTGCAGCGCCCGCTGTATTGGCTAGACCGTTGATGGTGGCAGCGACCGCGTTCACCGTTTCTAACAAACCCCAAAATGTACCGAGCAGCCCCAAGAACACGAGCAGGTTCATGATGTATCGGCCCATCTCGCGACCTTCATCCATCCGTGTCCCGATCGAGTCGAGAATGGCACGACTTGATTCAGGGGAGATGCGGCTTGAACGCGTATCCGCGTCCAAGAGCAATTTGGACATGGCATTGATCAAACCCGGCGCGCGCGGCAAGCGCGATCGGCCAGGGTCAACAGATTCCCGAAATGCCTCGACCCAACGAACAGCCGGGGCGATGACGCCCGCTTGGCGCAAATTGTAAATGACCCCGATGGCGAGCACGCCAACGATCAATCCGTTCAAGGCGGGATTGGCGTTAAAGGCATCAAGCAGCAACGGCGTTGGTTGCGGGCTCCATGGTGAGAGATAATATACAACCGCCCCAACAACCATCAGGAAGAGGAGCATGTTCATAATATAGCGACCTGGCCGGATAAATTTTACCGACCGTTCAAGTGAGCGCGCCATGAAAACCCCTTTAGAAAAACACCCCGAAAAACAATCTTAATTCAAAAATGATGCCGCGTGAACGTGCCTATTTATGATTGACCGTTCTTTTTTTGCTGTTGATGCCGTTTTTTAGCGATGACGACCCAGAAACCGCTCAAAAACATAAAATAGAGGATAACCGTGCCCATAGCGGGCTTTTGAGGGCGCGCTCATTTGTGACAGTTATGTGACGGGCAGTGTTTCGTGACTGAAAATCCGGAATAGAGGGTTGTGTTGATCTCATAAAACACAACCCCCGGAGGGTATTCTTTCATAAAACCCATATTTGGTGTGGAGTTATCCCCGCCCCTTCCGGCGGCCATATACTGCTCCTTATGTCGAGTGGCTTTTCTGACAAATGCCGTGCACGGGCGCAAAGATGCCTCACGGAAAAACCCACCAAAGTCGTCATCGGCATCATGCTTTGGCAGCGTTTGCGCGCTCGGTCGGAGTGGGCTCTTTGACATTCGAATTTTGCGAGTAGGCGGTTCATCGCTGCAGGCTCGCAGACACTACCGGTTTTGCCGTGCGTATTTTTGCATATGTGCGTGCACGTACGGTCGGCCGTTAGGTCTTGGCAAATGCGTCCTCACCAAGGGTGAAAACGCGGTGCTTGATTATAGGTCTGCGATGTCCCGGATTTCGACAGGACCGATCTCTAAGGAACGGATGCCTTCCTCGATCTGTTCCCGGTCGCCGACGATCAACCAAACCAAACTTTCGGGATGGATAACTTCGTCAGCAGCCGCTGAGATTTGATCTGCATCCAATGACTGATAGCGATCGGTGAGGGTTGCCGGATAGTCCCAAGCACGACCGTAACGCGCGCTTGAAACCAGGCTGCCCAAAACATCATCGGCGGTTTCAAAAGCACCTGGAAGCGACCGTGTGTTGCTTAAAACAACGCGATCAATTTCGTCTGATGTGGCAGGCCTTGTTGTTTTGTACTCATTCAATTCTTTGATGAGCTCAGCCAGCGACTCTTTGGTTTTGTCGGTTTGAACCGGCGCATACACCATCCAAGGGCGCTGTCCGCGCGCTCCTTGGAAAAATGTATAAGCGCCATAGGCCCAGCCTTTTTCTTCGCGCAGATTCATGTTCACCCGCGCTGAAAACTGGCCGCCAATAACGTCATTCATCGCACTGATGGCGACATTGTTATCGGCATTTGATGGCGGCGCAACATGACCAGCCAAGATCAAAGATTGCGGTGATCCTGGTTTATCAACAATGATCACTTTAGCTTGATTTGGTAGCGCTACGGTGGAGATATTTTTTTCTTGCAACGGCGTGTTTGCTGGTCGCCAATTCCCCAGGGCTCCCTCAAGGATCGGTGTAATCTCGTCCAGCGTGGCATCGCCGACGACAAAGATCGTTGCATTGTCGGGGCGCAACCAATCAGCATGG
Source organism: Hyphococcus sp. (assembly GCA_021776315.1). Classification (GTDB taxonomy): domain Bacteria; phylum Pseudomonadota; class Alphaproteobacteria; order Caulobacterales; family Parvularculaceae; genus Hyphococcus. The sequence goes on along the minus strand of JAJFGD010000067.1, from coordinate 20,360 downwards.
AACTTGATTAAGTCTTCGCGTGTCAAAGAAGAGATCGATTCTTTGGTGCCCGATCCAGTGAACGGGACGCCATAAGCGTGATCAGCGCCGTAAATCTCCAGCGGTAATTCCCGCAACGCCAGCTGAACGGGGCTCGCGATTTCTTGATCGATCGCCGCCAACCAGCGGGTACGCAACTTGTCGATTTCTTCTTGGGCGAAGGCTGGGTTGCGCAACACATCAGCCATGACAGCCAGTGACGGCGTTAAATTTTCTTTCAACGCCGACATGGAAACGCCCGTGGTATCAAGATTTGATCCCGCACCAAGGGAGGCACCCAATCCTTCAAGTTCTTCGGCGATATCAAGGGCGCTACGCCGGGAAGTGCCTTCATCGAGCATCGAGCCTGTGAAAGAAGCAGCACCGAGCTTGCCGCCCTCAACGGAGTCAGCGGCATATCCAGCGTCAAACTGAATTGAAATTTCGACCACAGGAATGGCGTTGCGTTCTGCCAGAACGACTTTCATGCCGTTCGATAATGTCGCTTCTTGAATTTCTGGGAAAACCAATGCGGGCGAGTTATCGATTGCAGGGATGCCTGCAGTGCGATCGACCGTTGAAGGCTTGGTTGTGTAATCTTCATAGGGAAGAATATCGAGTTGGTAGTAACCCGCATTCATGACGTCCCGGGCGGCGCGCAGAACATCTTGCGGTGTCGCTGATTCCATCCAGTCGAGTTGTTGAAGGATATGAGCCGGGTTCCCCGCATAGAGTTCACCCTCTGCCAGCGCACCGGCTTTCCCGCCAAAGCCGCCAACTTTTTCAAGGCCGCGAATAGTGTTTGCTTTCAAGCTGGTTTTGCTGCGGTTCAGCTCGTCACGGGTTGGCCCTTTCGTCAAAAAGGTATCAATGACGCCTTCCATTTCACTTTGGACGACTTCAAGGTCAGCGTCGCTATTGGCATTGACGGTTACTGAATAGAAACTCAATAATTCTTGACCTTGCATGCCGGCAGAGGCGGATGTTGCGAGCTGCAATTCATCGACAAGTTTGCGATAAAGACGCGATGTTTTTCCGCCACCAAGAACGTCGGCAGCAAGGGTCAATAAGATAGCGTCTTGGGTTGTGCGGCCAGGTGCCACCCAATTGCGATCAAGGCGTGGTTGCGGCACGCGATCGAGCATGACTTCATATTTGTTTTCGGTAAGTTTTGGCGCGTTCGCTTTCACCTGTGTCAGCGGTGGTCCCGCTTCGATATCGCCAAAATATTTATCGACCAAGGGGCGCGCTGTTTCAGCGTCAATGTCACCTGCTAAAACCAGCACCGTGTTGGCGGCACCATAATATTCATTGAACCATTCTTTGACGTCGTCGAGCGAAGCAGCATCGAGATCTGCAAGGGAGCCAATGGTTGAATGGCTGTATGGGTGGCCTTCTGGCAATAATCCGGCGAGTACGGAATATTCGGCGCGGCCATAAGGTTGATTGTCACCTTGGCGCTTTTCGTTTTGTACAACGCCGCGCTGGTTATCAAGCTTTTCTTCAGTCACGGCACCCAGCAAATGACCCATGCGGTCCGATTCCATGAACAAGACGCGGTCAAGCGCTGGAGTAGGTACGGTTTGGAAATAATTCGTCCGGTCAAACCAAGTTGTGCCATTGGCATCTGTTTGGCCGGCTTCCTCCATCGGCGTATCCCATTCCGGAACATTTTCAGAGCCGCCAAACATCAAATGCTCAAACAAGTGAGCAAAGCCAGTTTTCCCTTCGGGCTCATCTTTCGATCCGACGTGATACCAAATCGACACCGCCACGACGGGGGCTTTGCGGTCTTCATGGACAATGACAGTCAAACCATTGTCGAGCTGAAATTTTTCATAATCGAGCGAGATATCGGCAGCATTTGCTGAGGCCGCAAGAACAAGACTGGCGGCGCAAAGGGCGTTGAAAAATTTCATGAAGAAGCTCCGAACTATTGGGCGTTGATTTTTACAAAATACCGCCCAGTGTTGGGGGGCAATGCTGAGTGGTCAAGGGTGGTCGACTGCGTTCATCGCATTAGTGAAACGGTTCGCCGTCTCAGCAAAGGCGTGCGACTAACGTGGCGCCCTTTTGGCTAGGATACGTTGCAAGGTACGCCGGTGCATGCCCAACCGTCGGGCGGTTTCAGAGACATTATGGTCGCACAGCTCGTAAACGCGCTGAATATGCTCCCAACGGACCCGATCCGCGGACATCGGGTTTTCAGGTGGAGCTGGACGTTCACCCGGTCGTGCCAATAATGCTTTTTCGACATCGTCGGCATCGGCCGGTTTTGATAGATAATCGATCGCACCAGCTTTAACCGCGGCGACGGCGGTTGCGATATTGCCATAACCGGTAAGCATGACGACGCGACAGTCTTCGCGTTTGTCATGAATTTCGTTGACGACTTTGAGGCCGTCACCGTCTTCCAAGCGAAGGTCAACAACTGCAAAAGCTGGTGCCGTGTCTTTGAGGACTTTAGCCGCGTCGGCCACGCCTGCAGCCAAGATCGGTTGGAAACCCCGTTTTTCCATCGCCCGCCCAAGGCGATTGCGAAACGGCTCATCGTCATCCACGATCAATAAGGTAGCGTCAGTCGACAAAACGGCGTCGTTTTCCGGTGCCTCATCCTGGTCGGTGGTCATGCTTGTTTCGTCCATCAATTTCATTCTCGCAACTTGTTCTCTAAATGCGCTTTTTACCGATGTTATTCAAGACATTGGTTCGGCAGAAAGGGCCTGAATAGGCCAGTTTGCAGTGACGATTGCACCGGTTTGGCCGGATGCATCATCTCGTTGTCGGTTTTCGAAAGAAACCTGCGCCCCGGTCCCCTCCAGAAGCGTTTTTGCGATAAAAAACCCAAGCCCCATACCGGTTTTTTGGGAACCGAGCGCCCTTGGCATGGTCCGCGCACTTACATAGGGTTCGCCGAGGCGCATCAACACGTCTTGCGCGAATCCTGGGCCATCATCCAACACCGATATGGAAAGGGTTTCGCCGCTCCAAGCAGCAGACATCACAATCTCATTATCAGCATAGCTGACGGCGTTCTCGACGAAGTTACGCAGCCCAAATATAATTTCCGGACGCCGCTGTAAAATCGGCTCTACAGCGCCGTCGCGACTAGAGGTTTCAATGCGAATTTTGGGACCGCCCGGTTGATCGAGAAATGGTGCCGCCGCTTCTTCCATCAAAACGTCAACGCCAAGCCGATCATGCAGGGCATCGCCAGCATCGCCATGTTTAGACAAGCGCCCAAGAATGTCGCGGCACCGTTCCGCTTGGCTCACTAGAAGTGCAGCGTCATCAGCGAGTTCTGGATCATCATCGCCAAGGTCACGTTGCATTTCTTTGGCGGTCAGTTGGATCGTTGCGAGGGGGGTGCCAAGTTCATGAGCCGCCGCCGCCGCAAGCCCGCCGAGCGCCGCCAATCGTTCCTCGCGCGCCAGCACAAGTTGTGTGGCGGCAAGGGCGCTACGCATTTGTGCAGATTCCGCCGCGATCCGATGTGCGTAAGCCGCGAAAAACAACACCGAAAAACTAAGCGCTGCCCAAACCCCTGCATTATAAATTGGGGCGATCAGTAATTCGTCGCCAGGTGTCCATGGTAGCGGCATGTGAAACAGCCCCAACATCCCAACGCCCGCAAGAGCCAACGCGCCAATAAGGACGGTGAGGCGCAAGGGTAAAACACTGGCCGCAATGGTCACCGGCGCAATGATCAGAGCGGAAAATGGATTCGACAAACCACCGGTAAAAAACAGCAACGTACATAACTGTACGATGTCGAAGGCAATATAGGCCGCCGCTTCCCGGTCGCTCAAAAAACGTTGGGGTGAGAAGCGCAACACGGTGAACAGATTTAGCCAGGCGCTTGCTGCAATCGCGCCCAGGCAAAGTCCCAAAGGTGTTGGAAAGCCAAGCCCAAAATGAACAAACAAGATCGCTGTGGTCTGACCACCTACAGCCAACCATCGCAAAGTGGTCAATGTGCGCAGGCGAACGGGCCCGCGTAAGGCGTTCATGGCGGCTTGGCTATCAGCAAGGGCGTGCGGCATTCGGCGCTTTTACCGCGACTATTCATGGAAATGGAAGGCGTTTATGAAGGGGCGATCATTTGACAGTTTTTAGGAGCGATCATGCGTTGGCCGATTATTCTGATTGCTGCCCTGGCGGGCTTGTCCGTCAGTTGCGCTCGAGAGAGTGCCACGCCGTTGCCAAAAGAAGGTGTTGTGGCGCTGTCGGAGCAATTCACGGGTGATTTTACCCTGGTCGACAAAAATGGGGTGGCCCGTACGGATGAGGATTTCGCAGGCAAGGTAATGTTGATCTATTTTGGCTTCACCTATTGCCCGGATGTTTGCCCAGGTGACGTCAATGTGATGAGTGCTGCTCTTAATGAATTGGGTGCCGATGCGGATAAAGTCGCCCCTGTCTTCATTTCCGTCGACCCAGAACGGGATACGCCGCAAACATTGAGCGATTATTTTGCGTTTGATGAGCGCATCATCCCGCTCACAGGCACGGTTGAGGCGGCAATGGCTGCGCGCCAAAGCTTCAAGTTGTTCGCAGAGAAAGAGCCGCTTCCAGACAGCGCGCTAGAATATACGGTCAATCACGGGCGATTTTTCTACATCACAGACCGAAATGGCCAGCCGGAATTTGCCATTATTGGCGGAATTGACCCGCAAGGGCTGGCAGCCTTATTGCGCCGCAATATTGATGCTTAAGCTCTTTCATCTGGAAAAATTAAGAAATTTCAGTAGGTTACCAAAAATCAGGGCTGTTCAAGACATTGCAAGATGGTCATGAATGATTGATTTCGCGCTGCAATTCAGCTCATAGTCCGCCGACTTTAAGGAATTTCACACAAATTGTGCTATGCAGCATAGTTGTGAGTAGCGTAGGGGCCGCAGTTTTCATGTTGTATTCCGCTTATGAGCTTGCTTATGCCGCCGTTTCGCCGGCGCGCATTGCAGCCGGTGTTGGGGCAAGATTTTGGCGGTCACCGCTTAATCCTATGGCGAATAGTTGGGTGGCCCGATCAACGGCAGCCGCTCTCGATGTTTTTGAACATGCAACGCGCCGCTACCCAAAACCTGATTGGGGAATTGACGCTGCTCAAATTGGTGATGTCAGCGTTCCGTTGACGATCGATCCTGTACTGACCAAAGACTTTGGCACCTTGCTGCACTTCAAGCGCGACGAAGAAGCGCTCGCGGCCGCACGCGGTTCACGCGAGCCGGATCCTAAGGTTTTAATCATCGCGCCAATGTCCGGTCACTTCGCTACATTGTTGCGCGGAACGGTTGAGGCGATGATCCCTGATCATGATGTTTACATCACGGATTGGGCGGATGCGCGTAACGTTCCAGTTGCTTGCGGGCGTTTCGATCTTAACGATTATGTCGATTATCTCATAGAATTTATGCAGCACATTGGTCCAGGCACACATGCCATGGCGGTGTGCCAACCAGGTCCAGCATTGCTCGCCGCTGCGGCTGTGATGGCTGAAAATGGCGATGCGTGTCGCCCGGCATCAATGACGATTATGGGCAGCCCGATTGATACTCGCCTCTCGCCGACGGTCCCCAATGTGATTTCGCAAGAACGACCCTTTGCCTGGTTTGCGCAGAATATGATTTATACAGTGCCCGGACCTTATGCCGGGGCCATGCGCCGGGTTTATCCTGGCTTTGTACAGCTCTATTCATTTTTAGCGATGAACACGGATCGCCATATGGACGCGCATCATGACTATTTCCAACATTTGGTTGAGGGAGATGGGGACAGCGCGGAAAAACACCGACAATTTTACGATGAATATCTGTCAGTTTTAGACATGACCGAAGAATTCTACCTTCAAACGATTCGTGATGTGTTCCAGGAGCACTCATTGGCGGAAGGCAAGTTTATGCATCGCGGTCAGGTGGTGAAACCGCACGCGATCACTGATATCGCCCTGATGACCGTTGAAGGTGAGAACGACGATATTTCTGGCATTGGTCAAACCCAAGCGGCACATGATTTGTGCACAAACATTCCGCAAAATATGCAGCTTGATTATGTGCAGCCGAAAGTCGGGCATTATGGCGTGTTTAATGGTTCACGCTGGCGCACAGAAATTCAGCCAAAGGTCGCAAAGTTCATGCGTATGGCCGCAAAAGAAGCGCGCAATCGTCCCGCTATGAAAATGGCTGCGGAATAAAGATCAACTGGCCTTCGACAAAAACGCGATGGGCAAGCCGCCCGTTCCATCAATGTAATAAATGCGCTCCCCATGGGCATCGTCTGGACCTTTGACAGCGACGCCTTTTTCTTTTGCCCGCGCGGCCCAGGCATCTGCATCATCGACAACAATCTGTAACATCGTCATCTCCGGCATATTTTCACCCGCGGGCCAAATCTCGATCCAGCTGCCTTGTCCTTGAGGGGCGTCGCCTACCGGGAATACGGCACCGCCAAAACTATCTAAGGCCCCCATATCTGTGGGGGTCAGCCCTAGGCCGTTTTCCCCAAGTATCTCAGCAAGGGCCTGCGCTTCGCCAGATGGTGATACTTTGCAAAACCTGATCCCTAGAACTTTCACGGCGTCTCTCCTATGCAAGGGTTGGTGACGAAAAAGGAACGCTACGACACATGGCTAAAAAATCAAAAGAGCCGGTAAAGCTCTATCTTGTTGATGGCTCCGGATATTTATTTCGCGCCTATTTTGCGATGGCGCGCAGCCGCGAGGGGCTGACACGTCAATCGGATGGCCTTCCTGTTGGTGCCGTATTGGGTTTTTCCAACATGCTCAACAAGTTTTTGATGGATATGCGCGACGAGCATGAGCCAACTCATTTGGCCGTCATTTTTGACTACTCTGGCAAAACTTTTCGGAACGAGATTTACGGCGACTATAAAGGCAATCGCCCTGACGCGCCTGAGGATTTAATCCCGCAATTCCCGCTTGTGCGTGATGCGACCCGCGCCTTCAATGTGCCATGCATAGAAACGGAGGGGTTCGAGGCGGATGATATTATTGCAACCTATGCTCGCCAGGTTGAGGCTGATGGTGGTGAGGTGGTGATCGTGTCGTCTGACAAGGATTTGATGCAACTTGTCAGCGATCAAATCTCCATGTTTGACCCCATGAAAAACAAACCCATCAAGCGAGATGAGGTGATCGAGAAATTTGGATTGCCCCCTGAGAATGTGGTCGATATTCAAGCGCTGGCAGGTGACTCTTCCGATAATGTTCCGGGTGTACCTGGGATCGGCGTAAAAACTGCAGCGCTTTTGATCGAAGAATATGGCGATCTAGAAACGCTTCTTTCGCGTGCGAGCGAAATTAAACAAAATAAACGCCGTGAGAATTTAATCGAGTTCGCCGAGCAAGCGCGTATTTCCAAACAGCTAGTAGAGTTGCGTACCGATGTACCATTAGAGGACTCGGTTGATGCATTAGCGATGCGCAAAATTGATCTCGACCTTTTGCTGCCATTTCTAGAAGAGATGGAGTTCACAAAACTCATCGATCGCGTGAAGCGTGATGCCGGGCTTCAAGACAATATTGCCGCTTCTGCGCCATCGGATGCAGGTCCCGCCGAAGTCAATTACGAAACCGTATTTGACGAAAAGCGCCTTAGCGAATGGGTTGCAAAAGCCTATGAGCGCGGCGTCATATCTGTTGATACAGAAACAAATAGCTTGGATGCGATGCAAGCAAAGCTTGTTGGGGTTTGCCTCTCCATAAGGACGGGGGAGGCTTGTTACATACCCCTTGGTCATGGCGCTGACGGATTGGCCCTTGATGATGAAGATGTGGCAAAGCAAATCAACCTTGAAAAAGCGCTGAAAATTCTAAAGCCGATGTTGGAAGACCCCTCAATTTTGAAGGTTGGTCAAAATCTCAAATATGATGCGCAGGTCTTAGCGCGCTACGATATTTCTTTATCCCCGTTCGACGACACGATGTTGATCTCTTATGCCCTTGATTGCGGTAAAGGCGGGCATGGCATGGATGATCTCGCCAAAAGGCATCTTGATTATACGACAATCAAATTTTCCGATGTGGCAGGTACTGGCAAGAAGGCCAAAACCTTTGATCAAATTCCAATCAAAGAAGCAGCACAATATGCAGCGGAAGACGCAGACATAACGTTGCGCCTATTCGAGAAACTGAAGCCACGCCTCGCGGCCGAAGGTAAGGCGACAGTTTATGAAACGCTCGATCGCCCGCTTGCGCCCGTGATCGTCGGGATGGAAAGCGAAGGCGTAAAAATTGACCCGGCTGTTCTCTCTCGGCTCTCAGGCGATTTCGCGCAACGCATGGCCGCGTCGGAGGCGGAGGCGTATAAACATGCGGGTGAGGAGTTCAACTTAGGCTCACCGAAACAAATCTCTGAAATTCTATTTGGCAAGCTGGGGTTACCAGGCGGACGGAAAACTGCCAAAGGTGCGTGGTCAACGAAGGCAGACGTACTCGAAGAATTGGCGGCAGGTGGACATGAATTACCGCGTGCCTTGTTGGATTGGCGTAGCCTTTCGAAATTAAAAAGCACTTATACGGATGCGCTGCCGCAAGCCATCAATCCAGAAACTGGGCGTGTACACACATCATATGCGCTTGCGTCAACAACGACGGGGCGCCTCGCGTCGACGGATCCGAACCTCCAAAATATTCCGATCAGAACTGAAGATGGGCGCAAAATTCGGACAGCCTTTATTCCTGAAAAGGGAAATGTTTTGATTTCGGCTGACTACAGCCAAATCGAACTTCGATTATTGGCCCATATTGCCGACTTGAAATCGATGAAACAGGCTTTTGCGGATGGGATTGATATTCACGCCATGACAGCATCAGAAATGTTTGGCATGCCCGTTGAAGGCATGGACCCCATGGTGCGCCGACGCGCCAAGGCAATCAATTTTGGGATTATCTACGGGATTTCCGCTTTCGGATTAGCCAATCAGCTCAGTATTTCGCGCGGCGAAGCAAAAGATTATATTGAAAGCTATTTCAAAAAATTTCCCGGCATCCGTCAGTATATGGACGACACAATTGCCCAGGCAAAAGCGGATGGCTTTGTCGAAACTATTTTTGGGCGTCGTACCTATGTCGCGGGGATCAACGATAAGAATGGCGCTATGCGCGGCTATTCTGAGCGTCAAGCGATCAATGCGCCAATTCAAGGAGCGGCCGCCGATGTTATCCGGCGCGCAATGATTCAAATGCCGGGTGCGCTTGCGCGGGCAAGGCTACAGGCACGCATGCTACTCCAGGTTCATGACGAACTCATTTTTGAATGCCCGAAAGCAGAAGCGGATGCGACTTGCACTGTTGTTGAAAAAACGATGATTAAAGCGCCACTACCGGCCGTAAATCTTTCAGTCCCGTTGACGGTCGATGCTCGTGCTGGTGCCAATTGGGATGAGGCGCATTAAAAGCTGCAGGCATCTTTCTGTGATGACAGTGTAAAAAATGCCAGTTTGGCATCACCAGGAAATTTTTCTCGACCGGCCCATGACGGCACCTTGCTAATTGTCCCATCGGGCAAATGGGGTTCCAAAAGGTCTGTGACGATTGGATTATGAAAATAGATGCAACGACCGGCCCTCGCAAATGCGTCGGTAGCGCGGATGGTCTCATCAATATTGTCCTCAAGCGGAATCATGATCGACGTGCCATTGTGTTGGGCGTGCATCGTCAATACTGGCAATGTCGTTAATACCAGCGCATTTTGCGGAAGCGCCGACGAAATTACCTGTGCATATCCGCGTAATTCAGCGCGCGCTTTTTCATGGCCCGATTCATCTGCAAGGCTAACGAGTGCGCCATAGATAAGCGCAAAACTGCTCACCACCAAAGTCGCTTTTGCAATAGTTGGGCGACGGAAATGTAGGAAGGAAACAACAAAGCAGGCACATAGAAAAGCAATTATCCATTGAGGGTAAAGGGCCGCCGGTGCGTAAAGTGATGGGACGGCCTGGCCGAGCGCCTGCATGCCGACATATAGGCCGGCAGCACTGACGCCAGCGAATAGCAAGACTGGACGGCTTACTGAGCCTGCAACTTTAGTAAGGTCATGTAAGGCAGCTGCTGACAATATCGCTATAAAAGGCAAAGTAGGAATGAAGTACCGTAGATTATAGCTGCCCCCACCAAACCATTGGTTTAGGGCATAAAATGTAATGGGCGCTGCGATTGCTAATAAACATAATGAAACAGCTTTGACGTGTTTTCCGCGAAAAAACCAAAATCCTGGAATGAGCAAAAGAGGCAAATAAGGTAAGCTCTGAATGAGGGCTTTTTTAGGATAGCCCCAAAACAACAAGTGTCCATATTCATTCAGCTCAACCCCCGCTTGGGTATAAGCATTGTGCGCTTGAAGATTGAAGACGAGTACATACACGCCATAAAGCGTGTCGAATATAAACCCTCCAGCGATGAACAATGCGATACCAGTCGCTGTCACACTGGCCAGCAGCAAATTCCGAGGTCCGAGACGTTCGTTGAGCGTTGAAAAAATAGCTGGGAAATTTAGGAGCCAAAGCGCCAAGAATGATAATCCGCCTGCGGTCAATATAACCGCATAGCTGCTAAGCTGAGTCGCGCCACTGGAGGGGCCATAGGAAAGCGGCGTAAATATACCAAACTTTTCTGCATTCATAAGCGCTGAAAGAACCAAACCGGGTAAGAGACCACTACTTAACCAAAGCGGTGCTAGACGATCTGCAGGCCGCGAAAACACCCGCAGCCAAATGAACAACACCATGTAGATTAAAATGCTGTCGATACGAATTGAAATTCCAAGACCGATTACTAAACCGGATGCGATAAGCATCCATGTTCGGCGGAGATCAGAGGTTTCCTCTGCCGCCGAAATCGCACAGGCGATGGCGCCAAGCCAAGTTAATAGTGCCAACATATGCGGCCAAATTGCCGTTACATAGTTGGTGACAAATGTGGCGACAACAAACACGGTGAGAGAGGCGATGTGGATGAACCGGTCGGCAAAAAACCGTCGCGAAATATGATAAACCAGAAATGCACAACCGAGGAAGGCGAGCCCATTCATCAAAATGAGACCACGTACACCCATTAATGCATAAAATGGCGCAGCGATAATCGCATAACCGCTTGGATAAAGTGGATAGGCAAGGCCATTATTTTCAAACGTAATTTCTTTCGAGAGCGCTGGGGCGCCATCAACCCCGCCATTGCTGGCAATAGCAAATGACCCGTTCTCGCTCATGGCTTTTGCCATATCAGTATAGATCACCCCATCAATGGTGAAGGGCATTGCAGGCGCAAAAAGCGCCCCAAGAATCGCAAGAACAATCAACCCAAAGGCGACGAATCGAATGTCCAAATCTTGGGTCATATTTGCGCTCCGCCAATAGATACGACGCTAGGTGATTGGCGCTCTTTTAGAGCTGATTTTTGTGAAATTGAGGTTAATAGGCTGTAAACGAGAATGTGATGAGATTGCAGCGTAGCCGCCAGCAAGGCTGGATTTGGGTTAGATTGGAAGATCGATGACTCTGCAGCTTATTAAACAAATCACTGCGCAAAATGCAGTTGATCTCTTTGCAGATATGCAAACTCGATTAAAGCGTCCTTCGGTTCAGCGTTTGGTGTTTTTGATTGCGGCACTTGTTTTCGTCGCTGGTGTTATAGTTTCTTATTCATATCGACCTGATCTATTCTCAACCCTCAGTATCAACTACGTGCTGTTTTTGAGTTTGGTCCTTGCTCCATTGTTAATTGTATTTGGCGCTCTCATTTTTCAAATCACTTGCCGGGTCGGAAATATCAAGATTCAATTTATCGATGCCATCAAGATCTCTGTGCTCAGTAGTGCAGCAAATTATCTTCCATTACCGGCGGGCCTAGCATTAAGGGTCGCTGCAATGATGAATAAAGGCGTACCGCTCAAGAATTCAGCATTTGCCAATATTGCGACAGCCTTGGTTTGGTTTGGGATGACATTCATCCACGCTAGCATTTGGGCAGCATCTATTGCTTCGCCAATCTGGCTCTTTCTTGCTTTTGTGGGTGCACTTTGCCTCTTCAGCGGCATTGCAATTATTTGGTCAATCAGCCACCGCATTTCCGATATCATTCTTATGATGATCGTCGGATTTGGCGCAGCAGTGGTCTACGCAGTTGGTTTTTGGGTTAGCCTGACCGCACTTGGCTTTGATGGCGCATTCTCTCAAGCGGTGGTGATTTCTGTTGCTGGTGTCATAGGTGCGGCGGTTTCATTTGTACCGTCAGGATTGGGTGTGCGAGAACTGGCTGCAGCAACTATAGCCCTATGGGTAGCTTCAGATCCAGCACTTGGGTTTATGGCATCAGCAGTACTGCAATTGACATTGATCATTCCACTTATTGCCATCGCGCTGTTGTTTTCAATTACTATGCGTTCATCAATCATTGAATAATTTCTGAGAATTGTGAGCTTGTTTCAGCTCAGCAATTCGAATTAAAAGTGAATCATGTCTTTTGTAAAAATTGTTCAGCTCGGCTTAAAGCGTTTTCGGTCTCCTGAAGATTATTCCGCTATGCAGGCCTATCTCGCCAATGTCACGATTGTGGACTTGGCGCGCAGGGGCATTTCTTTGCATGACAAAAGAGTGCTGGAACTAGCGGCGCACCGTGGCGCGTATACTGTAGAATTGAAGAAAGACTCCAAAGAGGTTGTTGCATCGGATTTAGAAAAGCACGAAGACTTCCCATCAGATATTCAGCATCATGTATGGGATGTGCAACAATCACCGCCTGCCGAACTTCACTCTTTTGATTTTGTGTATTGCGCATCGACCATTGAGCATGTTTCCAATCCAACGGCCATGATAAAAAACATTCGCGACGTCCTTGCAGATGATGGCATATTGTTTTTGACATTTCCGCCTTTTTATTCACTTTTTTTAGTGGGTGGCCACATGTTTAAGCCGTGGCATTTTTTTGGTGAGCGGATTGCTGTGCGCCTTTATAATCTCACCCATAAAAAGAAAATTGATAATTACGCCACATGCTTTGGCGAATTCGGTCTCCATCCTTTGACGATAAAGGACGTGAAAAAAATGTTAGAAGAGTCTGGGTTTCGCGTTGATGATCAGTTTACGCGTGGTTTTTTTCATCGATCAGCGAAGTTGCCCGGTTTCTTGAAGGACCTGTTTACATGGCATGTCTGTTTCGTTGCGGTGAAATCAGATTAAAACGTCACGGTGCTTTAGGTGACTTTGCTCTGATTTCGAAAAACGTAAAAATCCGCAAATGACGTCGTTTCAGGGGTGTCAGCATCGAATGGGTAGGGGTTAGGAATATATGTTTCCTGATAAAAGTTTGGCTTGTTTGATTTTACCCAGTCTGTAAATTTCCGGTGGCGAACATGGGAGTCTTGTGTCATCTCGTCCTTATTGCTTGCATAAATAATGACGCAATCTGATGCTGCTTTAAACAAGGTATGCATATAGTCATCAAAAACAGTATCCTCTACTAAGTGATAGATGACATCAAGTGACAACGATACGTCTGCTGTGTGTGCATTTTCTTCAAATTCATCTCTCGATAAAAATGTGAAACCGGGGCGGTCGGAAAACTTCTTTTTACAACGCTCGATTATGGTCTGCGAAACGTCAACGCCGGTATATTGCTCGATATGTAACAATGAAAGTTGGGCACCATCGCCACAACCAATTTCAATCGCAGATTTGTAGTGATTTTCTGCAACAATGTCATTGACGATTTTTGCCTTGAATGCTGCGAGACGACCATAGGAACCCGCGCCAGAATTCCCGCCGGCATTGTAGCGTTCTTTCCAATAAGTGTCGGAGGTCTGAAAGCGCATGTTTCTAATGGTGCGCCAAGTACTTGCCGAAACTTCACCTATTAACGGTATATTGCGGATATATGATATGACTTGTTTAGCGGAAGTGGTCACTGTGTCGTTCCCATTTTGTTGAGTTGAAATTGGTCGACAGGTTGAACGTGGTGAGCAATATGCTTTGCCGCGCCATCATAAAGTGCGAGCGTCTTTTCTGCGACGCGTTGCCAGGAATAGGTCTCGGCAATGTTTGCAATCGACTTTTGACAGAATTCTTGTCGCTCATTGAGCTCCATATTCTGAATTTCTAAAATCTTTTGAACCCATGCTTCAACGTCGCCGCCTGGAACCAAAAAGCCGGTCTTGCCGTCGACCACAGCATCCGAAATACCGTGCAAGTCTGAAGCAATTACGACGCCGCCCGCGGCAGCTGCTTCCAACGCAGTAAGACCAAAGCCCTCAAAGTCCTCCACTGACGCCCCAATGTTGGGTACAATAACGGCCAATGCCTTTTGACGTATTTCTCGAAGAGCCTGACCGAATACACACCCCAGAAATTCAATGCGTGGATGTTCAATTGCGTTTTTTTCTGCCTTGCAGACGACCGTTCCGGCAACTTTGAGTGAGATCTGTTCCGGAAGATGTGGCAACACCTCTTCAGCAAACCAACGGCATCCCTTTTGGGGCAATAGCCGACCAACAAAAAGAATATAATTCTCCGGAGTGACTGATTTAGGTGCTTCAGGTATGCACTCTGTGCCGAGTGGAATGATTTCAATATTTTGAAAGTTGTGATTGTGTAGAAGTGATGCTGTCGCGCGCGAATTCGCGATAACGTGACATCGCTTCATCAAAGTGGCACCAAGACGAACATACTGCTTATAAATCGCTGCAGCGATGCCCTGCTTGCTTGCCAAAGATATGTCGGTGCCATGAGCTGACAAAACAAGAGTGGCGTTCGGTGACTTTATTGCTCCAAAGTAAACTAATGGCCAGACGGCGATATCGCTGCCATGTAAGACGTCATATCGGTTGCTGGAGAAAATAATTCGAAAAGCCGTGGCCATGCCGAACATGACAATGGCAAAAAACGATGGTGGTGCGCCAGTCACGCGTCCCGGTAATTTCTCTACACGAAGGTTAACAAGAGATTTCAAACTTTTGGTGAGTTCAACGCAATAGGTTTCCATTCCGCCAACTGCGGGCGACCATTTTCGCGTTATGAAAAGCACATTCTTTTTCATCTGGACCTTTGCGATACTACATTGTGCCTTTGGATATATTAACGCTCTGTTTGCTCTGTTCGGTTTAGATAATTGCAATTTGCAGTAGGCCCAATGACCAAACTGATTATTCAGATCCCATGTCTTAACGAGGAAGTAACACTCGGCGCAGCGATTGCTGATATTCCGCGCGATATTCCTGGTATCGATATTGTGGAAATTCTGGTGATTGATGACGGTTCCACCGATCGAACAGTAGATGTCGCGACGGAGAGCGGCGCTGATCATATCCTCCGAAATGGGTCCAATATTGGATTGGCAAAGAGCTTCCAGCGTGGACTTGATACTGCCTTACGGCGCGGTGCTGATATCATTGTGAATACTGACGGCGACAATCAGTATTGCGGCGGCGATATCGCGAAATTGGTTCAACCCATTCTGGCGGGTCAAGCTGATATTGTTGTCGGTGATCGGCAAACGGAGAAAATCAAACATTTTTCTCCATTGAAAAAAATACTGCAAAAATTTGGTAGCCGCGCGGTCGGTCGTCTTGCAGGTTCGGAAATTCCAGATGCGGTGAGCGGGTTTCGTGCATTCTCACGAAATGCGGCGATGGGCATCACGGTCCGGTCAACTTTTTCCTATACTACGGAAACATTGATTCAGGCGGGCCGAAAAAATTTGCGGATCACCTCTGTTCCTATAGACACAAACAAAGTCGAGCGCCCCTCTCGTCTTTTCAAATCAATTCCCCAGTTTCTGTCCCGCACAGGGCGCACCATGTTGCGGGCCTACGCGATGTATGAACCGCTGAAAATATTTATGATCCTGGGGCTATTGTTGATGGTTGCCGGATCGCTGCCAATCCTTCGTTTTATTGGTCACTATATGGCTGGCGACGGGGCGGGGATGATCCAGTCTCTGATCATTGGCGGCGCGCTCTTCATTATGGGTGGGTTATGCGCCATGTTTGCCTTAGTGGCTGATCTTGTCGCCTATAATCGTTTGTTGTTGGAGCAAACGCTCGAAAGAGTGCGAAAAATCGAATATGCACTTGATCAGCAAGAAACCCTTCCTGAACAAACGAAATTTCCAACCAAAAAACTACACGAAGAACTGGGTTCATTGACCCGCCGCTTTGGCCTTTAGTGTAAGCACAAAAAACGGGCGGTTTTGACCGAGATTTGTGGTATCCCCCATTATATGGCTGAGTGTTCATATATTCTTTTTGATACCGCGCTTGGGCGTTGCGGCATTGCTTGGGACGAGAATGGAGTTCTCGCTAGCAGCTTTGCCGATGAAAGCGACGATAAAACCCGTGCGCGGCTCTTTCGACGCGCGCAAAGTGCCGTCGAAATACATACAGCCCCTACACATATCGAGAAGACGATTAACGATATTCGTGAATTGTTTTTGGGGCGCGCCGCAAATTTCCATGACGTCGTCTTAAATCTTGAAGGGTTGCCGGCGTTCGATTGTGCGGTAATCGAATTGACTTCAAAAATTAAGCAAGGCGAGACGAAAACCTATGGAGACCTGGCGCGCCAACTCGGCGACGTTGCCTATTCCCGACGGGTTGGGCAGGCGCTAGGCCGCAATCCAATCCCGATCATCGTTCCGTGTCACCGCGTCGTCGGTGCCGATGGAGCGATGACCGGTTTTTCAGCGCCAGGGGGTACGGTTTCAAAGCAGAAACTTTTAAAGATCGAGGGCGCGTTAGAGCCGGACTTGTTTGATTAGGGCATGATCTATTTGTGCACCTAAACCATCGATCAAATCAGTGTTGTCAATTTCGTCAACGTAAAACAGTGTTTGATGTTCGAATTTTTATTCAATGTATTCATAGCGAAGTCGCTGAATGCGTCAGTATCCACACAACCCACCGTCAGTAAAATATCGAATTTTCCTAATGTCAGGTCCACATGAGAGACTTCCCGGTGGGCTTTGAGTTGTCCAACCAGAATTTCTAGCTGCTCATGGCCATCATTGTGTAACTCCATGAGAATAAACATTCGCAATCGTTGATCAATTGCTTTTGGGTCGACCATTGCTTTTGCGCCGGTGATAACGCCTTGAGCGCGCAAACGCTCAAATCGCCGTTGTACGGCGCTTGGTGATAGGTGAACGGCCTCGCCGATTTTGGTGTGGGTTTGCCACGCATCCTCTTTGAGAAGCCGAATGATCTCACGGTCTTTTTCGTCTAATTTGAAGTTCTCACTCATAACGCCTCAAAAAATCTCACGCAAAAAAATTGCGCTTTTTGCAATGATATTCGGCGCAATTTGCGCGGTGAAACTGTTACATCTTTGGTGGATTTCATCAATGAGGTTTTGATCGATGTTGCTTAACGTTGCTATTCGTCGCGTATTTTTAAGTCACCCGGTGCGATTTGCAAAATCGCTTTTGGGGGTTTGCGTCGCTGGAATTATCAATGGACTCATCGGCATCACAGCGATTGCGTCAGAGCGAGCTGTCGTGGAACTCTGGCGTCTTGATTGCGGGCAGATGATCATCGACGACATTTCCTATTTCTCCGATAGCTATAAATATGAAGGTCAATCTGCAACCATTACAAATGGTTGTTTTTTAGTTCGCCATGGTGATCAGTATTTGCTCTGGGATGCCGGGCTGCCGCGTGATGTGCTCGGTAACACGACGGCAAATAACGGATGGACGTCGTCAATAAGCATCACCATTGCAGATCAATTAGACGAGCTTGGCATGTCGGTCGGCAATATTGATTTTGTCAGTGTTAGCCATTTCCATGGGGATCACATTGGGCAGGCAGCGGAATTTCATGACGCAACATTACTCATGAACGAGGCGGATGCGACTTGGATACGCCAGCATCCACCAGGGAACGCCCGCCGACGGTTGGCCCCGTGGTATGATGGATCTGCTACCATGCAAGAATTCACCGGAGACCACGACGTGTTCGGCGATGGCCGTGTCACCATCGTAGCGCTACCCGGCCATACGCCGGGACATAGCGGCTTACTCGTGCAATTGGATGGTTCCGGACCGATCTTATTGGCTGGTGACCTGTTTCATTTTCGCAGTGAGGTCGGGGAACGGACGGTCTCTAAATGGAATTCGAGCCGTGCCGAGACGCTAGCGTCAATAGAGCGTGTTGATGCTTTAGTTACCCAGTTAGAGGCTCGGCTTATCGTGCAACATGATCCGGTTGATTTAGATTTGCTGCCGGCATTCCCAAAAAGTGCGCGTTAAAATTGAGGCGGACTTAGCCCCACGGGCCGCGATTCCCACCGGCGCTTGGTACCGACTGTCTGAATGAAGCGGGTGTGCTACCGGTCATAGCCATCAATTTATCGATGCGGTTTTGTGTTGCGGGGTGGGTTGAGAAAAGTTTATCGCGTCCCCCGCCCGATAGTGGGTTGATGATCATTAATTGCCCTGTCTCAGGGTGTCGCTCGGCAGTTGGATTGGGAATGCGTGCCGCGCCATTGGAAATTTTTGCCAATGCTGAGGCCAACCATTCCGGGTGGCCACAAATTTCTGCACCGATCCGGTCGGCTTCATATTCGCGCCCACGGCTGATCGCCATTTGCACGAGGCCCGCCGCCATCGGGGCCAAGATCATGATCGCAATGGCACCAATGATACCGCCGCCATTATTTCTATTGCCGCCGAAAAACATGGCAAAATTGGCGAGCATTGTAATCGCGCCAGCGATCGTCGCGGTAATGGTCATGGTTAGGGTGTCGCGATTGCGCACATGAGCAAGCTCATGAGCCATCACGCCAGCAAGTTCTTCTTCAGTTAAAATTCGCAAAAGGCCGGTTGTCGCTGCGACAGCCGCGTTTTCTGGGTTCCGACCTGTTGCAAAAGCATTGGGTTGATCATTTTCAATGACATAGATTTTTGGACTGGGCATGCCAGCATTTTGCGCGAGGCTTCGCGTTGACTGCACATAGCGTCGAACAATACCGGAATTGTGGTTCTCATCGACTTCCTGCGCCTTATACATGCGCAAAACCATTTTATCCGAATTCCAATAAGAAAAGACATTCATCCCAGCGGCAACGACAAAAGCAATCCCCATCCCGGCGGTGCCGCCAATCATAAACCCAACACCCATAAACAAGGCGGTTAAAGTTGCGAGCAACATGAAAGTACGCAGTGTGTTCATTTCGGCTATTCGCCCTTTTGGTTGGATTACGGTGTGCCTATATATGTAGCTGAAATGACTTGCTTCAATACGGAGCGCCGCAACACCGCTAGGATTTATCCAGATGGAAGAGAAAAAATCATCGCCTGAGCCTATGCCAGCTGCAGCAAAGCGCGCTTTGGAAGAGGCAGCGGCACGCCGCATGCAGCAAGACAAGAAAAATACTCAAAAAGCCAGTGATCCAAAGGAATTAGGCGGCCCAAAGGGTGAAGAACCAACCCGATATGGCGATTGGGAACGAGGTGGCCGAGCCATAGATTTTTGAAGCGAGGGGGAAAATCCTACCAAAATTCCAGGACCCGACCACAACAGTTACAAAATTGAGTGGCTAGTAAGCGATTGAATTAAAAATAGCCGACGCTACTTATACGCGAATATTCTAATGATATACCACCTGTGGTTGCTATTGGCAATCGCCACAAATGGTGATTGCACAATGAGTAAATTACCCATCAAAGGTCGCGGTGCGGGTTTGTGGTAGCATCTGCAGGCGTTGATCATTTCGAAGGGGCGCGATGCCCGGAATGACATGGTACCAACTCCACCACCAGCTTTTCTCTTTCGGTTTATCGTTCAACATTAATTGCACTGCTGCATCATCTTGTCCTAAGGCTGACAACAATGCGGCGTGGGCAAGGGTGACTTCACGATAGCTCTGCGCCGCCGTGGCGTCTGCAGCGATTGCGACCAGCCCGGCACGCGGTCCGCTTGAATTCGCGATCTGGCGAATTTGGGTTGCGCGTTCTGATTCCATGCCGCGCATCAATGCGCGGTTTAACCAGCTTTCAAATGCCGCATCATCATCATTGCGCATCAAATGTATGAGCGCTTCATAAACATGGACCGGTGGCGCGATCCGCCGGGCATCTTTTGCGGCAACCAAGGCATCGTCGCTACGTCCTGCAATATATAAAAACCAAACGCGATCCCAAGCGATACCGGCAGATAATGGGTCGAGGTCTCGGGCGCGATCAATCGCTTGTAAGCTGGTGCGCGCTTGGCCTGCGGCGCTTGCGATCATCGCTTTGGTTTGCCAAGCAATGGCATTGGTTGGCTGTGCCGTGATTGCTTTATCAATTTCCGTCATCGCCAGTTTGGCATCACGATCTCGAAAGAAAGCGAGGTAAG
>JAJFGD010000066.1 GCA_021776315.1 Hyphococcus sp. | reverse complement strand
CAGTTAAAGCGCTACGAACGCGACCAGAAATTGATGGCGGAAAAATCGGTTTGCTTGGTTTTAGCGAAGGTGGATGGTTCACTCCTGAAATTGCAGTTCGTGATGGTGGCATCAAATATATCATAAACCGTGCGGGGTCGCCTTTCTCTGGTGGCAAAACACATCTTTGGGAGATCAGAAACGAGCTCATCGATGGTGGTTTTACTGATGAATCGATTATTGAAGAGATCTTGGCGCTGCGAGTGAGAATTTGGAACTATTACCGTGATGCGGCTGAAGCCGAGGATCCATTACAAACAAACCGGAGTGAGTTAGAAGCTGAACTCAATGCATTGGATGGGCCTTGGCGCGATATATACGGGATGGGTATCGCAGAGTTTGATGTTGAGAAATATAGGCGGTGGCTGATCGACATTGATTATGATCCAAATCCATATTTGCAGCAGTTGACATCACCGCTCTATGCAATCTTTGCCGGTAATGATCAGAATACGCCGACTGCAGATTCCGTTATAGAGCTAGAGGGTCTTCGCGTTGAAAATCGACTCGATGTTACCATCAAAACTTACCCAAAGCGGCGTCATAGCTTCTTCAAATGGTATAACGTATTCACTTACTTTCACCCAGCCGACTACATGGACTCCATCGGAGACTGGGCCGCCGAAAAATCTAAGGATTTAGATAGCCAATAGGCGCTGGAAAAAATGAAGCTCAATCAGGGAGCGAGGTAGCTTGCAAATCAGTACGCCTTCTACGAGAAGCCGCAATATTGAGCTTCTGCTTTTATGCCGCTGCAGCTTAAGCATGAAACACGAATGTCTGTTTTGGGCCATAACCGGACGTTCAACTTCTACCGCGCGAAAGGCATCTCGCGGAAAACGCTCGGACAATCACCACGCTTTGGTCCTTAGCCAAATACCCGCCGCAAGATTTCAGAAGTTCTTTTGGCTGGATTGGATCGGATCGCCGCTTCTTCCTTGCCAATATAATAGAAGACGCCATCAAGACCTTTAGAGACACCATGGTCGATCAGTTTCTGTTTGGAATCGGCACCATATTGCGGGGCAAGCGGCACATTCCGAAGGCTCGCCACCAGATTATCATAAGTCCTTATCGCACCAGCTTGGTTGAGTGCGTTCACCATAATTGGCCGGAAAAGCGTCGTTAGCCTTGGTGTTGTCGTTCGCTGGAGATATTCAGTCGCTGCATTAGAGGGTCCGCGGACGATCTGAATCGCATCTTGGATTGTTAGACCTTTTACAGCATCAAAAAAGATATTGCGTGCCACTGGCGCAGCGGCTTCTGCGCCCCGGTTCAGTTGCGTTTCAAGATTGTCTAAGGCGCCCGAAAGGCCGACCCGGGAAAGTGTTGATTGGGTTCTTTGTAGGAAGCCCGGCAACGGAATACGAATAACAGAATCATTTAAAAAACCGCCGCGTCGCCCAACGGTATCAATGGCGCTCCCGATCCCGTTATTGAGCGCAGCCCGAATACCGGCAGCTGCTTCGGCTTGGGTTAGTCCCGCGCCAGCCCGTCCGCCCGTCTGGCCGAGTACGGCCCCCAAAATTTCGTCCTGTTGCGCGGTCGTACATGCCGCTGCTGCTGCGGAACATGCCGAGATCATCAACATGCGACGGTTCATTTTGTCATGGCTCATAATTCTTACTTTCCTAGTTTTTTAGGTTTGGCATTATTGTCGCTGTGCATTCTCATTCGCCCATGCGCTCAAGCGTCCTTCCAATGTCCACATTTCGAAATGGCGCATTGCGCCAGTGCATCACCAGCCATCGTCAAGCTGAACATAACGAATAAGCAGCGTGAGGAGATAGATTTGCAAAGCAGAACCGATCAGGCTGGCCCCAATGCTTACCGCGAAGCCTGGCCAATCTTGAGGGAAGGCGATGTTTTGATAATTCCCATCGGCCAAGTTGATGATCGCAATCCATAAAGCGCCGATCACCACACCGATTAGCAAGACATAGTGGGCATCGGGGAAGTCCACATTCTCACTATAGGCGATTACCCAGCTGATAAAAAATACAAGATAGGAAAGAACCAAGGCGGAGGTCGGTAGGTCTAAAAAAGCGAGAAACGAACCGGACTTTTCAGACAGGTAAAAAGCCAAGGCAGAAACAGCACCAACCAGAAATATCAAAGCCGCAGCGACATTGACAAAAACTGACGCGAAACGTCCCAAATGAAATTTATACCGTCGGCGCATGGGCTACCTGCAAAAAGGTGATTTTGCACAAATTTGGTGATTTTTTCAACGCGTCCGGTTTTTCGCTGGCAAGTAGGGGGGGCTACCGCTCCGCTAGTGCCAATCCCAGCGCATGGTTCCAGCCTTTAAGGTTGCGGTCGCGTTCGCTGCCGCCCATAGCCGGTTGGAAGCGCGCATCAAGGCGCCAGCGTTCGGCGATATCATCAAGGTCCTGGAAAATATTTGCTTGCAACCCGGCGAGATAAGCAGCCCCTAAAGCTGTCGTTTCATTCACCGTGGGACGCTCAACGGGGAGGTCTAAAATATCCGCAAGGAATTGCATGGTCCAATCACTAGCGACCATCCCGCCATCAACACGCAATGTCTTTGGCGTGATCCCATCTTTGGCAATCGCGCGCATGAGGTCCGCGGTTTGATAGGCTACTGACTCCAACGCCGCCCGCGCAATTTCGGCCCGCCCGGCACCGCGAGTTAGGCCAGTAATAATGCCACGCGCATCCGGTGCCCAATGGGGCGCGCCGAGACCGGTAAATGCAGGAACAATATAAACGCCATTGTTGCTGTCGATACTTTCCGCGAGGGGCCCTGTCTCGCTCGCGTCTTTTATTATCCCAAGCTCATCGCGAAGCCATTGAACAACCGCGCCCGCAATGAAGATCGACCCTTCCAAAGCATAGGTTGTTTGTCCATCAAGGCGGTAAGCAATCGTCGAGAGCAATCTGTTTTTCGACGCGACCGCTTCATTGCCTGTGTTCACCAAGGCAAAACAACCAGTACCATAGGTGCTTTTAATATCGCCGGGTGCAAAACAGGCTTGCCCAAAGGCGGCGGCTTGTTGATCGCCAGCGACACCACAAATGGGAATTGGCCGGCCAAAAATTTCACTATCTGTTTCACCAAATTCTGCCGCGCAATTTAGGACCTCTGGCAAGACTGCTTCGGGCACACGAAACGTAGACAGTAATGATGGGTCCCATTTGTTTTGTTGAATGTTGAAAAGGCTGGTGCGGCTTGCATTGGTGGCATCTGTGACATGGGCTTTGCCACCGGTCAGGCGCGCGATCAAAAAACTGTCCACAGTGCCGAAAGCAATCTCACCTTTTTC
>JAJFGD010000065.1 GCA_021776315.1 Hyphococcus sp. | reverse complement strand
GCTCAATATTATGTACAAGAACAAAGCGCATTTAGTTTGTTGTTATGAGAGCTGACCAGGTTATTATTGGTAATAAATTTGACGTTTATCGAGCGATCTTTGACTGGGAAGATGGGTGTGAAAAAGCAACAAAAAGTATTGGTTACCGGGGCTGCAGGTTTCATTGGTTACCATACTGTTCAAGCGTTGCTGGATAAAGGAACAAAAGTAATTGGCCTTGATAATCTCAATGATTATTATTCTGTAGAGCTTAAAAAAGCACGCCTTGCGGCATTAAAAAAGCAAAATGGTTTCTCGTTCTTTGAGCTTGATATTGCCGACCACGAAGCATTATTGACGGCAAATTGGATTGGAGAAATCGATTGCATTATTCATCTCGCGGCGCAGGCGGGTGTTCGATATTCTTTAGATAATCCTTTTTCTTATGCGTCTTCTAATCTCACAGGTCATTTGGCGATCTTAGAACTTGCGCGGCGGGCGCCGAAAAAACCTAAGCTTGTTTATGCCTCTTCAAGCTCTGTCTATGGTTCAAATACTAAAACGCCGTTCTCCGAGAGCGATCCCGTTGAGCATCCTGTTTCCCTGTATGCGGCGACAAAAAGATCAGATGAACTACTCAGTGAAGCCTATTCAACGTTGTATGGCCTTAATTTGATTGGGCTTAGATTTTTTACTGTTTACGGCCCATGGGGCAGGCCGGATATGGCTTATTGGACATTTTGTGAAAACATTCTCGATGGAAAGCCGATACGGGTTTTCAACAATGGCAATCTTGAAAGGGATTTTACATATATCGATGATATCGTCGCCGGAATTATTTCTATCGCGTGCTCATCTGGGCGCGAGGATGTGGCTCCATCTCATAAAATATACAATATTGGCAACAGTAGGCAGGTGCAGTTGGTGCGGTTTATAGAGCTCATCGAAGAGGCCCTGGGAAAAAAGGCAATTAAAGAATATGAGCCAATGCAACCCGGCGACGTTTATTCAACGTGCGCGGATATTTCTGCTATCACCCGAGACTATGGTTACGCACCAACGACTCCTTTGGAGGTTGGAATTACCCGCTTTGTTAAATGGTTTCTCGACTATAGGCCGCATTATATAAAAAATGGACGTTAGGTCGTTTCGAGTGGCCTGGCATGGTGCGAGCTACAATAATTTGTTTTTAGGGCTGTAGTCTTAGTGATTAGAAATACAGCACTTTTAATCGGGCTGGATTTAACGCTGCAACAACAAGTATATATTTCCGCTATGGAGTTGGTGTTGTGAGTTCTTCAATTTTTGACCGTGCCGACGGCTGGATGTTCAACGACGCGCTTCCCTTCTGGAACGACGTTGGTGTTGATCGACTGTACGGCGGTTTTGTCGAAAATTTAACGCTAGACGGCAGAGACGCCGGAGTTAGTTTCAAGCGCACGCGGGTGACCTGCCGACAGATATACGTCTTTTCTCATGCGGCAATGTTGGGGTGGTCAGACGGTCGCGAAAGCATAGCCCATGGACTTGATCATTTGATTGAAAAAGCATGGATGGGCGAGGGCAAGGGTTTTGCACGAACACTTACTAGAAATGGCGAAGTCCTTGATCCAACCCAAGATCTTTATGATCACGCGTTTTGTCTTTTTGCCTTTTCATGGGCGTACCGCGCGACTAACGATGCTGAATTAATTAAGTGGGCGCACCGTACATTAGATCATATCGAGCAGTTGCTAAGCCACCCTTCAAGGCTCGGATATTGGCATGATGCAGATCGCAAGGGCTGGCGGTTACAAAACCCTCATATGCATTTGCTTGAGGCTTCACTTGTTGCACACGAGACTATGGGTGAAGAGCGCTTTAAAGAGTTAGCATCGCGCATTGCCAATCTATTTTCACAGTACTTTTTTGACCGTGAACGAGGTGTCCTACCAGAGTTTTTTACTGATGATTGGAGTCCGGCGCCCGGCGAGCTAGGAGCAGTTATAGAACCGGGTCATCAGTTCGAGTGGGCGTGGATACTTCAAAATTGCAGCCGATTGCTTACCCAAGATTATGCTACTGAAATTCGTTCGCTTTTTGGATTTGCTGAAAAATTTGGTGTCGATCACAACACTGGCGTCACCTATAATGCGATCAACAACGATGGAATATCTTTGGATAGAGGGTCTCGGACATGGCCTAACACTGAACGAATAAAAGCGGCGGTTTCCCTGTACGAACTCGATGGCCATGATCCTACAAAAATATTTAAGCAAAGCGCTGGCTTATTGTTGGACACTTATTTGAATTGCCAGCCAGCAGGTGCGTGGGTTGATCATTTTGACGGTAATGGCAGAGCGCTTTCTGATTTTGTGCCGACGTCAACGCTCTATCATATATTTTTGGCGTTCGCTGAAATGCTGCGGATTGGTCATCTGCGCGGCGAATATACGGGCCGTGGGACTTTTCAAAATTAGTAACTATGGGATCGCTTTAAGCCCCAACCATTTTGCGTAAAGTTGCCCTGAAATTGCTTGAGGTGTGGTGAGGCTGGGGCATTATGCTTCCCTTAGAGGCATGTACATGGCCGTTAAAATAATAGATAAATCGGGCGCCCGATTTGGCGGTCTGTGGGTTTGGGTAGCTTGACATTCCAAATCAGAATGTGTTGGTGAGACAACGATTTTGTGTGATTTTTTGGAGCCGAAAACCTCTCAGGAATAGTGATATAGTGCAAATGCGAATGGCAGGATTGGCGAGACTAGTCTTCGTCTGCGGTTTTGTAGTGCAGGAATGACAAAGCAATGAAGATTCTGATTACCGGGGGGGCTGGATTTATCGGTTCGGCCGTTGTTAGGACGGCTCTTGATCGGGGTCTTGAAGTTGTAAATTTTGATAAGCTGACTTACGCAGCCAATCTTGATAATTTGAAGGGCTGGTCAGACAATCCCGGCTATACGTTTGTTAAAGGGGATATATGCGTCGCCAGCGACGTTAAGGAGGCGTTCGAAGAGCACCAACCTGATGCGATTATGCACCTGGCCGCTGAGTCACACGTGGATCGCTCGATTGATGGCCCTAGCGATTTTATTGAAACCAATATCGTTGGTACTTATACTCTGCTTGAGAATGCCCGCGCCTATTTGGACGGACTAACTGGAGAGCGTAAAAAGCGCTTTCGTTTCCATCATGTCTCGACCGACGAGGTTTACGGGGCTCTTGGCAAGACTGGTTATTTTGTAGAAGAAACCCCATATCGGCCTAACTCTCCATATTCTGCTTCTAAGGCTGGTTCGGATTTCCTTGTGCGCGCTTGGGGGGAGACTTTTAAACTCCCTGTTGTGATCAGTAATTGCTCAAATAATTATGGTCCTTACCAGTTTCCCGAAAAACTCATACCTGTCGTCGTTCTTGCCGCCCTTGAGGGGCGCAAAATTCCAGTATACGGCAATGGAAAAAATGTCCGCGATTGGTTGTATGTTGATGATCACGCAGACGCGCTTTTGCTGGTGTTGGAAAAAGGACGAAATGGCGAGACCTATAATATTGGTGGAAATAGCGAAAAAAGAAACATCGATCTGGTCGAGTCAATTTGCGCATTGATGGATAAATTATCACCACAATCAAGCGCCCATGCAGATCTGATTGAGTATGTTACAGACCGGCCTGGCCATGACCTTCGATACGCAATTGATGCTTCAAAGATTGAACAGGAACTTGGATGGCGGCCGACGACATCTGTTGACGAGGGCCTGTCTAAAACGGTTGAGTGGTATCTACAAAATGAGTGGTGGTGGGACGGTATTCGCAAACGCGGCTTTGACGATAAACGACTTGGCGTGCCGTCGATGGCGGGCGCTAGCGTAACTTCTCCAAAAGGATAGATCATGAAGGGCATAATTTTGGCTGGTGGGTCTGGCACGCGGCTTTATCCGATTACAAAGTCTGTATCCAAACAACTGCTGCCGGTATTTGATAAGCCGATGATCTATTATCCACTTTCGA
>JAJFGD010000064.1 GCA_021776315.1 Hyphococcus sp. | reverse complement strand
CGGGCTTATTCTGATCGAGTATTTTGCAATCGAATGAGTTCGTACGTCATCCCGGACTTGATCCGGGATCCAACAAAAGCAATGCGAAGCCACATTAGGAGTGGATACCGGCTTTCGCCGGTATGACGATGTTCTTCTTTTTGGAAAATGTATCGCTGACCATCATGCCCGGATCAAGTCCACGATGACGCTTAGCCCTTACTCTCTGAACTCGGTCGGCTCAGCTGGCGGTTGCAACAAAAGCGGACCGTCATTCAACATTGTTTCTTCTTGGGCGGCGACCAATTCACTGGCCAAGCGTTCGACAATCGCTTCGCCCAAGGCCGCGCGTCGTGCGGCTTGATCCCGAGCGTTGCGATTACAAGTTCGATAGCGTTGTTGAGCGTTGCGATAGCCTTTGTTAAATGCTGCAACCATTTCCTCGCGTGCGGCTGGCTGCGGCTCTTCTAAATCCACGAGCTGTTTCATGCGCTCGCGCCAGGTATCAGCTTCGCGTCTTGGATCACAGTTGCGGCGGATATGGTGCAACTCGCCAAATACGGCGGCGAGGGCCACGAGGTCACTTTGATGCTGCTGGTAATCTTCAAAGGTTTGCGCATGGGGTGTCGCTGTCAGCGCGCTGACGCCAAACAAGGCCGCAAGGGCAAGGGGAAGAAAACGCTTTGTCATCACAGTACCTCTTAAGCAGCAGATTATAGCCGGATTATGACGCCGCGTAAAAATCTGCACGGATTTCAAGGGCGCGGGCAAGGGCCTGGCGGGTCACATCCCAGGAAAGCCGCGAAACAGCCTCATCAATGCTGACAAATTCCGCCTCGGCGGCGTCGTCACCGGCGACGGGTTCGCCTGAAACCCATTCTCCGACATAGTCAATGATCACTGTGTGGGTGACGAAATCATCCTCCGGCTGGTCTTGGCCCGGTTCCGGGATGGCATCAAAAACGTCAAGCAAGCCGATCAGTTTGACCTCCAATCCGGTTTCCTCACGCACTTCGCGAATAACCGCATCGGTTACTTTCTCGCCAAATTCTAGGCCGCCACCAGGAATAGACCATTGGCCCAGAAACGGGGCTTTGCCGCGTTTGATGATCAACACCTCGTCGTCGCGGAAAATCACGGCACCGACGCCGATAGCAATGGACTGGTCTCTGGTCATGAAATGCCTATAGGTTTAGCGCCATGTGCGGACGCTATTTTCTAAAATCGACACCGGATCAATTAACGGACACGTTCGGTTGTGACGTGCGTGACAACTTCCCCCCGCGATACAACATTGCACCGACCCAGCCAATTGCTGTGATCAGACAAAATGAGCGGCGACAGCGGGAATATGCGCTTGTCCGTTGGGGTTTCATCCCCAGTTGGTCACGCAGGGTCGAAGGCAAACCCCTGATCAATGCCCGCGCGGAAACCGTATTGGAAAAACCAAGCTTCCAATCGGCCTATAAACGCCGCCGTTGTTTAATCCCCGCAGATGGTTTTTATGAATGGCAGCGCATAGCCGGAGAGGGCAATCATCCCTTTGCCATTACAAGGCGTGATCAATCCTTATTTGCTTTTGCGGGTATCTGGGAAGCTTTGTGTGATCCTGATGGCGGGGAGATCGACACCGCAGCAATTTTAACAACTGCCACCGGGCCTGATTTGCGCAAGCTTCATTATCGTGAACCGATTGTGATAGCGCCGGAACATTTTACCCTTTGGCTGGAAGGCGATGAACGTGACTTGGCGCTGATGGCACCATTATTGGCACCTGCACCAAAATCCAGCTGGGCCTTTCACAAAGTTGCACCGACTGTCGGCAATATACGCAATGATGGCCCGCAATTGATCGAACCG
Source organism: Hyphococcus sp. (assembly GCA_021776315.1). Lineage (GTDB taxonomy): Bacteria > Pseudomonadota > Alphaproteobacteria > Caulobacterales > Parvularculaceae > Hyphococcus. The sequence continues at coordinate 19,660 of JAJFGD010000064.1, read as the reverse complement.
GATCAGGCATTACCCTTATTTGGGTGAGCAAGGAATTCCTTTGCTTGTAACAAAAATATTCTAATTTTTGTTGTTCAACTCAGCGGATATCATTGAGCGCATGCGCTCGGCCTCGTTACGGTGGCTTTTAAGGATTATGGCAGCTACGTGTTGTGTCGACATCCAGAAATTCAATTCATCATGTAAGCGTTGTGACGATGTCATTCGCTCGACGGTGTGGCGCACAATGTCGGCATCAACACTCGGTTCGCATGCGATGAATTCCTGAAACGCGTCACCATCGGCACGATAACAATCCCGCCAGAGAATGCGTTGAATATCTGCGGGGATCATACCGCGCACAGTTTCGCGATAGGTCGGCTGTCCTTGTAATGCCGGGTTCGTGCCCGCCACAGTATAGTATCGGGCCAACCCCTCACGAAGATCCACATTCGTGATTAAGGCGATTTCTCCGCTGCTCGTTAGCTCCGCATAAGTCGTATCAATATTGGGTCGACCACTCATCTGGCTAGCATTAAAAAATGCCCGCAAGAGATGCCAATCTTCTTTCGCGTTACCGAGACTGCCTTTTGCGGAAAGCGCAATCTCACCAGCTTCCTCAACGGTTTGACGAAATGTCAAATCATAGTCGTAATTTTGAATATCGACGCCAAGATCATTTTGAATGCGTTCTAAATAACCAATTTCGCGCGCATTCATGGCGCGACTATCGTTCCAATTAGCGACTTGGATACCTATAAAGACACCAACGACGACAATAATAAAATCAATGCCGACGGCGAACCAGTTTTGGGCTTTGATATGTTCGGTGATGCGCCGCAGCAGCATATGATTCTCCTTCAAGGCGCTTATCTGTGTATAGAGGAATTCGACCGCCTGTAAAAGAAGCACGATTTGCCGTTGAACGTCATCCGCCGACGTTCCGTACAAGGTCACAGTCGCTGACCGCGACCTTTAAATACCAAAATGTCAAAGAGCCCACTTCGACCAAACGCTGTGAACGCCGCCAAAGCATGATGCCGATTGATTTCATTTCGGGTTGTTCAAACCGCTCGACATGAAAAGCAGTATAGGGCGGTCGGAGAGGGCGGGGATAACTCCGCACCAAATGTAGGATTTATGGAAGACTACCCTCTTAGGGTTGTGTTTGGGTTTTCGGATTCACCTGGATCCCGGATCAAGTCCGGGATGACGTCGGAAAGGGACAAATAAAAACCACCACGTCATTGCGGGCTTGACCCGCAATCCATTTTTTTTAGCTTACCGCTTTGCCAAGGCTGCACGGTGTGCTTTGGCTTCCTCAACATAATGCCCTGAACCATAGATCGCGAATTTGTCTTCGCCTTCGCGCAAGTCACGGAATTTTCGCGCCGGCATGCCGGCCCACATTTCACCTTCAGGGACGATCTTTTTGGGGCTAAGGAATGCGCCAGCAGCGAGCATCGCACCGGTTTTCACAACGGACCCATCCAACATGGTCGCGCACATGCCGACAAACCCGCCATCTTCGACGGTGGCCCCATGCAACATGCATTTATGACCGATCAATACATTCTCGCCGATAAGTGTTGGAACGCCGCCCCATTCAGCCGCATCCACATGAATGATGGTACCGTCTTGTACGTTAGAATTTTTACCCACCACGATTTTGTTGGTGTCGCCACGTAAGACTGAGCCGTACCAAACAGACGCATTTTCATGCACCTCAACGTCACCGGCGATCACAACGCCAGGGGCAATAAATGCAGTTTCATGAATGACGGGTTTTTTGTCGCCAATGGCGAAAATTAAAGGTTCCATAGATTGCTAATATGCGCGGTGTTGAACGAAGGTCAATCACCCGGTGCAGTGGCGGCTTTTGGCCCAAAGCTGTCGTCCGGATGTGAAGCGGCAACCGGCAAGACAATCTCTAAAACGGACATTCACAGAATCCGCTTTTACTTATGATAGATCGTAGGTTGATTTTTGTATTTCTTTATGCAAATATTTGCGCAATAACTTGCTGGAATATATGACCAAACTCATCGATAGAATGTTCGGGCTACGCATCCGGCGAGCAAAAGATCTCGTCGTTGCTCAAGCGTGCGAAGCTTTTTTTCGCACGGGAATAGAGCTTGACGCCAAGCTGACCTCCATTGTCATCGCTCTCTACGAACAACCAGGACAATCCTCATCAGAGCTCGCAACAGTAACGAGCCTATCGCGGCAATTGGTGGAATCACGCCTGAAAATGCTGGACAAAAAAGGATACATATCGTCGGTGATCCGAGCTGACGACGCCCGTAAGCGTGATTTTTCTTTGTCGCGGCGCGGCCAAAAAGAGGTTGCAGAAATTATAGAGATGATTTTTGACCTCGAAACTGTTTATGCAGAGCTGTGGCGCGAGTTAGGCATCGATTTAGGTGAAGCCCTATTGAAGCTTGAGCGCGCCCTGCACGCAAAACCACTGCTTGCCCGTCTCTGCAATGAATTTCCAGAATACGATGAATTGATCAAAGTTCCGAGCGCAGCGAATTAGTGCGCCAACAAAATAGCCGGCCTCAAAATGACTGTATTGGTGAAAACAAATGCCGATGTTGAATATGACTCAATATAAAGACGGTCCCATGAATCGCGAACGATCAGCGGCTAGTCCGTTTCGAAGCCTAGCAGGCGTTCTGATTACTTTGGGATCGGTAATTTTTGCGAATTTCGCATCCGCTGCTGACAAAATCATCACGCTTGAACCGGGCGATGCGCGCATCGCCGAGGATATTACAAAACCCCGCACGATGCGCTGGGCGATGACGCATATTGTACCGGGGAAACCAACAAAACAACGGGGCGTGTGGCTGGATAAACACGAAATCGTTGAGGTTAATGGCCGTAAATTACGTCGGCATCAATCTGACGCGGTATGGGCGAAAGGGCGGCCCAAACGGGACATTGTTTATTGGGATAATGAGACGATGGAAACGGTCTCTGCTGAACTTGAAAACTACAACAATAAAGGCGGTTGGAGCTATTTTGTTTATGGCGAAAACAGCTTCGCCCAAGTCGTTCGCCAAGAGCCGTACGCCGACACTCTTTCTCAAATGCGCGATTTCGAAAATCGCGTATTTGAACAGGGTCACGGATTCGTATTTGCAATTCTCCTGGATCTGCAGCTCGGCGGAAAAATTCGGTACCCCTATCACGAGCGCCGAAGCGATGAGGTAAAGTGGCTGACGATCGAAGCTGTCAGCCCTGAATCGATAGAGACCCAGAATTACGGTAATGTTGATGCGCTGCTTCTCAAAACCGATCTTGGTTGGCGATATTGGACTACGCGCGATCCGCCATATCTTTATCGCCTTGAAATTCCGAGTGCGGACGGCGGTTTTAACCGATGGGAGCTGTTGGAATATATCGTTGGAGAATAAATCGCGTCGAACAAGCGTCAAACAAGCATTGAATTGTTGGCCAAGCTAGCGAGGAGAATCGTCAATGATGAAGATATTTGGTGACGAAGAACGGGTAGCGAGGCGCGCGTGGTCAGTGGCGGCGGGTGCCCGCATTTATTGTTGCGCCTTGCTATTACTGGGAAATATGACTGTTGGAGGTGCATTCGCTGATGAAATCACCACAATCCAACCGGGCGATCCGCGTATTACCGAAGATACCACGGTTCCGCATATTTCACGCTGGGCGATGACCCGCATAATTCCTGGGAAACCATTGGAGCAAACCGGCGTCTGGCTTGATCGGCATGAAATTGTCGAGATCGACGGTCGCAAGTTGCATAAATTCCAAACCGACGTCGTTTGGTCGACGGGGCGCCCGCGCCGCGATACCGTTATCTGGGATCAGGCGACAATGGAGACAATCTCGGTCGAACTTGAAAATTATAACAACAAGGGCGGCTGGGCATATTATGTCTACGACCAGGATAGGGTGAGCCAAGTCTACCGCAGAGAGCCTTTTGGTGATGCGTTTTCCGAAACGCGCAATCTTGAAAATCGCGTGTTCGAGCCCGGCCACGGGCTGGTTTTTGTAAACCTGTTGAACCTGCAGCCGGGCGGAAAAATCCGTTACCCCTATCACCAGCGATATAGCGACACCGTAAAATGGGTAACACTCGAAGCTATCAACTACGAAAAAATAGAAACACAAAACTACGGAACTGTAGAAACACTCGTCCTCAACTCGGATACAGGATGGCAATATTGGACCGTGCGCGAGCCGCCTTATGTATATCGCCTAGATATTCCGAGCGCCGATGGAGGAATAGATCGTTGGGAGCTTTTGGAATACATCATGACAGATTGAATGTTTCCGAACTGAGTCACTAATTTACAGCAATCATTTCTAAATTTGTGGCTCTCTCGAAATGTCCGCTGATGGACATTCGGAATTGAAACTTTATGAACAACTTTTGGCAACTAATGGTCACCCAAAATTACTGTTCCGGCGCATCTGGTTGGTTCAAAGGATGCGCTTTTTCAAAAGCCGGGTGTTGTTGGCAGCGCTCATAGACAGCGTTCATTTTTGAAAAAGATGATGTGTCGATGCCAAAACGCTCAGCGGCAAACATTTGCGGGACGAGACAGCAATCGGCCATTGAAGGTGTATCGCCAACGCAAAAATCACCGGCGCTACGGCTGAGCATTTCTTCGACCGCGCTCATGGCATTTGCTGGCCATGTGTTGAGCCAAGCGGAAACCGCATCATCGTCAAAGCCGCCTTCATTTTTCAGATATTGCTGGATACGCAAATTCATCAATGGTTGTGCCTCACAGGCAATGGTCGCGGCGATCGCGCGGATATTGGCTTTTGCAGCGGCGTTGCCCGGCACGATTGAAGGGGATGGGTGAACCTCCTCCAGATATTCCATGATCGCCAATGATTGGTTCAGCATCGCTCCGTCATTCGTCGCGAGAGTTGGGACCAGGCCAGTCGGATTTTTCGCGCGATAGGCATCGGTTTTCTGCTCGCCCTTTAAAAGGTTTACCGGCGCATAGTCATAGTCGAGCCCTTTCAAGGCGAGCGCGATCCGAACCCGATAGGTTGCGCTTGATCTCCAATAACCGAATAGTTTCATTGCTCTATCCTTCATTTCCTAGCACCAGTGTGAGCGGCGAAATCGATGGTTGCCCTGAATTAGTAACATATGTTACTTTTTCGCTGCGAGTAAACCAATCACATTTTTGAGGCATAAACTATGGCAGACCTTTTCGAGAACCCCATCGGGACCGACGGTTTCGAATTTGTCGAATATACCAGCGGCAACCCAGACGAATTGGCCAAATTGTTTGAACAGCTCGGCTTTACTGCTGTCGGCAAGCATCGGTCAAAAGATGTCATCCATTATAAACAAGGAGACATCAATTTTCTGTTGAACCGAGAGCAATCCGGCCAACCAGAAGTGTTCCGCAATCAACATGGTGCCGGCGCGAATGCGATGGCGTTTCGCGTGAAAGATGCACAGCACGCATTTGATGAAGCGGTCAAACGTGGCGCGAAACCGATTGAAGCCAAAACTGGCCCGATGGAATTAAACATTCCTGGTATCGAAGGCATTGGTGGATTGAATGTCTATCTGGTTGATCGTTATGGCGCACAATCAATTTACGATGTCGACTTTGAACCGATTGAAGGCGCGAGTGCTTCTGAAAATGATATGGGGCTGACCTATATCGATCACCTCACGCACAATCTTCATCGCGGCAATATGGATAAGTGGGCGAGCTATTACGAAGACATCTTTAACTTCCGCGAAATCCGCTATTTCGATATTGAAGGCAAACTGACCGGTCTTGTCTCAAAAGCGATGACATCACCTTGCGGCATGATCCGTATTCCGTTGAATGAAAGCCAAGATGAGAAATCACAAATCGAAGAATTCCTAGCGCGCTATAATGGCGAAGGGATTCAGCATATCGCGCTTGGTACAGGCGATATCTACGAAACAGTAGAATCATTAGCGAAACGCGGTGTACCGTTTCAACAAACACCAGACGCTTACTTCGACAAAGTCGATGAACGGGTTGCTGGCCATGGCGAAGATTTGGCGCGGTTGCGTAAAAACAACATCCTTATCGATGGTGCACCAACAGATGACCAAGGATTGCTCTTGCAAATCTTTACGCAAGATGCAATTGGCCCGATTTTCTTCGAAATCATTCAGCGAAAAGGCAATGAAGGTTTTGGGGAAGGAAACTTTAAGGCCTTGTTCGAATCGATTGAAGAAGATCAGATTCGCCGCGGTGTCTTGAAAGAAACCGCTTAAAGGATCGCGTCTATGACGGTTGGTTGCGTTGCTCGAAAATCCCGGCCCGGTAAGGCAAGGCTCTTTGTTTTAGAAGAGTTTGCGCCTTACCGCATTGTCGCGCTCGGGCACGCAATTAGCGGACGGTTGGCACAAGCCTATCGCGATGAAAACCTAACCATCCCGGAATGGCGTGTCTTCGCAGTGATCAGCCAGGACAAACAAGTGGCTGCCCGCGATGTGGTCAGCCGCACGCCCATGGATAAAATGACCGTCAGCCGTGCGGTGGCCAGCCTCGAAGGCAAAGGCTTTGTCGAACGGGCAACGAGCGAAGCTGATCGACGTGTTTCGATGGTGTCCTTGTCAAAGTCGGGCCGCGCTTTGTTTGACCGTGTCGCCGCGCTTGCTGTTGAGTTTGAAGATGAGCTTTTGTCATCACTTGAACCTGATGAACGCAATGGGTTGATTGAGACACTTCAAAAGCTCGAAACCGTCGCTCTTGAGTAGAAAACCCAAGGCGTGGTTTAAAACCATCATGAAAAATTTCGTATGCACGCTCCTGCTGGGGCTTTTTGTCAGCGCATGTGTGTCTTTTCCTGATGCACCGGAGGCAATTGCGCCGCCAGTACTCGCCGCCAATGTTGTACAGACGGCAGATGGGGCCTTGCTAGGGATGCGGGCTTGGCACGCGGAAAACCCACAAGCCATTATCATCGCTGTTCACGGTATGAATGACTATTCCCACAACTTTGCGTTACCGGGCGCTTGGTGGGCGGAAAACGTCGGGATCACCACCTATGCATATGATCAACGTGGGTTTGGTAACTCACCCGAATTTGGCTCTTGGGCAGGGCACAAAACAATGGTCGCAGATTTGCGCGGTGTTGTTGCGGCAGTGCGTGGGGCCCATGTTGGCAAACCGGTTTTTGTCTTGGGCCATTCCATGGGGGCGGCAGTTGTAATGGCGGCACAGGCTGAACACCTGCTTGACGCTGATGGGCTGATTTTAGCAGCGCCCGGCATTTGGGGCGGCAGTGCACTCCCACTCCCTTACCGTATCACGTTGAATGTTGCGGCCATGTTTGCACCTGGGAAAACCCTCACAGGAGAACGGGCCAGTCGTCAGGCGACAGATAATATTGAAATTCTGCGCGCCATGTATCGCGACCCATTAGTTATCAAAGCAACCCGAATGGATTCAATCCTGGGTGTAGTGCGCGTAATGGGAAAGGCCTATGGCGCGGCGGATGAAATCGAGGGCAATATTCTATTTCTCATTGGTGAGAAAGATGAAATTATTCCCGTCAAAGCCATGGAAAAAACTGCGGGTCGATTGTCAGGAAATGTTGAGACGCGGCGCTACCCAGAGGGATGGCATCTTCTTTTTCGGGACCTGCAAGCGGAAACTGTGTGGGGTGATGTTGCTTCCTGGGTTGATCGTCAAACCAACCAAGCCAATGAAAACGCCCCCGACTGACATACAATCGGGAGCGATTAAGTTCAAAGCGATTTCGCTTTTTTATGAAAGATACTGAATGCGTGCGCGACGTGAACAGTCACGGTTTGCAATGCGACGCAGACGTCGTTGTGGGACGTAATAGGAATCACGGCCCTTCACGATCACCGAACAAACCAGCTGTTCGCGACCGCTTCTGGTCCAATAGATTTCTTCAACCAATACGATGCGTGCATTATATTGGGTCCGGTAGGTTTGGCGATTGACAACGCGGCTGCGTGGTCGACGATCCTCATAACGACGACCGCGTCTGTCTCGGTCGTAACGACCGCGTTGGTTGTCATAGCGATCACGACGATCATAGGATGCGCGCTGCCCTCTATATTCGCCAGCACGATAATATTTATCCTCATCATAATAGTCATAATAGGAAGCAGAGTGTGACCGGTGGTCGTGATCGTCAGTACAACGATCTGGCCGATATTCAGCTGAAGCTTGCGCGACGCCAACGGCACCCGCTGCAAAAGTAAATGCAACTAGATATTTTACGAAAGATTTCATCGATAGCTCCCAGGGCTTGCCCCAGCCTGGTTTCGATAAAGGCAGAAATGCACAGTCATTGCGGCGAAATTAATGCAAGCATGGCCCAATTGCGGCCATATTTCGGTTTTCTTGAGAGGGCGGCGAGGCCCAATGCGTGAAAATTCAAAGGCTTAATATGTGTAATGAGCAAAGCAGTGTTGCCTGCTTTGCCCTAAAAATAATTGTACGATTTGATTGATGGCGCGCGCCAAAAATCCACTGTCGTTAATTCGAATCACGACCAATGACAGGCCGTTAGTGAATGGCGCATGCGCCACCGCCATTTTTTTCTAAATAACGCTGGTGATACTCTTCCGCTTTCCACCAAAGCCCCGCGGGCTCGATCTTCGTGGCAATTGGCCCATTATGGCGATCAGATGCATCCTCAGCCACGAGGGAGGCTTTTGCCGCCGCCATTTGTTCATCTGAATGAGTAAAGATTGCGGTGCGGTATTGATTACCGACATCGGGTCCTTGTCTGTTTACTTGGGTCGGATTGTGGATCGACCAAAACAAGGCCAACAGATCATCATAGGAGACAATAGCAGGGTCAAAAGTGACACGGACAGCCTCAGCATGGCCAGTTTCCTTACGACAGACGGCCTCATATGTTGGATTGTCCACATGGCCGCCGGTATATCCGGACTCCGCGTCGATGACGCCAGTCATGTCACGAAAAGATTGTTCAACGCCCCAGAAGCAGCCAGCGGCGAATGTTGCAATTTCATGTGTCATCTCAACTCTCCAATCTGCGTCAATAGGATAAAGGAAGACCCCGGACCATTTACAAGTCTGATCACGCTTTTGTGGCTGTTTCTACCCATCTGAGAAACCCAGGGCTCGACCCTTCTTTTTGGATCGGCAGCGCCGCCACACAAGGCTCGTCATGGGGATGAAGCGCTAAGATCCGATCACGGGCCTCAGCGGCGCATTTTGCGGTGGTTTTGACGAACATGGGCGTTTCCAGCTTAATCTCCACCTGGCCATCCCACTCATAAACGGAGCGCATTTCGCCGTGAATATTGATGCATGCTGCCAGTTTTTCTTCAACCAGCGTTCGGCCGATTCGGGCCGCGGTTTCTGAATTGGGTGCGGTGACGTAGAGAAAGAGAATATCGGACACGTTGCGAGCTCCGTTGGCGACGCGTATGGACTAGCACGATTTTGGAAAGAACGGGATGGGATCTCGTGGGTCGATGACGATGCGCAAATTGGATCAAAACAAAGCACTGGTGCTGTTTTCAGGCGGGCAGGATTCGTCGATCGCGCTCGCATGGGCTTTGGCGCGTTATGATCACGTGGAAACCGTTGGTTTCGATTACGGACAACGTCACGGTGTCGAGTTGAAAGCACGACAAAAAGTGCGTGCGTTGTTGGTGGAGACGTTTCCAGACTGGGCGACGAAACTTGGACCAGACAGAGTGATTGATGCGGGTGGTTTGCGTGACATAGGTGAAACGGCCATGACTCACGAAACCGAGATTGAAATGGCCGATGATGGGCTGCCCACTACTTTTGTGCCTGGTCGCAATCTATTGTTTGTTGTTCTGGCAAGTGCGCTTGCCTATCGCCGCAATATTGGCGTGCTTGTAGCGGGAATGTGCGAGGCAGATTTTTCTGGATATCCTGACTGTCGCCAAGATACGCTCCGCAAACAGATGGAAGCCGTGCAACTGGGCATGGACACAGACATGTCTTTGGCAACGCCATTGATGACCATTACCAAGGCGGATAGTTGGCGGTTGGCCGAAGAAATTGGCGGCGAGGCGCTCGTAACGCTGGTCAATGAGCACAGTCACACATGCTATCGCGGGGAACGCGGGGCACGTTATGATTGGGGTTATGGTTGCAATGACTGTCCGGCTTGCGATTTACGGGCAAAGGGCTGGACCGCCTATCGGGCGGGGGGCTGATCTGCTGTGACCTATGCCGTCAAAGAAATGTTCTACACGCTGCAAGGGGAGGGTGCCCAAGCCGGGCGCCCCGCAGTTTTTTTGCGATTTGCCGGATGCAATCTTTGGTCGGGCCTAGAGCGTGACCGGGCGAGCGCCATTTGCAATTTTTGCGACACGGATTTTGTCGGTGTTGACGGTACTGGCGGTGGTAAATTTGCCGACCCTAGCGCTCTAGCGGCTTCCGTCGCTGCCCAATGGCCAAATTTAGATGACGGTGCGCCTTATGTTGTGTGCACTGGGGGCGAACCCTTGTTGCAATTGGATAGGCCTTTGATTGAAGCCTTGCACGACAAGGGCTTTGAAATTGCTGTTGAGACCAATGGCACTATCGCTGCGCCTGATGGGATCGATTGGGTCTGCGTCTCCCCAAAGGCTGATGCCCCGCTGATCCAGCGTGCCGGACAAGAGTTAAAGCTCGTATTCCCACAGGAAATTGCAGTTCCCGAGGCGTTTACCAAGTTGGCATTTGACTTTTTCTATTTGCAGCCTATGGACGGCCCCTCGCTGGCCGAGAACACGGCGGCAGCAATTGAGTATTGTAAAAACCATCCGCAGTGGCGCTTGAGCACGCAGACACACAAAGTGCTTGGCATCCCATAAAGGGGTCACTGGGCGATATTGAGAACGGGAATGAGCGCTATGCGCATTATTAAGTCGATCAATTTCGACGCCGCGCATTTTTTAGACCACAATCCGGATGCGCGCCCTTATGCGCGTTTACATGGTCATTCGTTTACACTCGATGTTGAGATCGAGGGCGAACCCGATCCAGATACCGGTTGGGTTGCCGATTTTGGCGATGTGACGGATGCCCTAGACCGGTTGCGCGATGCGTTGGATCACCGGTTGCTTAATGAGGTTGAAGGATTGGAACGTCCGACCTTGGAAAATATTTGTATTTGGGCCGCACAGCGACTGCACGATGATTTTCCAGGACTGGTCTGCGTACGTGTCTCGCGCCCATCCAATGGTGAGACTTGCGTTTATGATATCCCTGCCTAAAGCGCGGGATTATTCCTCAAATTCACCCTTCATGCGGGCGATAAGATATTGAGCGTCACGGCAATAGCCGGCGGCGGTTCGGTCGGCACGTCCGAGTGCGGCATCCAATTCTTGGAGTGCTTCATCGATTTCTTCGAAAGTTGCGAAGGCTTCACGCGGCGGTGAAATATTGAGACCCTGCTCGCTGACATCCAGCCGAGTTGAGGAGACGGAATAGCGTGCCTTGCCATCCAGGACGACATCAAGGTGGCGTGCTTGCGGGCCAATCAACTGTTCGGCCCGAGGATCGGCTTTTTTGATCGTATCATCAATGGAAAGCCGCAATTCATCATAGCGTTCGGCGAGAAGGGAACGCCCACCAACATCTTCAACACATTTTGCGGATAGAGCGATTTCGCAAGCCTGTTCGATGATGTCGCGAATGCCGTCAATGACATAGAGCGCAGCTTCGATTGATCCTAGAGTATCTCGCACCCGGAACTCTTTGGCTTCGGCCGCGGTTTGCGCTTTTGGTATTTTTGGATGGCGCAAAGCCCGGTTGACCCCAGCGGTCACATCCACTGGAGGAAGGTCGTTGCTTTCCTCAGCTTTTGAACGCAAGCCAAGCCAATTCGCAAAAGGTTTCTTTTTTGCTGTCTTTTCTTCAGCTGAAGATTTGTTCAATGCAAACGCCACGTGCATTGCTCCCGTAAACAATTTCTCCACCAATCTATCGTCCCCGCTTTTAGGGGCCGTTAAAGATTTCATTCAATTTTATTGTCTTTTTGAAAAGTTTATTGATTAGATTCCGGACGGTGCCGGCGTCGTCCAGATTCAATTAACCAAGCTGCTAATAGCGCCCCAGCGATCAACATCAACCATAAAATTGGCGGTGCCATTGGCTTATCTTTGACGCGATCAATTCGGGCTCCATCGCGTTCTATGATGCCAGCCCATTTTGGCCCGGCCAGTGCGGAAGCCGCATTTCTTAATTTACGGATCGATGGCAGTACATCATCGCCGCCGCGCCGGATGGAAAATACGCCGCCTCCGGAGTTTTCCGCCAGGGCGCTATATTTCAACTCCGTTGAAAGAACGTCTTGAAATTCTGGTGGTGCCGCCAAGCCGATCGTACCGATGGCGAATAGATCGCCGGAATTTGCCCGATAGAGACCGCGCGGCAAGTTGTTTATGCGTGTTTCAAAACGCCCTGGCTCGGTTTCGACAACGTCATGTTCCGATTGAGAGCCATCGGGGTGGGTCAAAAGGATCGGCTCGAGCGCCTCGCTCATGGATCGACGATTGATGATCAATGTATTGCCAGTGCTGGTCAGGGAAAGCGCTTCCTCTTCAAGCTCCGGTTCTTTCATCAGCCAATGGGCGATACGTCGCAAGAGTTCTGCGTGGGGACCACCACCGTCAAATCCGCGGGCCCATAACCACGGGTGGTCAGATAGAAACAAACCGACGCGACCTTCGCCGACGCGATTTAATATCAAAAGCGGTTCTTCATCGGGGCCCGCCATTAAAGACTGACCTTGAGTTTTTAAGACGGGCATGATGCGCAACCATCGACCCCAAAATTCTTGTTCGGGCAATCCGGCTGTAACGGGGTGGCGATCGCCTAATGCTGTCACTTCCGGTCGGAAGGGGTGTTCGATAGCCGGCCCGTTTGGCAGCGCTGGTAGAATGAAGGTCAGGTTTCTGCGTGAAGCCAGACTGAGAGCACTATTATATTCCGGGCCAGAGGCGATTAAGACGCCACCACCTTCATCAACAAAGCGCGCAATGTTGTCAAAATGAAATGACGACAGCACGCCGCGATATTTATAACGATCAAAGATCAAGAGATCGAACTCGCTTAGCTTGTCGATAAAAAGTTCATCTTGAGGAAATGGGATGAGCGCTAATTCCGAGATTGGCGTGCCATCATTTTTCTCGATTGGCCGCAGGATCGTAAAATGCACCAAATCAACAGCGGGATCGGATTTCAATAGATTGCGCCAAACGCGCTCACCTGGGTGGGGCTCTCCCGAGATTAAAAGCACACGCAACCGATCGCGAATGGCTGTGATGGGGAGCACCGCAATATTATTGCGTGTGGTAATTTCTCCCTCGCGTGCTTCCGTTTCAAGCTCAATAACAGTTCGTCCTGGCCGGTTTAGGGGGGCGTCAAAACCGACATCTGTGCCGATCGGTACGCGTTCACGTAAGACCTCTTCGCCGTCGACGCGTAGCGTAACAACAACCTGACTGCTTGTTTCCAACGGCTCTTCATTGATACCGAGATCATCGACCCGAAAGGAAACGCGTACGGTTTGGCGCATGATGCCATAGCGCGGTGCGTTGACGAGCGTAATTTTTCGGTCTGTTTCGCGAACGTCACCAGTGATGAGCAAATGCACCGGTGCATCAAGACCAAGACTGTTTTCGGCTTCCTCTTTATCGACACCTTGTCCATCGGTGATGATGAAAACCCCCGCCAGTCGAGCGCGCGGGGTATCAGCCAATGCGGTTTGTAATGCCTCAACAAGTCGCGTTTGCTCCGACCCGGTAAATTCACTAACGCGCAATTCAACATTGTTGAGGTTTTCAATTTCTTGGGTAAGTCGTTCCACCGCTTCTTCGGAAGTGGTGGTGCGGGCCTCGAGTGTTTGACTAAGGCTTTGATCCACAAGAATGATGGCGATATCGTCGAGCGGTGTTTTTTCGGCTTCGCGAAGTTGCGGATTTGCGAGCAAAGCAATCAAGCCAGCCAGAGCCAATGCCCGCAATGCACCGCTGCGCCAATTGTACCAAATGCTGAGACCGGCAAAAGCGACACAAACAAGCGCGACTAACGCTAGCCCCCAAACTGGTAAATATGGATCAAATGCAAGCGTCATTCGCCTAAACGCTCCAGCAAGATTGGGGTGTGTACCTGATCGGATTTATAGTTTCCCGTGAACGCGACCATCACCATGTTGACGCCAGCGCGATAGGCGAGCTCTCGGGTTCGCTCGCCGCCGCGTGGCACGGCGCGGACCGGCCGCCCCAACTCATCCGTTGCCCAGACGCCAGCCCAATCACGGCCACCAATGATGATCGGTGTTACGCCGTCATTGGCGGTTGTTTGATCAGCCTGGACCCAAACTGGATTGTTGCTGACGCGCCCTTGCAGTTCGTCCATGAGATAAAATGATCGCAACAACACATGGCCAGCTTCAACCGCGGACAAGGGGGGCACGTCAAGTTGAGAGAGAATGCGTTGTAATGCTTGCGCTTCGGGTGTCGACCCGGCTCCGACGGCGCGTTCATCGTCGCGTGTATCAAACAAAATCAATCCACCGAAACGCATAAAGTTTTCGACATTGGCAAGCGCTTGGTCCGATGGCACATCGGCACCGGGCAGAATTGGCCAATATAAGAATGGGTATAAGGACAAGTCATCCGTTTCCAGATCAACAATTGCCGGTGGTGCAGGCTCAATCGATGTACGCCGATAAAGTTCGCGGCTAAGTGCGGCGAGGGCTTGCGAGGATAAATCGTCTACAGATCGTTCGCCGGTTTTCACAAAGGCCAGTCGCGTTTCAAGCGCGGCGTCGATCGCTGTCTGGTCAATTTCAGGGTCCAAAGGCTGCGCGAAGGCAGGGTCACTCGAGAAAAGACTCATCGAAACCATGGTCGCAATTGCAATGGCGGCCATATTGAAACGAAGTTTGCCGCCGACCCATAGTGTTGCCAGTCCGTCCAAGAGCAAGAAAAGGCCAGCAATCAAAAACAAAGGTGCCCCAAGTCGCTGCGGTGGTTCTGCAGTGTAGGGGAGAATGGCGGTGCCGGGTAAGGTAAGTGGCTCGAGCCCCGTTTCCAAATCGATGGCGTTTAAAGCGAGAGGGGCTTCGGCGGCGCCATAGAAACCTGGATGCCGGTTTGGGCTGGCAGGGCCATTGAGTTCCGCTGCCGTGAGTGCATTGTCGTCATCTGTTGGGGCGCGTAGTCGGCCAAACCCGTCCAATAATCGAAGCGCGGGATATCGGGTTTCCTCGGATGTTTCCGTTGTCTCTGGACCAAGGGCCGAAAGAAAGGTCAATCGTCGCAACATATCGATAAAGATTTGTGAGACCGGTAAGTCCGACCATTGCGGTGTTGCAGTGACATGGAACAACACGACAACGCCGTTACCACGTCGCTCGCCGGTTACCAAAGGGGTGCCATCAGCCAGCCTTGCCCAGGTTCGCTCCGTTGTCTCGCCGCCTGGTTGTGCCAACACTTGGCGGCGTACAAAAACATCATCAGGTTCGGTCAAACCGGCAAAAGGGCCATCTTCCGGAAATGGATCGAGGGGTTGGGGCGTCTCCCATGTCAGTGCCCCACCAAAGGCACGGCCGCCGCCGCGAAGGCGAACTGGTAGTAATGCAGGCACGCGATCTTGTGCAGCTTCGGCAAGAATAGGACCGGCAAAACGGATCAACACACCGCCGCGTTCCACCCATTGTGTCAGCGCCTCATTGTCCGTTGCCCGCAATGTACCGACATCATCTAAAATGATAACAGAAACATCAGACCGCAACATTGCATCAAGCGAGTCTGTTATTATCTCTGTGTAGGGATTAAGGGCTTCGCGAAGATAGTGCGCACCAGAAAGTAAGCTATTGCGAGTTTGATCTGCATTTGAGGCAAGCCCCACCAATGCTTGCCGGTCGCGCGCATCGACCAACTGAATGCCGCTGACGGAGGAGGCGTTTTCGAGGCGAACGATTGACACTTCGTTGCGTAAGGCAAGAGGTAGCGATAATGTTGTATCAAACGTGCTTTCGCCATCCTTCATCGCCATCGTCATTCGCGTAATTTCACGACCGTCGCGCGCCGTTGCGGTGAGATCGCTCTGCCACTCGCCAACAGTGGATAAACGCTCAACCCGGTATTCAGGGCCATCTTCTCCGGGGCCGATGGGTCGCAGGATTGTTAAATTTGGGCGTGCTTCTTTAAAAACACTGACTGATCCAAACTCTTTTAATCCATTGTGGAAAGAAACATCTTCGGCACTGGCAAGGCCGTCGCTGAGCCAACGTACATCAAATTCATTCAGCGATATGCTTTCTCGAAAACTGTAGAGACGCGCCGCGGTTCCTGCTCGGTCAGCAGCGAACGGTGTCGGCGTCAAATTGTTAGCGATATTGCGAAGTTCTTCCCCGGTCACAGGATTTATCGCAGTGGGCACGGCTTGCGGTGACGTTGTCACCAAATAAACTTCGCGGTCTGACTGGGCCGCTTGGGCCGCAGCCTCTGACATCATTTCACGACGCGCGCGCCAATTTGATGCCGCGGCCCAACTATCATCAATAACGAGCATGATCGGTCCTGCTCCCGGCGCAGGCGGTGGGGCATTCAATATGGGGCCTGCAAGGCCGATGATGATGAAGCCGGCTAAGAGCAAACGCAAAAGCAACAACCACCATGGTGTCCGGTCAGGTGTCTCGGATGTTGATTTGAGTTGGCGTAGAATAACGAAAGCAGGAAATTTGACCGTCTTGGGAGAAGGCGGGGTTGCCCGCAATAGCCACCAAAGAACTGGCAGCGCTAATAGCGCAGCGAGGATCAGGGGGGATGTAAATGACAAAGCATTCAACATGGGTCAGGTCCAAAGCCGTGCATCGCCCAATGCCGTATAAAGTGAAAGTAACGCTGTTTGTGCTGGTTTGTCTGTACGGTGGGTGACGAGTGTCCACCCAGCAGCACGCGCCAAATTGGTGAGTGCATCTCTGTGTGCCGTAAATTTTTCGCGATAGTCACGTTCTATCGATCCGGTCTCAC
Organism: Hyphococcus sp.; assembly: GCA_021776315.1. GTDB lineage: Bacteria > Pseudomonadota > Alphaproteobacteria > Caulobacterales > Parvularculaceae > Hyphococcus. The sequence continues at coordinate 2,667 of JAJFGD010000064.1, read as the reverse complement.
CAAATATAATCCGGTCGTTGCTTTCCAGATCTTTGAACTCAACCCGACCCTGATACGGGAAATCTTCTTCGGCAGGATCACAAATTTGGAAAAGCGTGCCCGTCGCGCCCGCTGCCGCGATCGCGCCAACAGATTTACCAAGCGCATCCATGTCGGCGAAAAAATCGCTGAACAAAACCACACGGGCACCTGGTGGTAGATGGGCCGGCGGCGGTGTGGATCGTTCATTATCAAAGGCGTCTATGTGCAAGGCTTCCAGAAGCCGAGAGGGTGCATTGCGCCCATGGAAAGGGCGACGTTCTTCGCCCAATATGCCAATACGCTCACCGGCTTGCGATAAAAGAATTGTAAGGGCGACCGACAAGACATCGGCGCGTTGTCGTTTTGACGGCAATGCGGGCAAGGATGAAAAGTCTAGTGACTGGGACGGATCACGCCATAGATAAACAGCGGCCGCAGCTTCCCATTCATTTTGACGAATATAAAGACGGTCCGCAGCGCGAGCAGATTGGCGCCAATCAATGACAGAGACGGGGTCACCAAAAGCATATGGACGATGCTGCCAAAAAGTCTCGCCCGGACCCGCTCGGCGTCGTCCATGAAGGCCAGCCGCGACGGTTTGGGCAATGCGATCTGCTTCGACCAACAGCGCAGGAAAAAGCGCGGCAGCATCCTCCGCGGCATGACGAATTGTTGGTTGATCGCTCGGCGCTATCATCAGCGGTGCTTTACGTCCTTTGTTGCGGTTACTCTACACCCGCGAGGAGTTCGTCAATAAATTGATCCGTATCGAGCCCTTCAGATCGCGCCGCAAAATTTAATGCCATTCGGTGTCGTAATACTGGCTTGGCCAATCGACGGATATCATCGATCGATGGAGCATGGCGACCATCGATCAGCGCCATAGCGCGCGCCACCAATGAAAATGCCTGGCTGGCACGTGGTCCCGGTCCCCACGCAACTAGGGAACGTACGCGCTCACTCGCGGCCTCGTCGGGACGAGCTTGGCGTACCAATTTCAAAATCATTTCTACAATGTTTTCACCAATTGGCATTTGCCGGATTAGCGCTTGTGCGGCGATCAAATCATCACGGGTCATGACGGGTTCGACGGTGACATCCTCAACACCGGTCGTCTGCGCCAACATTTGGCGTTCCGAATCAAGGTCGGGATAGGTGACATTGATCTGCAACAAGAAGCGATCAAGTTGCGCTTCGGGCAGGGGATAGGTCCCTTCCTGCTCGATAGGGTTCTGGGTCGCAAGAACGTGAAATGGTTCAGGCAAATCGTGACGTGCACCTGCAACAGTGACATGTCGCTCTTGCATTGCTTGCAACAGCGCCGACTGGGTCCGCGGGCTGGCACGATTGATTTCATCGGCCATCAACAGCTGGCAAAAGACGGGGCCGGGAATGAATCGGAAGGCGCGTTTACCGTCCGAAGTCTCTTCGAGCACTTCGGAGCCCAAGACATCTCCAGGCATAAGATCAGGGGTGAATTGGACCCTTTTTTCCGAAAGACCTAGTAAATCCGCCACTGAAGTGACCAATAATGTCTTGGCCAGGCCCGGTGCCCCCACCAAAAGCCCATGGCCGCCAGCAGCCAGCGTTGCCAGGGTCAGTTCGATGACCTCATTCTGGCCAAACACGATTTTCCCTAAATTTTCACGGGCTTGGGCGAATTTCGCCGAAATCTCGTCAAATTGCTGCAATATATCCTGGTCAGGCGTCGCGTCGGTCATAGGCTCAAGTGTTTCTTTTCTGGACGGAATTTCTGATAGCATGGCTGAATGCCGGTAAAAAAACCGCTTGGCAAGGAATTCACACGGATTGTCGCAAAACTCTTGCCCCTTGCGGTCTAGGGCCCAATTTCTTTACCATGCTGTCATCTCCAAGGTGCATAATGGATTTATCTATGCCTTGGGCTGAGGGGCCAGAACAAAAAGTGCATTTCGCGATGCATATAATTTATGACCGGTTTAGTGGCGGTCGCAGTTTAGTAGGAAAAGGGGCGCTTTGTGTCTGAAAGTGATTCACGCATGTCGGTTTGGGGTTTTGTTAAGGGCTTTGGCAAGCTCATGATCGGTTTTTTACTGCTGATCCAAGGGATTATCGGTTTATTCGTCATGCTCGCCTTTGTCGGCATTTTGGTTAGCATCAGTAATGGCGTTGGCGGTAACAACGACAAAATCCAAGTCTCCATCCCAGATGGCGCGGCCCTCGTTCTTAATCCGAATGGTGTACTCGTTGAATTGGCGGAAGAAGAAGATCCTTTTCAGATTTTGATTGAAGAAGCTTATGGTCGAAACGAGCCACAAGAAATTGAAGTGCACGATGTCGTACGGGTGATTCGCGAAGCTAAGACCGATGACCGTATCAAAGGTCTTGTGCTTGACCTTGGTCGTATGCAGGTCCCGGCGAGTAGCGCCAGTAAACTTCACTATATCGCTGATGAACTTCGCGACTTTAAGGAGAGCGGAAAGCCTGTCACAGCGGTAGGCGATTATTACAGCCAGGATCAATATCTATTGGCGGCCAATGCGGATCAAGTTTACATGAATGATTACGGCAATGTCGTTCTTTATGGTTATGGCCGTTACTCTACATTCGTTAAGTCCCTATTGGAAAAACTTAAAGTTACGAGCCACGTCTTTCGCGTCGGCACAT
>JAJFGD010000063.1 GCA_021776315.1 Hyphococcus sp. | reverse complement strand
GCCTTTTTGCTCGTGGCTTTTCGCTTTTTCGGCGGTTTGGGCTTGTCTGCTTCTTGCGTCATGGCACCGGATGAGGGTTTAAAGGGAACAGCTTAACCTATAGGACGCTCTTGTGAGTGATGTAAGATATCCACTGGTGTTTTTTCTCGGCACGGCCGTTTTGGCGGGGACTGGGTGCTCCAGTCTGGAACTCGCCCGTTTTGCCCCGCCTGGCTTGGTCAAATATGAAGATATCGCCAGTGAGAAGCCACCTAACCCTGCGATCCAGGAAATTTTGGATGCGCAAACTGTGGCATCCGACGCGGAATACCCTGACCTTTCACAAACTCCTTCAGAAAAAGATCGCCCACAAAAGCGAAGTAGTCGCTGGGTGGCAAACCAAACCAATCTGCTTGAAGATTCTCGGGACACGATAAACGAGGCTGTTGAGGCAGAACGGGCGCAAGCAATTGCGGAAACAGAGGATGCTATCCTCTTGCCCGAGCAGCGTGATGAGCTTGATGAGATGTTTGAGCGTGATGCCGTTTCAGCCCGTGCCGAGCGGAGGGATCCGATGCCGGTGCCGCGCAAAGACCAATAAAAATTCATACCGATAAAAAAAATAGCAGAAAGATTGATTATGACGACGCCATCTGACGAACCTTATCTGGACCGCGTACTGACGATGGAGGTTGGGCGTTGTACCGAAGCAGCCGCGGTGGCAGCATCAACCATGATTGGTCGCGGGGACAAAGAAGGTGCTGACCAAGAAGCCGTTACGGCATTGCGAGCTGCGTTTAATAAGCTTGAAATGGATGGCACCGTGGTCATCGGTGAGGGTGAGCGCGACGAAGCGCCGATGCTTTACATCGGTGAAAAGGTTGGCACGGGAAATGGTCCTAAAATTGATATTGCGTTAGACCCTTTAGAAGGCACCACACTCACCGCGAAAGCAATGTCGAATGCACTAGCCGTTGTCGCCATGGCGCAAGGGGGGTCGTTGTTGCATTCACCGGATGTCTATATGGACAAGATTGCTTGTGGGCCCGGTTATTCAGATGGTGTTATCGATCTGGATGCACCGCTTGAAGAAAACATTGCGGCTCTCGCGAAGGAAAAATCGGTGGACCCTTCCGAAATTACCTTGTGCATTTTGGATCGCGAACGCCACCAACCTTTGATTGATGGGGCCCGCAAAATGGGCTCGCGCGTGTTTCTAATTCCAGATGGCGATGTCGCGGGCGTTTTTCACACAACTGAAGCCTCTACCGGCATTGATCTTTATGTTGGAACGGGCGGCGCGCCAGAAGGTGTGCTAGCGGCCGCGGCATTGCGTTGTGTTGGCGGTCAAATGCAAGGGCGGTTGGTTTTCCGCAATGACGAAGAGCGCGCTCGTGCGGAACGATCTGGCATCACTGATTTCAACAAAAAATATGGCCTATTTGATTTGGCGTCGGGTGATGTGATTTTTGCAGCGACAGGTGTCACCAGTGGATCAATGCTTGACGGGGTCAAATGGGAACCTGGATTTGTCAGTACGCATACAGTGGTGATGCGCTCTCGTACCGGAACGGTTCGTTATGTGCGCGCCCGGACGAAACGAGAATAGCAACCGCTATGACGCTCGGAGCGGTGGACTGTTGTCTTCAAAGAGAGCCGATTGACCTAATAAAAACATGCTGAGGATATGATTATCCAAACGGAACCTGTCTCACGTCGTGGCGACGTATTGGAAGATATCGCACTACCGAAGATGGGGCCATCGGCATCGGGGCGAAAATGGCAATTGCGCGAAACAGATCTTCGTGAAGCGCTCACCATTGAACAAAAATGCAACCTTGACCCGGTGCTTGCAAGAATTCTTGCGTCACGTGGGCAATCTCATGATCACATTGAGGCTTATTTAAACCCCTCTTTGCGCAACGAAATGCCCGATCCGTTCGTGATGCAAGACATGGAAATTGGATCAGCGCGCATCGCGAAAGCGATTGTCGATGGGGAACAGGTCGGCGTTTTTGGCGACTATGACGTCGACGGCACGACAGCTGCCGCAATCTTGAAACGGTATTTTGACGCAATCGGATTACCCCTACTTGTTTATCTGCCCGACCGGATCACAGAAGGGTATGGACCGTCTATTGGTGCTTTTCGCGCGCTAAACAAAGATGGCGCCTCGCTGATTATCACGGTTGATTGTGGTGCTTCGGCCCATGACCCGATTGAAGCGGCTGCCGCAGAAGGTATCGATCTTGTCGTGCTGGACCATCATTTGATGAATGGGCCGCCCCCAAAAGGTGCCACGGCCGTCATCAACCCAAACCGTCCGGATGATGTTTCCGGGCTGACAAACCTATCCGCTGCTGGCGTTGCCTTTATGGCGGTGGTGGCGCTGAACCGACGGCTACGCGACGCTGGGTGGTTTAAAGGTAAAACCGAACCGGACATTCGAGGCTTGTTGGATCTAACGGCACTCGGTCTTGTATGTGACGTGATGTCTTTAACGGGTCTGACCCGGGTTTTGGTTTTGCAAGGTCTAAAGGTTCTCGGCATGGGCGGTAACCTCGGTTTGACCGCGCTCGGGGAACGGGCCGGCATGAAGGGGCCACTTTCAACCTATCACCTTGGGTTTTTATTGGGGCCACGGATCAATGCGGCTGGTCGAATAGGTCATGCGCGTTTGGCCTTTGAGCTGATGACGAGTACCGACCATACAAAATGCAAAGAACTCGCAGAACGCCTTCACGTGATGAATGCTCACCGCCAAGAAATCGAAGCAGCCGTGCAAGCTGATGCAATTCGAATGATCGAAACCCAAAAGCTACATCAAGACAATGTCATCGTTGCGGCGGGAGAAGGGTGGCATCCTGGTGTCATTGGTATCGTCGCGGGCCGCGTTAAAGAAATATATGATCGCCCGACCATAATAATTTCAATTGATGGCGAGATTGGTAAGGGGTCAGGCCGTTCAATTACAGGCGTCGATTTGGGCGCGGCGGTTGGTTCACTGAATAATGATGATGTTTTGATGGCAGGTGGTGGTCACGCAATGGCGGCAGGGCTGACTGTTGCAGCGCCAAACATTGAAACCGTCCGGACACGCCTTAACAGCATGCTTAGGCAAGATGTTGTGATTGCCCGCCAAAACCAGCTGCGCCATGTTGATGGTGTTGTGGCTCCTGGGGCAGTGAGCAAATCATTCGCTGAGATGGTGGGAAAGGCCGGACCATATGGCCAAGGCAACCCGGAGCCTGTCTTTGTAATTGCAAATCTACGCCCTGATTATGTGAAAACCGTTGGCCAGAATCATCTCTCCGTGACCTTCGCCTCTGACGGCGGAGAAAGCGTTCGCGCCATCGCTTTTCGGGCCGAAGGAGAGCCTTTGGGTGACATGCTAAAGTCAGGTGAACGGCTGAATGTGGTCGGAAAAATCAAGGCTGATGATTGGCGCGGGGGCAATAGTGGACAGCTTCAGATCGTCGATGTGGCCAAAGCAATGTGAAAAACCGAAAATAGAGTACGAAAGGGGCTTGCATGGTCCGTTGTTGGTCGCATATACAGCGCCCTCGCCGTACCATTGGCGGACCGATCACGGGCCCTTCGTCTATCGGTTAGGACGCCAGGTTTTCAACCTGGAAAGAGGGGTTCGATTCCCCTAGGGCCTACCACTCCCGAAGATATACCAATTAAAACAATAAATTATCAGTGGGTTTGCAAGTAGGGTTTGCAGCCGGTGCAATAAGTGCGCATGATCGATCTGCGAGAGTGCTTATATTACGTTTCTAAATGGTACTTGCCTGCGTCGGCGTCCGCCAAGAGTGACTTTGCCGAATCATACT
>JAJFGD010000062.1 GCA_021776315.1 Hyphococcus sp. | reverse complement strand
ATCATCAGGAAAACTTTCCACCACTTCCACTTTTAGGTCTGGAAAACTGTCTACAATTTGCACCTTTAGATCGGGAAAACTCTCGGCGACTTGCACATTCCCGTAGAGCGGAAACCCATTTAGTGTACACGTGCCTTTGTTGAATTTTTCATCAGCATGCGCCTCACCGGCGGCGCCAGTAGACATCGCAATAATAGCAATTGAAATCGGCCCTAGTCTGATCATGTGATGAGTTTAGGTCACATCTCACCCACAGACTAGCCTCCAAATGGCGCAAAACACTGCCAAATCATTGACATTAATTCGAAAGCCACCTACTTCCGACCCAGCAATGTTGCGATGCAGCGCGCGCTATCGACCAACCTACCGGACGGTCCCACGATAAGACGCCAGCGCTAATAGACACCGCAAACTGCATTGCCAGATGACGCATCGTTTCCAAATGGCGGAAGAGCGGGGCGTTGACAAACAACTAGCCCGCCGGTTTACCAAACCCGACATCTTAGCCACAAATCCTGGCTTAGCGTCCGGACACAATCACTACGGAGACTGAATGTCCTTTGCCGATCTCGGCCTTGAGCCGAAACTTCTCGAAGCTATTGCCAAGTCAGGCTACGAGACCCCTACACCCATCCAGAAAGAAGCTGTTCCTCCGGCGTTAGAAGGCCGCGATGTGTTGGGAATTGCCCAGACCGGAACGGGCAAGACAGCGTCATTCACGCTTCCCATGATCCAGCGCCTGGCCAAAGGGCGCGCCAAAGCGCGAATGCCACGCAGCCTTGTTCTTGCACCGACCCGTGAACTTGCGGCCCAGGTTTCTGAAAATTTCGAAAAATATGGGGCCAACCACAAGCTTTCAATGGCATTGCTGATTGGTGGCGTTTCGTTTGGTGATCAGGATGCCAAGCTCACCCGTGGCGTGGATGTGTTGATCGCAACACCAGGCCGTTTGCTTGATCACTTCGAACGTGGCCGATTGTTGCTCAATGGCATTGAAGTTATGGTCGTCGATGAAGCCGATCGCATGCTCGACATGGGGTTCATTCCCGATATCGAAAAGATTTTCAAACTGACGCCTATGACACGTCAGACGCTATTTTTCTCCGCTACAATGCCACCAGAAATTCAGCGTATAACCGACCAGTTCCTGCACGCTCCGGCACGCGTAGAAGTATCAAAGCCAGCGACTACGGCAGATACAATTACGCAACGTATTGTTCGTGTCCCGACAAAAGATGACAAGTTAAAACGACACGCGTTGCGCGAGTTGATTAGTCATGATGACGTTAAGAACGGCATCATCTTCTGTAATCGTAAGTCCACCGTCGATATCGTTGCGAAATCGCTGCAGAAACATGGTTTCAATGCCCGCCCACTTCACGGTGATTTGGCACAAGCATTCCGGATGGAAACTCTGGAAAAGTTTCGCAACAATGAAATCCAATTCTTAGTTGCTTCCGATGTAGCTGCTCGCGGTCTTGACATCCCGGCGGTTAGTCATGTGTTTAACTACGATGTTCCTATCCATTCTGACGACTATGTCCACCGCATTGGGCGCACAGGACGGGCGGGACTAAAAGGGGCAGCTATGATGTTGGTAACCCCAACCGATAGCAAACATTACGATGCTATTTTGAAGACTACGGGCGCAGAAGAGATTGAGGCACTCGATTTCACTAGGTTTTTCGAGGAGAACCCCAGTGGACGCGGCCGACGAAGCACCAAGCCCGATCAAAAGAACTCACGGAATCAGCGAACGAAATCTAAGCCAGAACCAACAATAGAAGCGCCAAAAGAAAGTGCCGAGACGGCAGAAGCGCCGCCGACACCGCGACGCAAGCGGTCAGACGCGAAACCTTCGCGACGACGTGAGCCGCAAAATGAAAAGGTGGTTGGCCTTGGAGATCACGTTCCTGAATTCATGACCCGTGGGATCTAAGGATAACCATCCATTAATTATTACTTTTGATTAGTTACCAGCGCATTCCGATTGTGCAGTTTAGCTAATCGTTTACCGTAATATCTTAGGTTCCCCCCGAATGAGATGACACGTTCTCAGAAGCTAGGGGGAATATCCAATGGCCAGAAAAGCCAGCAGTACACATCGCATCGGTGAGATGGCACTTGGTGCCTTAAAACAAATTGGCCTTTCGGCGACACCGCAAAACTATGAATTGTGGTATGAACATGTAGAAGGTCGCACACCTGACCTTTCACGTGATATTCAAAGCGCGCTTGACGAAAATGGGAAGATCAATCAGTCGACAGTAGATAAACTCTACAAAGACTATATCCAGCATGCGGATCTTTCAAAAAACGTCATTGATCTAATGACCCGCTTTGAATCGGAAGTGACCGATCTTTACGACGTCATTGAGAAAACTGGTGAAAATACGATCGATCACAATGAAAAACTAACCGATTTATCCGGTCAGTTGCGACAGTCTACTGAAGAATTTCCTGCTGTTGGGGCGCTGCTAGAAGGCGTCATGTCCGTCGCGCAAAATATGCGCGCTCAAAATGAACAGCTTGAATCACGACTTGCTGAGTCCACAAGCGAAATCAACTCCCTTCGTGTCAGTGTTGAAAACATCCAAGCTGAGGCCATGAAAGACGCGCTGACTGGCGTCGCCAACCGAGCCAAGTTTGATCAGTTCCTAGAAGAACACATGGCGGCGGCCAAAGAAGAAGGCCAAGAGCTTGCTTTGGTCATTTCTGATATCGACCACTTCAAGAGCTTCAACGATAAATGGGGCCACACTACGGGTGACCAGGTTCTACGTCTTGTCGCTGAAGTGATGAATTCAAACGTAAAAGGTAAAGACCTCCTCGCCCGATATGGCGGCGAAGAATTTGCCATTGTTTTGCCAGATACTAGCGTCGAAAATGCTCAGTTGTTGGCCAACAAAATTCGCCAAGCCGTCGAATCACGGCGCTTGAAGAAACGTCGTACTGATGAAAGCCTAGGCACCGTAACAATGTCTATGGGCATTGCAGGATTTACTGACGAAGATTCAGCCGAAGGCTTTATTGAACGCGCAGATGCCTGCCTCTATGCCGCTAAAAATGCTGGACGCAATCGCGTTTTCACGGAAGCGGATACACAGGCTAACGCTCAAGAAAACAGCGACGAAGAAAAACAAGCAGGTGCGGCGTAAACCGCTGCATTTGCTAATAAGCGGCTGAGGTGGTTTTCACTCTCTCGCTTTCGCGGTTTTCTTGCGTCTCGACTAAAAATAAACCGGAAACACCTTGGTCCGATCCAATAATTGGATCAGGGCGTTTTTGCATGTATCGGAAATATTTTTAGAACGGCCTTAGCTAGCTTTTGAGATCGTTATGCATCCAGCTTTTGCGGAATAATCGTTACGCTTTCCCCACACCCGCACGCATCCGTCTGGTTTGGATTGTTGAAGACAAAGCGCTGCGACAATTTTTCAGTGACAAAATCAATCTGTGTCCCAATGAGGAACAATATCGCCTTGGGGTCGATCAAGATTTGAATGCCGTTCTCTTCTACGATTTCATCAAGCGGCCCCGCTTCTGTAGCGTAGTCCATTGTATATTCCATGCCGGCACAACCACCGTTTTTCACGCCAATCTTAACACCGATAAAATCTTCATCGGCACCTGACATGATCTCGCTCATACGTGTTGCCGCTTCATCTGTAAGCGTGACAACCTTTGGTCTCGGTCGTGCCATGGCTATAACCATCCCAATTCAAGTTTCGCCTCATCTGACATTTTCTCGGGTGTCCAAGGCGGATCAAACGTCATTTCGACCTTTACGTCCTCAACACCTTCGACGCCCCTGACAGCGCCTTCGACCCAACCTGGCATTTCGCCAGCCACGGGGCATCCTGGTGCCGTCAGCGTCATATCAACAGTCAATAACCGATCGTCATTAAGGTCGACCTTATAGATGAGGCCTAATTCATAAATATCAACCGGAATCTCCGGGTCATAAACCGTCTTTAAAGACCGAATAATGTCCGCCGTGATACGCTCCAGCTCCTCCGTTGGGATGGACGAGCCTCCCGAGGTTTCTGCTTGGGCATTTTCTTCAACCGGCTCGTTAGCCTTCACATCAATGATATCGCGTTGTTCTTCCATAACTCTTCTTAACCAAACATTTGATGGGTTTTGTGAAGACCGGCAATCAGGGCCTCCACATCTTCGTGGGTGTTATATGCGGCAAATGACGCACGGCTGGTCGCACTGACGCCCAATCGTTTCATCAGGGGCTGCGCACAATGATGACCGGCGCGCACCGCAACGCCAGTCCGATCAAGAATCGCAGAAACGTCATGGGGATGAGCCCCATCAACCGAGAAAGCAATGATCGGCGCTTTGTTCGATGCTCGACCAAAAACGCGCACAAAATTCAACTTGGTCAATTCTTCGAGAACATGATCTCTAAGGTGTGCTTCATGTGCTTCAATGGCTTCGACGCCCTTGTCTTGCATCCAACCTAATGCGGCACCAAGACCAATCGATTCTAGAATTGGTGGCGTCCCAGCTTCAAACCGATGGGGTGGATCATTGTAGGTGACACCCTCGGTGGTAACGATATCGATCATTTCCCCACCGCCTTTAAACGGGGGCAATGCATCAAGTGCCGACTTTTTACCGTATAGAATACCAATGCCCGTCGGGCCATAAAGCTTGTGCCCGGTAACCACGTAGAAATCACAATCAATGTCGCGCACATCGACACTGCCATGTACGGCCGCCTGACATCCGTCGAACAGTATTTTTGCACCATATTCATGGGCAATCTTAGATAGTTCTTTGGCTGGCGTTGGCGCGCCAAGCACATTCGACATGTGTGAAATGGCCACCAATTTTGTGCGCGAAGTGAACATGGCGCGATATGCATCAAGATCAATTTCCCCGTCATCAGAGACATCAAGCCATTTCAACACTGCACCTTTGCGCTCTCGCAACAAATGCCATGGGACGATATTTGAGTGGTGCTCCATTATTGAAAGGATGATCTCATCCCCTTCGCCAATTTCCGATGCCCCCATGGCATAAGAAACGAGGTTAAACGCATCGGTCCCGCCGCTGGTGAAGACAATCTCATCTTCCGAGGCTGCATTCAAAAACTGGGCCGTGGTTTTTCGGGCCTGCTCAAACGCAGTTGTCGCTTCATTAGATAGTTGGTGCAGTCCCCGGTGCACATTCGCATAGGATTGCTCCATCGCACTTTTCATCGCATCGATTACGGCGTTTGGTTTTTGGGCTGACGCGGCGCTATCGAGATAGACCAGCGGCTTGCTGTGAATTTCGCGTGACAAAATCGGAAATTCAGCACGGAGCAACTCGATGTCCAATGATGATGCTGGTGATTGCTTACTCATGCGTCGCCAAGCCATTCATTTATGCGCGCTTGGAAAACACTACTAACACTGTCATTTTCAATCCGATCAGTCACTTCGCCTAGGAATGCCTCGATCAGTAAAGTCCGCGCCGCATGTTCATCGAGGCCCCGCTGGCGCAAATAAAACAATGCATCATCATCAAGTGCACCTGAAGTCGATCCATGCGCGCACTCGACGTCATCGGCATAGATTTCCAGTTCAGGTTTGTGGTTTGCCTCAGCCATATCGGAAAGCAACAAGGCATTCGCGATCATTTGAGCGTCGGTTTGTTGAGCGCTACGCTCAACATGAAATTTTCCTTGAAAAATGTTTTTGCCACGGTCGCGTGCAACGCCTTTGTGCAACTGGCGTGTTTCACAAGCCTCACCTTTGTGAAGGACATTGGTCGTAAAATCTGTGTGACGATCACCAGAAACAAGCGCTGCGCTTAAAATCTCGCTTTGAGCTTTTTTCGCAGGATAGAGGACATGGGTCTCATGCCGACACAAGCGCCCGCCAGTTGAAAGGCTTGCTTGGTGAAACTTCGCCCCTTCACCCACCATGATGCCCAAAAATCCATGGGTAACAGATTCGGCATCCGTATCTTGCAATACATATCGATCAAATACGGCCCCATCGCGCACAGCGATGTGGAACATCGCCGAATGATAAGGCGCTTGCCCCTCAAAACATTCGATAACGGTTAACTGGCTTTCCATGTCTGCTTTGGCAAGAACTTGCGAAAATACCGGTGCCGTTCCCGTGTTGATGTGCCGGATTAAAAGCGGTCGTGTTATGTTCGCGCCCTTCTCTGTCTTAAAGCCGAGCGCCTTGCTGGTCATGGCTACATTAAGCGCTGCAATACTGTGATCATCAAAATCGGGGTCCGTAGATGCTGCATCAATAATGCCAAATTCCAAACCTTCAACGACATCGTTTTCAGGCAATTCAATTCGCCCATCGACGATACGAAATTCTATCGGGTCTAGGCCGGCAAACACTGACGGTGAAATGACAGCTTCACCGCCGACGTCATTTGCTGGCTGAGTATTCCGGATCGCCGCGTGAAAGTCAGACCATTTCCACCCTTCGACACGGCGGTGCGGCATACCAAGCTTGGCATAACGCTGAAACGCAGCACGCTGCGTATCGCTCGCACTTGTTCGCGCAGCCATCGCGGCTTCTAGCCCTGCTTCCAATGCCGTTGGATTGATAAGGAGACTACTGCTCATCGTTATGCAGCCTCAATAAATTGATCGTAGCCCGACGTTTCGAGTTCAGCTGCAAGCTCGGGGCCGCCGGATTTCACAATCCGCCCTGCCGCCAACACGTGAACAGCATCAGGCTTAATATATTCAAGGAGCCGTTGGTAATGGGTAATCACCAGGAACCCACGGGCAGGACCACGAAGCGAATTCACGACTTCGCCCACCATTTTCAGCGCATCAATATCAAGACCCGAATCCGTTTCATCCATAATGGCAAAACGCGGTTCAAACATCGCCAATTGCAACATTTCCATCCGCTTTCTCTCGCCGCCAGAAAACCCAACCTTAAATGGCCGCTTTAATTTGGCGTCGCTCAGACCAACGAGTT
>JAJFGD010000061.1 GCA_021776315.1 Hyphococcus sp. | reverse complement strand
GGAAGGTGCTGTTGAGGATTTTAAAACCAGGTTTATTGAAGGTTGTCTCTCCCGCGGATACAAATCAGAGTTTGCCGAGAACTGTTTCAAACAGCTTCAAGGTTTTTCAAGTTATGGCTTTCCGGAAAGCCACGCAGCAAGCTTTGCCCTGCTCGTTTACGCATCATCTTGGATTAAATGTCATCATCCAGAGGTTTTTTGCTGTGCCTTGCTAAACTCTCAACCAATGGGGTTTTACGCTCCCGCACAAATCGTACGCGATGCGCGCATGCATGATGTTAAAGTCTATCCTATTTGTGTTGAGCGCAGCTATTGGGACACTGTGCTTGAGCTTGATGGTGATGGCACCCTCGCCGTGCGACTTGGGTTTCGACAAATCAAAGGGTTTGTTGAAGAAGACGGCCTTTGGCTCGCAGCAGCGCGTGGCAATGGTTATAGAACCATCGATGATGTTTGGCGTCGTGCAGGCCTTAGCCGTCCTGCCCTTGAAAAGCTTGCGGGTGCTGATGCCTTTGCCGAATACGGATTATCCCAACGCGAAGCACTGTGGGATGTCAAAGCCCTTGGTGGTGACAAACCCCTACCGCTTTTTGAACAAGATGGCGAAGGCTTACCTAATAGCCCAGCCGCATTACCAAAGATGCATCTGAAAGAGGAGGTGTTCGAAGATTATGTTTCAACACGCCTCACACTTCGCAAGCATCCCGTTTCTCTGTTACGCACGGACCTTGGCGCATTTTGCGAAGCCCGCAATTTGCGCGAAACCCCCGACAGAAAATGGATCAGCGTTGCCGGCCTCGTCATTACGCGCCAGCGCCCCGGTACAGCAAGCGGTGTCATCTTCCTAACCCTGGAAGATCATACATTCGTTTCCAATATTATCGTATGGCCCAAGACATTTGAAAAATTCCGTAAGGAAGTGATGACCGGCCGACTTGTTCGCATCCGTGGCCGGCTTCAACGTGAAGGTGCCGTGACGCATATCATCGCACATCACATCGATGACCTTTCCTACCTTCTCGACACTCTTGGAAACCCTGCAAATGTTAGCGACATGATTGATCCCGCCATCGATAACGCTGATGAAGTCAAACGCCCTGCTGCTGACGGTCGCACTGGCCCTCAAGAGCGTCTGCAGCCGTCATCCTCTGAAGACATAACCATCACATTACAGCGCGAACAGCACGCCCGATATGGAACCGGTGCACGCCACCCACGTGAGCAAGCAAAGAAGCTGTTTTACAGTCGCGATTTTCATTAAAGCCCTCCGCGACCAAAGCCAAAGGGGCCAGGCATCATTAGCCAAGCATATAAGAACCCGGTGCTGCTTCCAGCACTTTCAAGTTTCCGCCACCGGGTACCCGAGCTGATACCCGATCTTGACCTAACGCTTCAGTCGTCAACCATTCTTGCCAAGTCGGCCACCAAGAGCCTTCGTTCTTTTCCGCACCATCAAGCCAGGCGTCAGAAGCAACATCTTTGTTGGAATCTTGATCGTTCAACCAAAACCCATGCTTGTTGCGTGACGGTGGGTTGATGATCCCAGCATTATGCCCCGAACCACCGAGCACAAAACGAACAGGACCGCCAAAATGGGTGCCATTGCGATAAACAGCCTGCCAACCCGCCACATGATCGTCCTTAAGGGCTAAGTTGAAGATCGGCGTTTTCACCTTACTCAGGTCGAGCGCAACATCGCCCACCTTGATGCCACCTGGGACGCAAAGCTTGTTCTCTTGCAATACATCTTGTGACCACGTCGCCAGAAAAGCGCGGGTCATATTCGCACCATCAGCAAACCAATGCATCAGGTCAGACGCCGGTGCCGTGCGATCAAGAAGATAATGATCAACCACAGATGACCAAATCAAATCATTCGCACGCACAACACTGAAAAGTTTCTTTAGGTCATCGCCAGCGATGATACCCTTGGCTTCAATATGCGCATTAAACGCATCGACCTGGCTTTCTTCAACAAACGTTGACCACTCACCGAGGTCACCATTGTCGATCATCATTGCCATCATTGTTGCAGAGGCAACCCGGTCAGCATCACCAGTTTCATGAAGGTACGAAAGTGAAGCAGAAGCAAGCGCACCGCCCATACAGAAAGAAAACAAATCAACCTGACGCTCTCCGGTTGCTTTCTCAATCGCATCAAGGGCTGCAATCGGACCTTCCAAAACGTAATCCCCGAAATCCTTGTCTTGAAGCTCTGGGCCAGGGTTAATCCAAGAGATTGCGAAAACCGTGTGCCCCTGATCAATCAGCCATTTGAAAAGGCTAGAACCTGGCTTCAGGTCCATCAGGTAATATTTATTGACCAATGGTGGCACATAAAGCATCGGACGTTTGTAAACGTCTTGTGTCGCGGGCGCATATTGAATGAGCTGCATCAATTCATTTTGAAAGACGACTGAGCCTTGGGTGGCAGCGATATCCTTGCCAACTTCAAACGCGTCGCCTTGACGGCGTGCAATCCAGGCATCAGGTGCCGCATAGTCTTCTAAAAGATTAGCGAGCCCGCCCAAAAGATTCAGCCCGTGACTTTCTATGGTTTTGCGTAAAACGGCAGGATTTGAACTGGCAAAATTTGTCGGTGCGACAGCGTTCAAAAATTGACGGATGAAAAAGTCGACCCGCGTGCGGGTATCGTCATCAACCCCATCATTGTCAGCAACAAGATCAACCATCGAACGCGCAGAAAGAAGATAGGCCTCTTTTAGCGCAGAGAAAAACGGATCATCTTGCCAAGATGGATCGGAAAACCGTCGATCACCACGCTCCGGGTTAATCGAAGTCTCGACGTCAATGCCTGCAGCACGGCGAGACTGATTGTAGAAAAATTCGCTCCAATCATTCATCGCACGCATTTGGGCTTTCGCGAGAGTTGCTGGGCTCGACATCAATCCAAGGTTAAAATCTACAATAGACCTAATCGGTGCTGTCGGGTCATAAGCTGCTGGCACCTGCCCTGCGCGCGCGCGATCTAAGGTCGAAAAACTCGCACCAACGGCATTGTTGATCACCCGACGCCAAGTCTCACTGACGGCGTCCATATCGGGCGCTGCCGGCATCGTCATCCATGGGTTGGTTTTGATCTCAGACATCTTCTTACCTTGTAATTTCGAGAGTGTGGTCCGTGCATGGGCAGGATGCCCATGAGCGAGCAGTTTAATTAAGCGCTCAGAATTTCCTGAATGAGACCATCTTCGTCCTGCTGAACGACATAAAGATAGGCCATTGCCGCATCTGGATTGGCGCTGGCCCAGCCTTTGGCAGGCTTCGTAACGGCGTCAAATGGTGCTGAGACAGTGTCGGCAGTGTCAGCAATTTGTAGTTCAGCGGGTTTAGAATCAAAGGCCATGGGGTCGTTCCTGAAGAAAAAGTGCGATGTTGCAGTGCAGCGTGTGCCATGGGTAGGTCTGCGTTAAAACCCCTATTATGAAAAAATCATTGTTCAAAAATACTCATACCGGATCTGACTTCAATTGGGACCATTTGCGAGTATTTCTGGCCGTAGCCAGAACCGGTCGGCTGACTGCCGCAGCCGCACGTCTTAAAACTGATCACGCCACGATTTCACGCAAAATCGCCCGCCTTGAATCCGAACTGAAAACCACGCTGTTCGACCGCAGTCCACGCGGCTACGCCATCACCGCCCAGGGCGAGAAACTGCTCGCTATGGCCGAAAATATGGAACGACTAGCAATTGGCGCGGCGGAAGAAATCGGCGGTGTTGACGCTGCTCTATCGGGAAAGATTCGCATTGGTGCCCCGGAAGGGTTTGGCAGCTATTTTTTGGCACCGCGCCTGCAAGGATTAATCGATCAGTATAACGATCTAAAGGTTGAGCTTGTTGCCAGCCCGAACCTGGTGAGCTTATCAAAACGCGAGGCTGACCTGGCCATAGTTCTCAGCCGCCCTAGTGGAGGTAGATTGTTCGCACGAAAGCTCGTCGATTTTGAATTATGCTTGTTTGCTTCTCACGATTATTTACAAACACATGCACCTATCTCAAATGAAGAAGATTTAACCAACCATCGATTCATCGGTTACATCGATGATTTGTTATACGCGCCAGAGCTTGATTACATTCAAAACGTACACCCGCATATTGAAACGAATTTTGGTAGCAACAACCTGGTGGCACAGCTCGGTGCGACGCTAGCCGGTTCTGGACTTTGCATCCTACCGACCTTTATCGCCCATCTTTATGAGGGCTTAATGCCAATATTGCCTGACCGAATCCGCCTCGCGCGAGAATTCTGGCTCGTCACTCATGCGGATATGCGCGAACGTTCACGGGTAAAGGCTGCTTCGCAATTCATCAGTGATGAAGTACGAAAGGCCACCAACGTCTTTACTCTGCCAAAAAATGTTTAGCATGTAACCGTACTAAGCAAGTATTGCTAAGTGCGGTTACTTTTTTTGGAGTTGTGTCGATCTAGAACTAGATTGGGGATTATACCAATTCCACCTTTGAGTCACTGAGGGCACAACGCGTTTTCTTAAACGCTCTGCACCGCAGCACGAATTGATTTTCGAGTAGCCGTATGGGCTGGCACCCAGCTGGCAACAATCGCGATTACAAGCCCGACAAGCAATGCGCCCGGCATCGCCCAATAAGACGCTTCGTAATTGAATGGATATTGCACGATCACCATACCGAAAACCGTTGAAACGAATTTACTAGGAATTGGCGCGAGCAAGATTGCAACGCCCCATCCAGCGATAGCAATGAACACCGATTCCCAGACAAATATCCTACGAACAGTTCCGCTACTTCCCCCTATTGCTTTGAGCACACCTGTTTCACGGTTCCTTTCGATCACATTGACACTTGTTGCGCTTGCCAGACCTAAAAATGAAACTGTGAGCATAACTGCCGCAACAATTTCCAGAACCCTAGCAATGATGTCGAGATGTCCTTCCACAACTAATTCCAGGTTGCTGGTTGTACGTACCGCGGACATATTGTTTCCAGCAGCAATTAGATCCGCTTCTAATTGTCGGCTAAACCGTGCTTGCGTTTGTGGTGATTGATTTCGAAGGCGAATAAATACTCCGTTCCTTGTTTGCATATCAATGCCCAACTCGTTCGCGAGACTTTCTGGCGCATAGATTGCACCGCCACCAAATTCTTTGATAACGCCAATGACAGTTACGGCAACGCGGTTTCCGTCTACTTCAAGGTCAAAAACAGACCCAATCTCAACATCATCTGACTCGAGATAAATCAGGTTGCTGACAACGATTCCAGCGAGTCTGTCCTGGTCGATCCACTCACCTGCCATCAAATCTGGATTTAACATGGTGTTTTCCGCAGGCAAAAAACTGACAAGTTGCGAACGACCAACAAATGAGCCCACTTCCAATAGCCTGCTTGAGCGCGCATTGCGGAATTCTAAACGATCAATTTCGTTGTAACGAGATAACCAATCCGACATTTCCGCCGGTACCACTGGGTCTTTGAAATAAGCCTGCACATTTGATAATTGAGACCGTTTCACTGCATCGACAGTATCCAAAAGTGAACTGCGAATATTGGCAGCCATCAAAAATGAAACCATGCCGATGACAACAAGAATTACCGTCAACAACGATCGACGCGGAGATCGAAAAAGATTTCTTAAAGCTGTTCGCGGCAACAACGGCATCCACCGAACAATTTTAGATGCCAATAGCTGTCCCCCATCCTGTTCGATATGGTCGTCATTTTGAAGCGCTTCGCGAACCGGTTTTTTAATTGCTTGGTTCACACGCCATGCCGCCAAAGTCAGGGGAATGACAAGACTGAGGCCAACAACTGCTGGAGCAAGCCATAGTGGATTGCTTTGTGTAAGCAATTCAAAGTTTAGAATGCTGGAAACGAATTGCGCAGTTTGTCGTCCAATGTTAAGGGAAAAACTCAGGCCAATCAGTGCAGCGATGCCACCTAGCAATCCCATGCTAAGCAGGTAGCTCCTAAAGATTTTGCCACTACGCGCACCGAGCGCTTTCATGATGCCGATATTGCGAACCTCTGCGGTCAAAATTGAGTCAATCAGATTGACACTAAGGGCCCCGCAAAGGACCAACGCCGTGATCAACAGACCCGAAAACAAGCTCACGATTGATTTCATCTGGAATTCGTGTGGATGTTGTGTTGTGTCATTGACCGCGGCGGAGACAAACTCAACTTCCATATATTCCATGACCGGCGCGAGATGGTTGGCGGCATAAACATCTGGTGCATCAGGGGCCGCTCCATGAGGGCCTGCTGCTGCGGCGGACTGGCCGACTACAGCTTCGTCAACTGTCATTAAGACGCGAGTTTTCTGATCGGGAAGAGACCAAGCATTATAAGTTTCACGGGTAATATATCCATATATTTGCCGCT
Source organism: Hyphococcus sp. (assembly GCA_021776315.1). Lineage (GTDB taxonomy): Bacteria > Pseudomonadota > Alphaproteobacteria > Caulobacterales > Parvularculaceae > Hyphococcus. Next base: position 375 of record JAJFGD010000061.1, on the reverse strand, counting down.
CCATCCGCGACGGGGCTTGGCCAGCATCATGAACCTGACCAACATAATCCAAAGTTGTCGTCTCACCAGTGGGGAGTCGAACGTTGAGCACTGTTCCCAATGCTGCTTGGAGGAAGAAACGCCCGTCTCTTTCAATAAGAATTTCGTTTTCACGCGCCGGCCACTGACCAGATTCGGGTTCAAATTTATCAATTCTGACGTTATCAAAATCTTCAACGACAAATAGCGTCGCCGGAAACCATAAACCTTCCCGAATTTCAATGCGTGTAGAAACGCGGCGACGTTCTTCGACTTCCGCAACGCCCGGAATATTGGGTAGCCGGGCTAACTGTTCTGCGGTGAGTGTGCCGACAATACCTTCGACATTATGTGGGT
>JAJFGD010000007.1 GCA_021776315.1 Hyphococcus sp. | reverse complement strand
GGTGCCGAAAATCATCGCGCCGGTTGCACCAAGGGGGTGTCCCATTGCGATTGCGCCGCCATTGACGTTGATATCTGAGTGATCAATGTCGAGTGACTGCATGAAACGCAAAACCACTGAAGCAAACGCTTCGTTGAGTTCCCACAGATCGATATCTTTGGCGTCCATACCCGCGCGGGCCAGTGCTTTCTTCGCGGCAAATTCAGGGCCGGTCAGCATGATGGTTGGCTCTGAACCAATCGACGCCATCGCCCGGATACGCGCACGGGGTTTCAAGCCCGCTTTCTTGCCCGCTTCTTCATTGCCGATCAACACCGCAGCTGCGCCGTCGACGATACCGGAAGAGTTACCAGCGTGGTGCACGTGGTTGATCTTTTCGAACTCTGCGTATTTTTGCATCGCTACAGCGTCGAACCCAAAATTCTCACCCATCATGGTGAATGATGGGTTCAGTGCGCCCAGTGATTGCATGTCAGTGTTCGCACGCACAGTCTCGTCATGATCGAGGACTGTCGCGCCAATCACATCTTTCACCGGCATAATGGATTTTGAAAAACGCTTTTCATCCCAAGATTTTGCTGCGCGCTTTTGGCTTTCAACCGCATAGGCATCCACATCGTCGCGTGAAAATCCGTATTTCGTGGCAATCAAATCTGCAGAAACACCTTGTGGGACAAAATATGTTTTAAACGCTGTCGACGGATCCGTTGGCCATGCACCGCCGTCTGAACCCATGGGCACGCGGCTCATCGATTCAACACCGCCACCGACGGTCATATCGGCTTCGCCGGCTTTGACCTTTGCCGCTGCGATATTGACCGCTTCCAGACCAGAGGCACAAAAGCGATTAACCTGGATGCCCGACGTCGTCTCTGGATAGCCGGCATTCAAGACGGCCGTACGAGTGACCACGGCACCTTGCTCGCCTACTGGCGAAACACAGCCAAAGGCCACATCTTCGACCAGGCTGGCGTCTAGGTCATTGCGGTCTCGCAGCGCTTCGAGCACCTGTGTGGACAAAGCCACGGGCGTGATTTCATGGAGCGCACCATCGGCTTTACCTTTGCCGCGCGGGGTGCGGACACAATCATAAACATAGGCTTCCGTCATCGGAGCGTCCTTTCAGCTTGAATTTCGTTTGTTGGGCGGGAATGCGCCCTAACCTGCCCGCCTTAGTTAGGGGGCGGAATGGCCCAGCGCAATGTTGTAATGCAGTGCACCAATCCGGCCAAAAATCCCCGCCCCGGGCCCAGGCGGGGTGCGGCTTAAGAAGGGAATGACACGAGCCCAACAACAGGCTAATCGGACATCTCAAAACATCTGATTGACGAGGACACGACCATGCAACCTGCGGCATCACTTCAGTCCATGCGGGAGACCATTCGCGAGCACTATCTGACCGAAGAGGCGACGATCGCCGCAACGCTCCCGGCAAGCACTGGTTTAGACAGCAAAACCCGTGGAGAGGCTCAAGCCCGAGCGGGCGAATTCGTGGCCCAGGCGCGCGCAAGCGCCGAGCGTTCCGGTCTGATTGACAAATTCCTCCAGGAATATGGCCTTTCCACCGCCGAAGGCGTGACATTGATGCGCCTCGCCGAGGCTTTGCTGCGCACGCCAGACGCCGCCACCGCTGACGCCTTAATTGAAGACAAGATCGAGGCCGGTGACTGGTCGTCCCACAAAGGCAAAAGCCCATTCCCCCTCGTCAATTTTTCGACCCGCGCACTGATGCTCACCGCCGCCTGGCTTGATGATGTAGAGGCCAACGACCCCCTTGGAAAAATGGCGGCCGCCACCAAGTCGGTCCTCGACAAACTTGGCGAGCCGGTCATCCGCGCCTCGGTCGGGCAAGCCATGAGAATTATGGGGGAACATTTCGTTCTTGGCGAAGACATCGATGAAGCGATGAACAATGCCAAAAAGTTCGCCTCAAAAGGATATAGCTTTTCCTTCGACATGCTGGGAGAAGCGGCACACACCGATGCTGATGCACTGAAATATTTTGGCGATTATAAAAATGCGATCGCGGCGATCGGGGGGTATTCTTCCCATGAACGTGCCGCTGATAATCCAGGCATTTCCGTCAAACTCTCCGCCCTGCATCCACGCTATGAATATGGAAAAAAAGAACGCGTCCTCAAAGAGTTGGGCGAGCGTGTGCGCGAATTGGCCATGAATGCGAAGATCGCCAATATGGGTTTCAATATTGATGCAGAGGAAGCTGATCGCTTAGATCTTTCCCTCGACCTTATTGAGCGATTGATGCGCGACCCAGACCTCGCCGATTGGAATGGCTTTGGCGTCGTTGTGCAAGCTTACCAAAGACGGGCTGGTTATGTACTGGACTGGCTGGCGGCCTTGGCGCGGGAAACCAACCGCAAGATCATGGTGCGTCTCGTCAAAGGGGCTTATTGGGATTCCGAAATCAAACGCGCTCAAGTGATGGGCCTTGAAAGCTACCCTGTTTTCACGCGCAAAGTTTTGACCGATGTGAACTATATCGCCTGCGCCAAAAAACTGTTCGACGCCACGGATGTATTCTTTCCTCAATTTGCTACCCACAACGCCCTAACCGCAACCATGGTGCAGGCCATGGCCAATGGGTGTGAGGATTATGAACTTCAGCGTCTGCACGGCATGGGCGAGGCTTTGCACGACAATCTCCTTAAAAGCGGCGCACGCTCGCGTATTTATGCGCCGGTTGGCGGACACAAAGAGTTGTTGCCGTATCTTGTGCGTCGCCTTTTGGAAAACGGTGCGAACTCTTCCTTCGTCAATCAGCTGATCGATCCAGATTTGTCTGTGGACGATATCGTCGCGGACCCTATTGATGAGCTCGAAGCACTTGAGATTTTTGCTAACCCCGCAATCCCCGCACCGCGTGACCATCTCAATGGCGAACGCTTGGCATCAAAAGGTTGGGACGAAACCCACCCCCCGATGGCCGCACATTTAGAAACTGTGGTGTCAGAACATTTCGAGGCCAATCAAGCCTCAACGAAAAAACAGCTCGACCAAGACCCAACCCTGATGGCTATTAAAAATCCAACCACCGGATTGATTAATGGCTGCGTAAAAGCATCAACAAAAGCCGAATTGGATGCGGCCTGTGCAGAAGCACAAAAGCATCAACCCGATTGGCAAGCACGTGACGATCGCGGCAATATCTTGCGTCGCGCCGCAGATCTATTGGAAGATAACGCCGATAATTTTATGCGCATCGCCACGCAAGAAGCGGGCAAAAACATCCCCGATGCCATTGCGGAAGTGCGCGAGGCCGTGGACTTCCTGCGTTACTATGCGGATCGTTCTGATTCATTGGTCGGTGAACCGTTAGGGGTGGTCGCTTGTATTTCCCCTTGGAATTTTCCTTTGGCGATTTTCTTGGGCCAGGTTTGTGCGGCCTTAGCTGCTGGTAACGCTGTCATTGCAAAACCGGCGGAACAAACTCCATCCATCGCTGCAGAGGCGGTGCGTCTATTACATATGGCTGGCGTGCCTACCGATGTGATGCAGATCGTCTATGGCGATGGACCATCCGTTGGTGCGCCCTTGGTCGAACACCCCGCCATCAAAGGCGTGATCTTCACTGGCTCAACACCCGTTGCTCAATCGATCAATCGCAGCTTAGCGAAAAGCGGTAAACATGATGCGGCATTGATTGCGGAAACGGGGGGGATCAATGCGATGATCGTTGATTCAACCGCACTCCTCGAACAAGCGGTCACTGACACCGTTGATTCCGCCTTTCAAAGTGCTGGGCAACGGTGTTCAGCCTGTCGCCTGGTATGCGTTCAAGAAGACATTGCGGATCGTTTCATTGAAATGCTTTCCGGTGCTATGGCGGAATTGTCCGTTGGTGACCCGTCAAAACTGGTCACCGACGTCGGGCCTGTCATTGATGAAGAAGCGCGGGACAATATTCAAAATGAAGTCGATCGCTTACAAAATTCAGCGCGATTGATTGCAAGCGCACCGGATTTTGCCGACGACCTTGGCGGCACCTTCATTCGACCTATGGCATTTGAGATATCATCGATCAGTGATTTGAAACAAGAAACCTTTGGGCCCCTGCTCCACTTGGTGCGTTTCAAAGCCGCAAAACTTGAAAACTTGATCGACGACATCAATGCGCTTGGGTTTGGCCTGACGATGGGCATTCACAGCCGCATCGATGAAACCATGCATTCGATTTCGCAACGGGCTTGCATCGGTAATGTCTATGTCAATCGCAATCAAATTGGTGCGGTTGTCGGCGTCCAACCATTCGGTGGCGAAGGCTTGTCTGGCACCGGCCCAAAAGCGGGTGGACCACATTACCTCCGCGCCCTCGTAAAACGCCCTTTGCGTACGCCCGGCGCTGACCTTGCGATCGGCGAACGCGCATTATCAGCCGGCGAAGAAACCGTCCTATCGGATGCTCATAAAGCGCGCCATGGATGGAGCACGGCACCGCGTGCTGAAATCATGCCGAAGGTCGTTGACGCCATCCCAACCCTTTCTGGTGCACGACGAAATGATATCAAAGCAGCCGTCTTAGCGCTCAATAGCAATACTGAACTTCCAGGGCCCACCGGCGAAGCCAACACGCTCAAGCTGAAAGGCCGCGGTATTGTTTTGTGTCTTGGTGGCGGTGATCGCGATTCCTTCATCACCCAAACGCTTATTGCCTTGAGTGCTAGCAACAGCGTCATTGCCATTAAGCAAGAGGGTGCTGAGGACATTGTCACAGCCCTTGCTGAAGCCAATGCCCCGAAAGCCGTCTTTAATCTGATCGACGATGCATCGACGGCATTGCTGTGTGACGAGCGTATCGATGTGGTCGTAAGCGATGGTAGCGAGGTCAGTTTCCAAGCACTACGCACCCTCTTATCGGAACGCCAAGGGGCCATCATTCCGCTCCTATCAAGCCAAGATGAAGCATGGCGTTTTGCAACAGAGCGGACATTAACCGTTAATACGACAGCAGCAGGCGGTGATGTGCGGCTTTTGTCTCTGGGCGAATAGCGTTACCATTCACTTTAAATGGACCAAATCGACCCAATTAACCGCAGCGAAGGGGCTGTTCGCCGCAGATAGACTTGTTTTGCGGCCACAACAGGTTTCAACCTATGATCAATGATGAGCGAGCGCCCATGACATCAGTTGATTTGACGACTTCAGACGCCGGTCCGTTTGTTGAGGGCGGTGGTCGTCCACGACGGTGGATGAACTGGCTGTTCGCGAGCAAAGACCGCATGTTCTGGATGCTACAAAGCGCCGGATGGATTGGCTTCTTCTTTTTGCATGTCTTGAGCGTTTCAACATTTGTGGCCGGCCGTTCAACCGACTCGCTGCTCTATTCTGTGGCGTCGTCGCTGATTGGTTTTTTGACGACAACGATTTTTGCTAGACCCATTTATCGGTTTGCGCGCCGACAAGGCCCCGCATTGCTGCTTTTGATCGCCATCACAGCGACTATCTTCATGGCTTTCCTGATGTCCGGGATGAAAGCCCAAACATTTGGTATTTTGTTTGGTAATGCCTGGATGGATACGCGCGGTGCCGCGTTCAATACAACAAATTACCTTCTCCTGCTTGTCCCTGATGTGCCCGTGAACCTGTTTCTCCTTGGCTCATGGGCCGGGTTTTATTTTGGCGTCAATTATTACTTGAACCTGCGCAATGAAATGGAACGCACCGTATTGTCAGCGCGCCTCGCCGACCAAGCGCAGTTGAAGATGTTGCGTTATCAGCTCAACCCACATTTTCTATTCAATACATTGAATGCCATTTCCACATTGGTGCTCGAGCAAGATGGCAAGCAAGCCAATTCCATGTTGACGCAGCTTTCGGCATTTTTGCGTTATTCACTCGATAGCGACCCCTTGCAAAAAACTTCTCTGGCGGAAGAAATTCGCGCCCTAAAGCTTTACCTTGAGATCGAGAAAACACGATTTGGAGACAGGCTAACCGTCAATTTCAATATTGACGATGATGTCGTGGATGCGCGCGTACCGTCGCGTATTCTGCAGCCCGCAATCGAAAATGCGATCAAATATGCGATTGCCCAAATGGAAGGTGGTGGGATCATCACCATCACCGCAAAACGTAAAGGCAATATGTTGTGTATGGAGGTGTGCGACAACGGGCCAAGCGCACCTGACGATCCATCAGAACTGTTACGTCAAGCCACTACCGGAGTTGGCTTGGTCAATATGCGTGACCGTCTGAAATATCTTTATCAAGACAGAAGCGAATTCAACCTTAACCATGTTGATCCAACCGGTTTATGTGTTTGCCTGAGAATTCCCTTCGAAACACGGGGCTAAAATGACAGACGAAAAAATACGGGTAATTATCGTTGATGACGAACCCTTAGCGCTACGCGGATTGAAATTACGTCTCGCAGCGTTTCCTGAAATCGAAATCGTTGCCGAATGCGCCAATGGACGCGAAGCGGTCAAGGAGATCAGAGCACATACACCGGATTTGGTGTTCCTGGACATCCAAATGCCAGGGATCGATGGTTTCGGTGTGGTACGCGCCCTGATCGGTGGGCCAGCACCATTTTTCGTGTTCGTCACGGCCTATGACAAATATGCGATTGATGCATTTGAAGCCAATGCACTCGATTACATTGTGAAACCAGTTGAGGAAGAACGCTTACAAGATGCGATTGATCGCGTCCGTAAAGCAATGAAATCAAAAGCGGCGGAAAATCGCGAATCCCAATTGGTCGAGCTTCTTGCATCATTGTCTGACGACGACAGAGATCGGATCAAAGAATTGATCAATGATCCTGAATGGACAAACAAACAACGCTACGCAGAACGCCTTTCATTCAAAGACGGCTCTAAAGTTGTTGTGCTTATGGCTGACGAGATCGAATGGATCGATGCCGCTGGCGATTATATGTGCATCCATGCCGGTGGCAAAACCCACATCATTCGCGAGACCATGAAGGCGCTCCAACAAACATTGGACCCATCACGTTTTCAACGTGTCCACCGGTCCGCGATTGTAAATGTGCAAAAGGTCAAGGAACTCCACCCGCATTCCAATGGGGAGTATTTCCTTATCCTTGAAGGCGGACAGGAATTGAAGCTTTCTCGTTCTTACAAGGAAGTTGTCGCGCGGTTCCTTTAAAACCCTGGCGGACGATCATCCGTAACCCCGAGGGCGGCTTCAAGTGCCGCCCCAAGCGCGATGATTTTGCCTTCTTGGAATAGATCACCCCAAAGACTGACGCCACGTGGTGTGCGGAATGTCTCGACACCGCCCACTCCTGCTGTCGAATCCCCTAGCGGTCCACCACCGCGTCTGCGCACAGGTGTTTGCGCGTAACCAGCGCGTAACGCCAATTGCGGATGGCCCGTCATGTTTGTGGCCAACAACACTCCGCCAGCAAAATGCGGTCCGACCAACGCATCAAACCCTTCGAAAGCGGCACCAATGTCCTGCATTAGTTTGCGGCGCAAACGATCACCCTGCACATAGTCAACCGCCGAGACAAATCTTGCCTTGCGCCAGCTATTGGGCCATGCGGCCCCTTCTTGCCAAACAAGTTCGTCATCACGGTCAGATAAGGTGAGCTCTGAAAACGCAGCGGCCGCTTCAACCACAACCGCGTCGCGAAGAATTGAAAAATCATAATCGGGCCACGCAAACTCTTTCAACGTCACACCCAATGACCGCATCGCGTCAAGCGCTTTGCGATCGACCGCATCACCGTCTTCAAACCATGCTGGTACATAACCAACTGTCATGGATGAAACATCGCTTTGCGCGGCGTAAGAAAAACCGACCCGAGCGGCCCCCGGATCATCTGCATCATAGCCATTGATCGCGGACAGAACCGCGGCGGTGTCCTCCACCCGTCGACAGATCGGACCCACCTTATCCAGCGACCAGCAAAGCGCCATAAAGCCAGCCCGTGACACACGGCCAAAAGTTGGACGCAACCCTGTTGCGCCGCATCGCTCAGACGGTGAGACAATCGACCCAAGTGTTTCTGTACCAATGGCAAAGCTGCATAAGCCTGCGGCCATAGCTGAAGCGGAACCCGCACTGGAACCGGATGAGCCTTCTTCGGGATTCCACGGATTGCGCGTTCGTGCGCCAAACCATAAATCCCCATAGGCGATGGCGCCGCACGAGGTTTTGCCCAACATCACCGCGCCAGCACGATTTAGTTTCCGCACAACCTCTGCGTCGTTATCTGGAATGCGATCTTTAAACGGGGTCGCGCCCCATGTGGTTTTGATACCATTCGTATCCGCCAGATCTTTCAAGCCGTAAGGAATACCGTGTAAAGGGCCGCGGTCGCGCCCGTCGCGAAAATCTGCGTCCGCTTTAAATGCTTGTTCGCGCGCGACCTCAGGCGTGACCGTGATATAAGCGTTCAGGCGATCATCATGTTCCGCTATTCGATCGAGATAAATTTCTGTTAGCGCGGCGCTCGTAATCACACCCGCCCGCAACCAAGCGCCTTGTTGCGCAATGCTTGCAAAAGCGATGTCATGATCATTGTCAGGCAGCGGCGCTTCGGGGACAGGTGACAGGCTAAGAGAATTTTTCTGCGACCCAACGGATTTGCCTGGTAGCTTCGGATTGAAAGTGAGCGCAGGCGCCAGGTCATTTGGCATCTCGATTTCACGCAAGAGTGCGAGCTGTGAAAGTCGCCCCTCTAGATCGTCGAGCATCAAAGCCCGTTCAGCGTCCGTGAAGGAAAGACTTTGCAGCTTCTCTGCCTCGACGAGGGTTGTTCTTGTTATCCCATCAGTAGAGGTATTCGCGGTACCGTCTGTCATTGACGGTGCCCGCGCGTCACACGCAGCCAACGATCCCGCGCCAGCAACCATGCCTGTAAAGGCCGCCCCGCGTAGTAAATCTCGTCGATTGGTTGTCATAATACCATCCTCATTTTTGATATGAATACGCGACCCAAACCCTGCTGAGTCTCGCAGATTGATCAGGTTCAATGCAAGCATTAGCCGCTACATCAATGAAAAAAGGAGGCAATTCCGGCAATTGACGGCCTTGGCTATCGCTGTCAAACCATGCGCCATCACCAATTAAGGGACTTGCCATGCGCGATGAATTCTACAGCCGGATAGACGCCACCCTCGCCGATTTGCGCGAACAAGGACTTGAGAAGATTGAGCGTCAGATCACTTCACCGCAAGGGCCGGAAATAGAGGTCAATCATAATGGTAAAACCGTGCGTGTTCTCAATTTCTGCGCCAATAATTATTTAGGACTCGCCGATCACCCAGAGATCGTTGCGGCGGCTAAATCCACCATGGATGAATATGGGTTTGGCATGGCATCGGTCCGGTTCATTTGCGGCACGACCGATTTGCATCGACGCGTTGAAAAAGAAATCGCGAACTTCCTCGGCTATGAAGATTCTATTTTGTTCGCCGCATGTTTCGATGCCAATGGCGGTGTGTTTGAACCCCTACTTGGAAAAGAAGATGCGATCATTTCCGACGCTCTCAACCATGCATCAATCATTGATGGCGTGCGCCTTTGTAAAGCCAAACGCTATCGCTTTGCCAATTCCGATATGGATGACTTACGCAAACAGCTAGAGCAAGCAAATGCCGATGGTGCGCGTACAAAACTCATCGTGACCGATGGTGTCTTTTCCATGGACGGTTACATTGCCAAGCTGGATAAACTTTGTGCCCTTGCGGATGAGTTTGACGCATTGGTCATGGTCGATGATTGTCACGCAACGGGCTTTATGGGGCCCCATGGTGAAGGCGCGCCCGCCCATTGCGGTGTTGCCAAACGGGTTGATATTCTGACCGGTACACTCGGCAAAGCCCTTGGCGGCGGCATGGGTGGGTATATCTGCGCAACGAAAGAGGTCGTCCACCTTTTACGCAATCGCGCCCGACCCTATCTTTTCTCAAATGCGCTCACGCCTGCACTCCTCGGTGCAACGCTAAAAACACTAGAATTGGTGCGTGATGGCGATGGGCTGCGCAAACAACTCTTCCGCAATGCGGAACGCTTCCGCGCACAAATGACAGAGGCAGGCTTTGATTTATTACCCGGCGAACATCCGATTATCCCGGTGATGATCTATGATGCACGCAAAGCCGGCGAAATGGCCGCCGCATTGATGGAGGAAGGGGTTTATGTGACCGCTTTCTCATTCCCCGTTGTACCCCATGACAAAGCCCGCATCCGAACACAAATGTGTGCGGCCCATACGGATGAACAAGTCGACAAGGCCGTGACGGCGTTCATCAAAGCCGGTAAACAAGTCGGTGTCATTTAGGGCGGACCAATACACCGCCGGTAGTCTAGCAATAAAGGGGAATAATCATGATCCAGCAACTACGCATCATCTTCGCGCCAGTATTGATGGCATGTATGATATCTTGTGCGCCGGAACAAACGTCAACTGCCGAGCCAGAAACCAGTGAAGGTTCACTGGAAGCGCCATTGCTGGAGATCGTTGACGACGTACTGCATACGACCCACAGCTTGAATTACGCGTTTAAGGCGGCCGACGGGTTTCGCCTTACAGCGGTGAGCAACCGCAAAGATGTTTTCAACGACACACCGTTTTTGATTTCGAGAGCGGCCTTTATCCGCGATGATGAAGCCGCCATGATCCACGCCGAGACTGTCGCCGACCAAAGCAATGCCTCAAACTATGACAATCTAGCTGAAGCGACTTGGCCGAACAGCGCCTTTCGTTCTGACGGTCCCATCTGTTTTGAGATCAGTGCAGAAGACATTGAAAATGAAGATGACCCCCAATGGCTCATTCAAAACGGTTTTTCACCGGTGGGCACATTGATGTTTAGCCAAGCATTTCTGTCATCAGCGGACTATAATGACGAAATTGTCGTTTCCTTGTTTCGCTTGGTTGATTCATGTGACAATGCCGCCAATGCAGTGGAATTTGAACGCTTGCAATCAGAAATCACCGTTACCGCACGTCAATAAAGCCATCATCAAAAGGAACGCCCCCATGAAAGCCCTGATGAAAGCAAAATCTGAAGAAGGCATCTGGATGGTCGACACGACCAAGCCGGAGATTGGCCCGAATGACGTTTTGATCAAGGTCAAAAAATCAGCCATATGCGGCACTGATGTGCATATCTACAACTGGGATGAATGGGCGCAGAAAACGATCCCTGTGCCGATGACTGTTGGCCATGAATTTGCTGGCGAGATTGTTGAAATCGGCTCAGAAGTGCATCTTGAACATTTCAATATGGCGATTGGTGATCGTGTCTCTGCAGAAGGCCATGTGACTTGTGGCTATTGCCGAAACTGTCGGGCGGGCAAACGTCACCTTTGTCGAAATACTGTCGGCGTGGGCGTCAATCGACCGGGCTCCTTTGCGGAATATGTCTCAGTGCCTGCATTCAACGTCTACAAATTACCCGATGCTGTTTCCGATGACATGGGTGCGATCTTCGACCCTTATGGCAATGCAACCCACACGGCCCTCGCCTTTGATCTTGTCGGCGAAGATGTGTTGATCACCGGCGCTGGTCCGATTGGTGTGATGGCGGCAGCCATCGCAAAATTCGTCGGTGCCCGTCATGTGGTGATCACCGACGTCAATGAATATCGATTGCGGCTGGCGACTCAGATGGGGGCAACGCGTGCCGTCAATGTCGCCAATGAATCGCTTAAGGATGTGATGACAGAATTGGGCATGACCGAAGGCTTCGATGTGGGTCTGGAAATGTCCGGTGTCCCATCAGCGTTTCAGTCGATGCTGGAAACCATGAACCATGGGGGTAAAATCGCCCTTTTGGGCATCATGCCGAATGGTGCCGGGATTGATTGGGATCAAGTGATTTTTAAGGGCCTCGACATCAAAGGCATCTATGGTCGCCGCATGTTTGAGACTTGGTATAAAATGGGGGCCATGCTGCAAGCTGGCCTAGACCTAACCCCGATGTTGACCCATCATTTCAAGATCGATGACTACCAAAAAGGCTTTGATATCATGCGCTCCGGCCAATCAGGTAAGGTTATCCTGGAATGGTAAGACCAAAGGGAAATACGCCGTGATGGCAGCATGGGGGAAATTTGCCGTCGGCCTAGTGCTCGTTTTTTTAATCGGCATCGGCGCGACCACCCAATCCTGGTTTCCGGGGTCAAAAATCGCAGCCCAACAACGCCTACAACGCCAAGCAGAATATGCCCTCGCCGATACTGGTGGAGATTGGGCCCAAATCACTGTCGATGGACAAAAGGCGATTCTCACGGGTACCGCCCCATCACCTGATATTCAAAATGAAACCATTGCAGCGATTAAAAATGCGGATTGGGGTGGCGGTTTGATCGTCGGCGGTATCACCGCGGTTGATACACGCACAGCCCCTGTGACGGCTTCGTTATCGGAAGAAACAGCACCCCCTATTGAGGTCGCTGTCGCCGAGATAATCGACCCAATCCAAAACGTGATGGATGAATCAGAACCGCCTGCCGAGCAGACACCTCAACCAGAAGAACAACAACCAACAGAAATCCCAGACACAGAAAATAGCAACCTCACCATCAGTGAAGAGACAACCACCGCAGATGCGACAATTATGGATACGTCGATTGTGCAAGAGGCCGAGGACCTAACGCCGTCAATTGCTGAAGACGTCGAAGAGAATTGCCAACCTATTTTGGAAGAAGCGATTGGTGACAGCAGCATTACTTTTGCATCCGCACAGTCAGAAATTGATAGCGCTAGTCGTACGCACCTATTGACCATTGCTGATCGCATGAATGAATGCCCAAATATTACACTTGTCATTGCTGGGCATACAGATTCGCAAGGGGGCGCATCGGGCAACCGTCAACTCAGCCTTTATCGCGCCGATGCGATTGCGACGTATCTCCGCTCCGTTGGAGTTGACGGCGGCCGTCTACAAACCCGTGGTTTTGGCGAAAGCGCGCCGATTGCGAGTAATGCAAACGCCAGTGGCCGGGCCCAAAATCGCCGTATTGAATTCACGCTCATCTCTGATGGGTCAGAATAAACAGGACAAATTATGATTTGGCTTGCAGCACATATGTGGTTTTTACTTCTGACAACCTTTGCTATTGGACTCGGCATTGGCTGGTGGATATGGGGCGCGCGTACGATAGAAAAAACCGCGCCTCCGCAGGTCAGTGACACGGCCATGGGCACACTTGAAAGCGATGGATCTGTCGAAAAAGGTGATCTTAATCTTTAGAAAATGGATTAATTGCTCTCGTAATCATAGGGAATGTAATTATCCCAATGCCAGGGCAGTCCGGTTTCGCCAAATAAGCGATCGACGAGCTCTTTGAAAATGCCTTCCGCACGCACGCTATTTGACATCAGCAAGATGCAATTGCCTTCATCCTCAATACACAGCGCATAGTTTGCCGTGCCCTCATCATGGCCTTCCTTGAAAAAAGCGTGTCCGCGCGGCGTTGTAAAAACACCCCAGCCAAGACCGTAACCAAGCTCAATGTCGTCATAAGCATCTGTTGTCTCCTCGCTTATCGTCGGAAATTGCGTGACAGAACGAATGCGAATTTGAGATTTGATCATTTCTTTTTTGGCGCTTTTGGAAAGACCCTCTCCACGAACCACAGCCGCTAAGAATGTCGACCAATCGTCCAATGTGGTATCCATGGAGCCTGCAGAACCCGCTTCGTCCCACACGCGGTGACGGACATTTTCACCCGTCAGCGAATAATTATGCGCATAGTTTTGTCTAAAATCTTCGCGCCACGTCATCGATGTATTTGGCATGTCAAAACGGTCGAAAATCCGAGTTTGCATTTCTGCGCCAAGCTCTAGCCCTAATCCTTCTTCAAGCACGAACTGAGCTAACAAAAACCCTTCGCCTGAATAGGCATAACGACTGCCGGGTTCAAAATAAAATGCGAGCTTTCCGTCTCGGTCATAGTCGCCATTTTTGTCGAACCAGCGAAAATTGGTGAACCCTGGACGATGGCTCAGCAGGATGCGCATCGTCAGTTGCCGCCATCGTCCGTCCCCTTCAAGGTCACGCCAACGATCATAGTCGGGTAATGGCTTTGGCAAGTAGTCCGCAATCGAACGGTCTAAATCAACGAGCCCCTCGTCGACCAATTGCATCACGTAATAGGCAAATGTCGCTTTGGTATGGGATGCCCCATACATGATTGTATCGGGTTCAAGCGGCAGATCCTTTTCTACCATCCGGTGGCCGTATGTTTTTTTGTAAACGACTGAACCGTCTTCGATCAGCGCAACGGCGATGCCCTTTACGTCATTTGCAGCAATTAATCGCTCAACGTCACGATCAATTTCATCTGGTGTTTGCGTGAATTGGAATGGTTTTGGAGAGTGATTTGAACCTGTGGCGCATGCGGCGACCGCAACGCTTAGCGCCAGAATGAGAATTGCGTTCCAGTGCATTTTTACCCCCGATATATGCCTGGATATTTGTTAGCACGGTGCACGTCGATTGTCCCTGTATGATAGAACCGGCCCGCCTGCCCCATTTGGAGCATAATTTCCCCAAGCCCGCTTTGACATTTTTCAGGCGTGCGCCTAGGCCAGGGCTGAAATTTTGGAGACGCCGATGATCCCTCGATATGCCCGCCCAGAAATGACCGATATCTGGTCACCAGAAACCAAATACCGCATCTGGTTTGAGATTGAGGCCCATGCGGCTGACCGTATGGCTGAGCTTGGTGTTATCCCAAAAGACGCTGCGGCGACGATTTGGGAAAAAGGCCGGGATGCGAAATTTGATCCGGATCGGATTGATGAGATTGAGCGCGAAGTCAAACATGACGTCATCGCTTTCCTGACCCATATGGCAGAGCTGATCGGACCGGAAGCGCGTTATGTGCATCAGGGCATGACCTCATCAGATGTGCTCGACACCTGTTTATCCGTGCAGCTTACCAAGGCGAGTGATTTACTATTGGCTGGCATGGACCGGGTGCTCGCAGCGCTCGAGAAACGCGCGAAAGAACACAAAGACACAGTCTGTGTCGGTCGTAGCCATGGCATCCATGCAGAACCAACGACCTTCGGCGTTAAGCTTGCGGGTTTTTATACAGAATTTGAACGGGGCAAACGCCGCTTAGAGGCAGCGCGCGAAGAAATCGCTGTTTGCGCCATCTCAGGCGCGGTTGGCACATTCGCCAATTGCGACCCATCGGTGGAAGCTCATGTCGCGGAACAGCTGGGGCTGACCATCGAGCCGGTATCAACCCAAGTGATACCACGCGACCGTCATGCCGCGTTTTTCAGCGCCCTCGGCATCATTGCCTCATCGATTGAGCGATTAGCGACTGAAATCCGCCATCTACAGCGCACAGAGGTTTTGGAAGTGGAGGAGTTCTTCTCAAAGGGCCAAAAAGGCTCCTCGGCCATGCCCCATAAGCGCAATCCAATCCTGACGGAAAACCTTACCGGTCTTGCCCGCCTGGTGCGCATGACTGTGGTGCCCGCCATGGAGAATGTCGCCCTTTGGCACGAGCGTGATATTTCGCATTCATCCGTTGAGCGGGGGATTTGCCCAGACGCGACAATCCATCTCGACTTTGCCCTTAATCGTATGGCGGGCGTGATGGAAAACCTTCTTGTCTATCCAGAACGGATGCAGGAAAATCTTGAGCGCTTGAGCGGGCTTGTGTTTTCTCAGCGTGTCTTACTCGCGCTGACCCAAGCAGGCGGATCCCGTGAGGAATCCTATCGTTGGGTTCAGCGCAATGCGATGCCAGCCTGGCGCGGCGAAGGTCACTTTCTTGACAATCTCAAAGCTGATGAGGAAGTCGTCGCGAAGATCTCTGCAGCTGAGCTGGAGGCCCTATTCGACATTTCCTACCACACCAAAAATGTCGACGTCATTTTCCACCGTGTTTTTGGCAGTTAGTTCGACCGCTGAACAATAAGATTGACAAGCGCGGCAACGAGCCCGGCCACCGCGATCATGAATAAAGCTGTCGTTTCTGTCGCGGCAAAATCAGTGCGCGCAAAAGGTCCACCCGCGGCCAATACGTCAACCGGTTTTGGATCGGCAAAACCGGTTGGTGTAGAGATGCCGAGAAATGGCGATAGGTGAAATACGACTGCCCCCAAAAATGGGAGGACGGCGAGCTTAGTTCCAATCTGGCGCGTCGCCGGCAAGATCAGCAAAGCACCAGCAATGACCTCAAGCGCCCCGGTGGCATAGTTGCCAAGGGGAAAAGCCAATTCTGCAAAGGGAAGGCCTGCACCACTGGCTTTGAGTTCAATCAATGGAAAGATGTGGGCACCGCCCGAAAACTTTGTAAATCCGAACATCAGCAAAAAGCCACCAATGCCGAGCGCAAGCGCCCATTTCACTATTGTCATGCCCAATCTCCCATGGGTTGATTTCCGGCCGCTGTGGTACCTGGCTCAGAGATTGTTGCAACTGTCATCACCTAACTGTGAACGCCCAATAGGGGTGGCCGCGCCAATTGGGCGCGTTGTATTTCATGGGGCTGGAGCCCCATATCCGGCCGATGACCACGAAAACAGAAACTTTCGGCGAAATCGCTGATTCGCGCTCTTGGGCTCAAGCCATGGGTCGAGGCATGCGTAAAAAGTGCCCTCAATGCGGAAAAGGTGCCGTTTTTTCCGGATACACCAAGACCCAACCAAAATGTGGGGTTTGCAACCTCGATTTGTCTGGCCACCAAGCAGATGATGCCCCGCCCTATCTGACAATAATCATTGTCGGGCATATCCTCATCCCCGTCGCATTGGCCGTAAAACAAGTCTTTGAGCCAGCTTTATGGCTGCAATTCGCGATTTGGTTACCGCTGATTATCATCGCGACCCTCTGGCTTTTGCCCATCTCCAAAGGGGCTATGGTGGGGTTGCAATGGGCCAATCGCATGCACGGATTTGCGGATTCCAGCACACAAGACAAAACAGACGCCTGAAACGGCCCATTTCATCTTGACAACAAGGGTTGCTTGAGTAGGTTCCCCGCTCGCTGCATAAAAGCAGCCTCAAGGAGTTACCCATGGCGAAACCAACAACTGTCAAAATCCGGCTGAACTCAACTGCTGGGACTGGTTTCTTCTACGTCACCAAGAAGAATACACGGACGATGACGGAAAAGCTCGTTCTACGGAAATATGATCCGGTGGCGAGAAAGCATGTCGAATTCAAAGAAGGCAAGATCAAGTAAGGATCAACCCTTTTGATTGAATGCCAAAGCCGCTCCAAGGAGCGGCTTTTTTAATGGGCGAATAGGCAAAAGTGGATCTTAAGCCGCGCTTTGGATCACCCGATTGCGACCCGTCGTTTTCGCTTCATAAAGCGCCTCGTCAGCGCGCTTGATCAGCTTTTGAGCGGTATCACCATCCGGGCCATTTTCAGTCGATGAAATACCGATACTCACGGTCACTTCTACCGTGTCGCGCCCACCATTGATCATAAATTTCTTGGCAGCAATTTCTTGTCGCAACCGCTCCGCAATGATCCCAGCAAAGGCGAGATCCGTATCCGGCATAGCAACGAGGAATTCTTCACCACCATAACGACAAGCCAGATCAATTCCGCGCACGGATTTACCAATACAATCGGCAAATTCCTTC
This sequence comes from Hyphococcus sp., assembly GCA_021776315.1. GTDB lineage: Bacteria > Pseudomonadota > Alphaproteobacteria > Caulobacterales > Parvularculaceae > Hyphococcus. The sequence goes on along the minus strand of JAJFGD010000007.1, from coordinate 12,270 downwards.
AGCACGACATCCCCGGCATCATGTCCATAAGTATCGTTGATCTGTTTGAAGTGATCGATATCAAGGATCATTGTCGACAGCGGACGCTCCGTCCAAGTCGAACGATCAAACATTGCGGATAAATGGCTCGCCAAATAGCGCCGATTATAAAGCCCCGTGAGTTGATCAGTGACTGCCATTTCAAGACTTGCCTGAAAGGACGAACGCAACTGATCAACATACAACTTGTGTCGCAACTGTGTGCTGACACGGGCCATCAATTCGCTCCGCCCAACGGGACGGGTCAGATAGTCATTCACCCCAATATCGAGCGCACGCACAAGTTTGCGCGTGTCGCCTTGGCGCACAACGGCAAGGATGGGGGTCAATCGTGTCTCTTCAAAGGAACGGATCGACGAGCAAAGCCGCAATGGATCCATATTCTCGATAGATAGATTTACGATAATCAGGTCGAAATCACCGCTACGGACACGGCCTAGCGCGACTTCGGAATCGCTTTCAGAAGCGATTTCGTAGCCCTCACCCAGGGATGTTTTCAACCGATCAGTTTGCTCTTCATTGTCATCAATAATGAAAATGCGTGATTCAGATTCCGATTCATCAAGTTTGATATTGTCGACGACGCCAAGCCCCTGGCCCGTCGCGTATCTAGCGCGCAATTCGTCCGTCATCATTTTTAGTCGTGACAGACTGCGCACACGCGCAAACAACGCCAGATCTTCAACAGGTTTCGTCAAAAAGTCGTCCGCACCAGCCTCTAGCCCCGCAACACGGTCTGCTTGCTGATCGAGTGCCGTGACCATCACAACCGGTATATGCATCGTCTCTGGTGCATTTTTTATCAAACGACATGCTTCAATGCCGTCCATTCCGGGCATCATCACATCGAGCAGGATAATGTCCGGCTGTTCTGCAACAGCCTTTTCAATGGCTTCCTTACCGGAATACGCGCCGATGACGTCAAAATACTCTGCGCGCAGTTTCGCTTCGAGCAATTTAACATTTGGTTCGAGATCATCGACGACCAATACGCGTGCCGTCATACAGAACCCCCCATGGGTCTAAACTTCGGATTAGCGTGAAGCCTAATCCAAATACCTTTTTACTTTCTCAAGAAATGAGGCAACTGAGATAGGTTTTGCGATATAATCTTCGCAACCACCCTGCCGAATCCGCTCTTCGTCGCCTTTCATGGCGAACGCGGTCACAGCAATCACAGGAATGTTATCGAGTTCGGGGTTTTCTTTAATTTTTTGTGTGACTTCCAGCCCCGATACTTCCGGTAGCTGAATATCCATCAAAATAAGGTCTGGGCGGTGTTCATCGGCCAATTTTAGGGCTTCTGGTCCCGTGCGGGCCTCAACGATGGTGTAGCCTTGGACTTCAAGCAGATCATGAAATAATTTCATGTTCAACTCATTGTCCTCAACGATTAATACCGTTTTTGGGACCACCGTCATATCAGGCTTTTCCATCGCTGACATCATATCGTCTTCAAGGCCTTCGTTACCACGCCGAATCAACCGCGCTGATGGTAAGTATTGCGCTAAAGGTCTTAATCGAATGTTTATCCTGTCGACCGCCAGGGCGCTTTTTCTGAGCGTTTTCTGGTAACCTTTTGTTAAATGATTGAATCTGACGCCATCACGGGCCTGTGCCGCATATGCTACGCGACGTTTCCTGCGCCGCCCGGCGGCCCGATTCGCGCCTGCCCAAGCTGTGGGGAAATCCGAATCATTACCCATACGGAACTTGGTAACTTGTCCATCGCCCATCTCGATTGCGATGCATTTTATGCAGCCGTTGAAAAACGTGATGATCCAAGCCTTGTGGATAGACCCGTCATAATTGGCGGTGGGGTCCGTGGGGTCGTCGCCACCGCCTGTTATGTGGCCCGAACCTATGGGGTAAAATCGGCCATGCCGATGTTTAAAGCGCTCAAAGCCTGCCCCGATGCCGTGGTGATTAAGCCCAACATGAACAAATATGCCGAGGTTGGTCGCGCGGTCCGACATATGATGCGGGACTTAACGCCCTTGGTTGAGCCTTTGTCGATTGATGAGGCTTTTATGGACCTCACCGGCACATCGCTTATTCATCGTGCGCCCCCCGCCGTCACCCTCGCGCGGCTGCAAGCACGGGTCGAGAGTGAATTGGGGGTCACGGCCTCCATCGGGCTGTCACACAATAAGTTCTTGGCCAAGATTGCATCCGATCTGGACAAACCGAGCGGCTATTCCATCATTGGTCAGGCAGAAACGCGAAAATTTTTGGCGCGCCAGCCCGTTACAAAAATCTGGGGCGTCGGCAAAGCCATGGCCGCAAAATTAGAAGCACAAGGACTGACCACCATTGGTCACTTGCAGCAAATGGATGCGGGCACCCTTGCGCGGCGTTATGGCGAAATGGGGTTACGCTTGGCACGGCTGTCACGCGGTGACGACACACGGCGCATAAAGCCGGAGCGCAATACCAAAAGTGTTTCGTCAGAAACAACCTTTAACAAAGACATTACGGACACCAAATGGCTAGAAGACACCTTGTGGGAACTTTGTGAAAAGGTTTCGGCTCGCATGAAGGCGAGCGAATTTGAAGGGCTGGTCGTCACCCTGAAATTAAAGTCCGCTGATTTCAAAACCATCACTAGACGCAAAACTCTTGAAAGCCCTGAAAATCTCGCACGGACGTTATTTGCAACGGCAAAACCCATGTTGCACGATGCGGCGGGCGGTAAAGCCTATCGCCTCATTGGGGTTGGGTTTTCCAACCTGACCCCGGCAAGTGATCATGTCGAGGTCGATCTATTTGGCGAAGACAAGGAACGCATTGCGGCACAGGAAAAAGCAATCGACAATATCCGTGAGAAGTTTGGTCGCGGGGCGATCAATGCTGGCCGAAGTTTGAAGAAACACCAACGCCCCGTCATAGAGAAAAAACAATGAAACATTTTACTGCAGACGACGTTCAACGCCTGTCCCCTTATCATGACATTGTTGATGCATTGGCCGAAGCTTATGCTAGCGACCTGATCGCACCTCAACGTCACCATCATACAATTTCCAATATTGATGGTACCGATGCGACCCTTCTACTCATGCCCGCATGGCGTGCCGGTGGCGCCATTGGCATCAAGATCGTCACGATCTGTCCCGATAACGCAGAACAAAGCATGCCGTCCGTCGATGGCATTTATTTCTGGCAGGATGCAAAGACCGGTAAAGCCCTCGCCTCTTTTGACGGGGCCGCACTAACAGCGCGCCGAACCGCCGGCGCGTCAGCATTGGCGACGCGTTACCTCGCAAGGAAAGATGCCCACACCCACCTCGTTGTCGGTACCGGGGCTCTTGCTAGTCAAATGATCCGCGCCCACGCAACACAGCGCCCAGTCAAGAAGACATTTGTGTGGGGCCGCTCAAAGGCTAAAGCAGAAGCGATCGCCAATGCCGCGCAAGAAGTCGGCGTTGTTGTTGCGGTTGCTGACGATCTGGAAAGCGCAGCGCGCCAAGCCGACATTATTTCTTGCGCGACCCTCTCGGCTGAGCCGCTCATCCTTGGGCGATGGTTGAAACCCGGCACGCATATTGACCTTGTTGGTGCGTTCAAGCCGGAAATGCGTGAAAGCGACGATGAGCTTGTTAAACGCGCGACGATCTTTTGTGATTCAAAAGAGACTGCACCCAATGAATGCGGCGACCTCGCCTTGCCATTGCAACAAGGCGTCATACCCCCCGATGCCATTGTTGGCGATCTGCGCGACTTAGCGGCGGGCACTCATCCGGGTCGCATATCTGATGACGAAATCACGCTCTACAAATCAGTGGGGGGCGCGATACAAGATTATGCGACGGCGGCATTGATTTGGGGCAAATTCACTACTGGAATGAAATAAGCGTTTATCGAAATGAATCGGCGGGTGACTTTGCCTTGCATATTGACCACCACAACGCCCATATTGATCCCACAACCGCTTTTGAGCGATCCTTTTGACCACCCAATATGAAAGACAACGGCATGAGCGATATTGAAAACAAACTGGCTGACCTTGGCATAATCTTACCGGAGCCTGTGGCGCCCGTGGCCAACTATGTGCCGTATGTCGTCTCTCGTGGGACCGTGTACATTTCAGGTCAGGTATCAATTGGACCAGACGGGCTTATCACCGGGAAACTTGGACGTGACGTTGACCTCGAGGGGGGTATCGAGGCGGCCCATGCGTGCGGCGTCAATCTTATCGCCCAACTCAAAGCGGCTTGTGATGGCGACTTGGGCCGGGTGAAACGCGTTGTAAAACTCGGTGCCTTTGTCAATTGCACCGATGATTTTTCGGACCAGCCTAAAGTCGTGAACGGGACTTCTGATTTGATGGTCGCGGTTTTTGGCGACGCTGGGCGTCATGCTCGCGCGGCCGTTGGTGCCCCTTGCTTGCCTATGAATGCGGCTGTTGAAGTCGACGGCGTGTTTGAGATTGCATAATCATGGCTGATGGGGCTGATGGCCTTATTGCGCGCACGGTGTCCTCTATCGATGATGTTGATGCATCCTCATGGAATGCGCTGGCCAATCCATCAGACCAAGCCTTCAATCCCTTTGTCGCCCATGAATTTTTATCGGCGTTGGAAGATTCCAAATCTGTATCCCCGGAAGCAGGATGGGCACCCATGCATCTCGTGATGGAAGATGCTGGTGCCATTGTTGGCGTTGTACCGCTTTATCTCAAAGGACATAGCCAGGGGGAATATATCTTCGATCATCATTGGGCCGATGCTTATGCCCGGGCCGGTGGTCGCTACTATCCAAAGCTGTTATCGGCCGCACCATTTACGCCGGCGCAAGGCCCGCGTCTTTTGACGACACCGTCTTATAAATTCAACCTTGCCTCTGCATTGCGCCAAGTCACAACGCAATTGGGCGCGTCCTCACTCCACGTCAATTTTCTAACGGAGGACGACCGCCAGGCCCTCACCATGACGGAATATTTGATCCGCATGGGCGAGCAATATCATTGGTTCAATCGTGGCTATCAATCCTATGAGGATTTTCTCGGAACGCTTTCATCACGCAAAAGAAAAACCATCCGCCGCGAACGACGTGAAGCTATTGAAAGCGTCACCATCCGCCATCTCATTGGCGATGACATCACTGACGCTCACTGGGATGCATTCTGGCAGTTTTATCAAGATACGGGTGCACGCAAATGGGGACAGCCCTATTTGACCCGTAGCTTCTTTCGCTTGATCGCCGAGCGCATGCCAGAGTGTATATTATTGATCATCGCCGATCGTGACTGTCATCCCGTGGCCGGGGCCCTTAACTTTATTGGTGGTGACACGCTTTATGGCCGCTACTGGGGCTGTACTGAGGACGTTTCCTTCCTACATTTCGAGCTATGCTATCACCAGGCGATCGATTTCGCGATTGCACATGGCCTAAAGAGGGTTGAAGCGGGTGCACAAGGCCAGCACAAAATTTCCCGAGGATATGAGCCTGTGCCAACATGGTCGGCTCACTGGTTTTCTAATGAAAACTTTAGCAGTGCTATTGAACGCTATTTAGAAGCGGAATGCGAACAAACGGGAATGGAAATCGAAAGCCTGAAAGCATTTACGCCCTTTAAAAAATCCTAGCCAAGAGAGAATTATGAAAGTCATCAAACGTACCCATAATCAACAAGAGGCGAAAATTATCGTTGGTTTTTTACAAGCCAATGGTGTCGAGGCTGAGTTGCTTGACGGCGCTATCAATTCTGTTCTGCCTATTGTGGCCGGCGGTGTACGGATTGCAGTCCCAGATGACCAAGAGCCCAAAGCGTTGTCTTTGTTGAAAAATGCTGATGCAGGTGACGTACCGCCTTCTGAGGAAATCCAATGAGCCTCAATCTTCCTTATGATCCAGAGAACATATTCGCCAAGATTATTCGCGGTGATATGCCCTGCACAAAGCTTTTTGAGACAGATGAAATTCTCGCCTTCATGGATGTCTTTCCGCAAACACAAGGGCATTGCCTCGTCATTCATAAACAAGCTACCGCAACAAACTTATTTAATATTAGTGCGGATGAACTATTTGCACTTTCCACAGCAGTTCAAAAAATCGCCGCCGCCGTGAAAGCCAGCTTAAACCCTGATGGAATCCGTATCGCACAGTTTAATGGCGAGGCTGCGGGCCAAACAGTATTTCATCTTCATTTCCATATTATCCCTATTTATCAGGGTAATACGACAAAAAGTCATGGTTCCGGCGGACCGGCGGATACAGATGAACTGGAAATAACGGCGCAAAAGATTCGTACGGCACTGTAACCCCAGTTCTCACAATTTCTTCATGTTGATCGCGCGTCTGTGATTTGAAGCTTTTTCGTGTGCGCCCTATTTCTGGACACATAAGAAGCACACTGCACAAACCAAGACAGGATCACGACATGAACAAACGCGCAGCCATTATTAGCGCAATCGCCGCAACAACATTATCCGTTAGCGCCATATCGACTTTTGCATATGCGCAGCAACCAACGCAGACAACAACTGTTGATAGCGAAACCCTTGCCAGCGGCGAATGGACTAAAAAATCTTTCAAGTCTTCGGGCAGTTGGGAAATTTATCAAACTGATGGAAAGACCTTTGTGAAACTCTCCAGCGACTTCCGCACACGCAACGCACCAGATTTGAAAATTTTCTTATCACCCCTTAGTGCCGATGCCACGACCGGTAGTAACGCGACAGATGGCTCTTACCTTGTTGCTGAGCTTTCCAGCAATGCGGGCGAGCAAGTTTATGAAATTCCAGCGAGCGTCAATTTAGCTGACTATATGTCAATCCTCATTCATTGCGAGCAGTATTCGAAATTATGGAGTGCCGCTGAACTCTAAAGCTTAACAATAAAATCCCGTTTGCGCACCGTATCGCCCTTCCCCCCTCGGTGTGCAATCTCCAAGACCGCCGTGCCCCTTCTCCCCTTTGTCACGGCGGTCTTTTTTGTCCGCATATCAATTATTCTTGCCCCTTGTCATTATGCTTAATGTTCGCTTAATGGCTCACGTAGATTTTACATAAGTCACGCAAATTCTATTTGATTTAACGAAATAGATACTTTTCTAAACAAATCTATACAAATCTAGGCGCAATTTGTTGTTGTTGCGCCGTAACAGTTGTGTACAGATTATGAAAACAAACGCGCTTCGCCGTAATCGTCGGTTTAAGAGCTTGGCTTTTGGCTTTGCTCGAAACAAATCTGGTGCCGCCGCCATTGAATATGGATTGGTCATTGCACTGATAGCTATTTTTATTATTGCAATCTTAGACGAGACTGGTGATTCAAATCGCCGTGTCTTCGAAACCACAGCTGCGCAACTCAATGCCGGTAACGCCGATGGCGGCAGTGGTTCACCGAGTGCGGATTCGGGTGGTCGTGGCGGTTCAGGTGGCGGATCACCAAGTAACGGCGGGTCAAGTGGCGGTGGCACTGGCAGCAGCGGGTCCGGCAGCGGCAGTCAGTCACCCGATGACACTGATGAACCCGGTAGCAACGATCACGGCTCGTCTTCTGGCGGGGACAGTGGCAGCAGTGGATCCTCAACTGGTGGCAGCGGCGGATTGGCTTCGGGTGGCGGCGTTGGTTCTGGGGGGAGTGGTTCAGGGGGGAGCTTTAATCCTGGGCTTGGCCTTCCGGGTAGCGGCACGCCACCGGATCCGACAGACCCCACAGCAGATCCTGCTGCACCGACAAACGACAAAGCGAGCGCAGGAAAACCCAAAAAGCCAAAGAAAACCAAAAAGAAGAAAAAGAAGAAAAAAGACTAATTCTTCAATCCAAAAAAAAAGCGGCGCGAATTTTCATCGCGCCGCGTTTATTTGTTTTCGGTTCTAAAAGCCTATTCGACAAGCGCCGGCACATTCGTGCCATCACCATTGTCTTTTGGCTTGTCCGTATCGGTTGTGTCATCCGCGACATATTCAAATGCCAGCTTCGTCTCGTCCTTTGAATCAAGCAAGACTTTGACGACACCACCGTTTTTCAGCTCGCCAAACAAAATTTCGTCGGCAATTGGCTTCTTCACATGCTCTTGGATGACGCGCGCTAATGGGCGAGCCCCCATTTCTTCATCAAAACCACGCACAGCTAACCAGCGTGTGGCACCTTCAGACAACTCAAAGGTGACGCCGCGGTCTTCAAGTTGTGCCTCAAGCTGAAGAACAAACTTCTCGACCACGCGGTCAATGATTACAGGTGACAGACCAGCAAACTGAATCGTCGCATCAAGACGGTTGCGGAATTCAGGTGTAAACATCCGTTTGATCGCCGCTTCTGTTTCATCTGATTTCTTGCCGCCAGCAAAGCCAATAGCAAATTTCGCAGCATCAGAGGCACCAGCATTGGTTGTCATAATCATGATCACATTACGGAAATCGACTTTGCGTCCATTGGTATCCGTCAATGCGCCATTATCCATGACCTGCAACAAGATGTTGAAAATCTCAGGATGGGCTTTTTCAATTTCGTCAAGCAACAACACACAATGGGGGTGTTGATCGATAGCGTCCGTTAGCAAGCCACCCTGATCAAAACCGACATAGCCCGGAGGCGCACCAATAAGGCGAGACACCGTGTGTCGCTCCATATATTCCGACATGTCAAAACGAACGAGCTCTACGCCAAGGGCAAACCCTAGTTGTTTTGCAACTTCCGTTTTACCGACACCGGTTGGCCCAGCAAACAGATAAGATCCAATCGGCTTATCAGGCTCACGCAATCCAGCACGGCTTAATTTGATCGCTGCGGAAAGCTGTTCGATCGCATCATCCTGTCCAAACACGACCCGGCGCAAATCTTCGCCAAGTTTTGCAAGACGTTCGGTGTCGTTCTTCGATACAGATTTTGGCGGGATGCGCGCCATTTTAGCAACGACTTCCTCAATCTCATCTGTATCGATTGTTTTCTTGCGCTTATCCTCGGTGAACAACATCTGCCGGGCACCGGCTTCGTCGATCACATCGATAGCCTTATCCGGTAGTTTTTTGTCAGTCATATATTTCGATGACAATTCTGCCGCAGCGCGGATGGCTTCGTCCGTATAAGCAATTTTATGATGCTCTTCGAAATATGGCTTCAACCCCATCAAGATCTGAACGGTGTCTTCTTTCGACGGTTCAACTACATCAATTTTTTGGAATCGACGCGCTAGAGCACGGTCTTTTTCAAAATGCTGACGATATTCTTTGTAAGTTGTGGAGCCCATACAGCGGAGCGAGCCCGACTGAAGCGCAGGCTTCAATAGGTTTGACGCATCCATCGCGCCACCGGATGTCGCCCCTGCTCCTATGACCGTATGGATCTCGTCGATGAACAAGATCGCATCTTCATGCTCTTCAAGCTCTTTCAGGACCGCTTTGATGCGCTCTTCAAAGTCGCCGCGATAGCGTGTTCCCGCCAATAAAGCGCCCATGTCCAATGAATAGATCGTGGAATTTTCCAGCACTTCCGGCACGTCTTCGTCAACGATTTTCCGCGCAAGTCCTTCTGCGATCGCCGTCTTGCCAACGCCTGGATCACCCACCAGCAATGGATTATTTTTACGACGCCGGCAGAGTACTTGAATGGAGCGTTCAACTTCAGATTCGCGCCCGATCAATGGATCAATTTTTCCTGCGCGAGCTTTTGCATTAAGTTCAACGCAGTAGGATTCCAGCGCGCTTTCATTTTTCGACCGCTGGTCTGTTTCTTCCTCAACACCACGTGGTGATTTCGGTTGTGCTTCACCCGGCCGTTTAGCCAACCCATGTGAAATATAATTGACCGCGTCGAAACGGGTCATGTCTTGTGCTTGCAGGAAGTGGGCTGCGTGGGATTCGCGCTCGGCAAAGAGCGCGACCAAAACATTGGCACCAGTAACCTCTTCGCGTCCAGACGACTGGACGTGAATAACCGCGCGCTGAATAACCCGCTGGAAACTTGCGGTTGGTTTCGCTTGATCTTCGCTTTCCAATTTCAAATTGGCGAGTTCGTTATCAACAAACTCAAACAGCTGCTGTCGCAATGTATCAACATCCACATTGCAAGCGCGCATCACGGCCGCTGCATCTTGGTCATCGGTCAATGCGAGCAATAAATGCTCTAATGTTGCCAACTCGTGCTCTCGCTCTGTTGCCAGTGCGATGGCCCGATGTAGTGCTTCGTCAAGACTCCGACTAAATGACGCCACGCTTTACTCCCGTTCCATGGTACATTGTAGAGGATGCTGATTGCGGCGTGATAACTCCATCACCTGTGCAACTTTGGTCTCAGCCACCTCATAGGTATAAACGCCGCAAATCCCGACGCCGTTTTGGTGCACGTGCAACATGACTTGCACAGCATCTTCCGCATCTTTCTTGAAGATTGACTGCAATAGCCACACCACGAATTCCTGCGGTGTGTAGTCGTCATTTAACAACAGCACCTTGTAGAGCGACGGTCGCTTGGTTTTGGGGGCCGTTTTAGAAACGACGCCAACACCGGGCCCCTGCTCATTATCATTTTCAAAATCGTCAGACATTCGACCGTTTACATCGCCTCTCGTGTTTTCATCCCAAGTGGCGGGTACCCCCCGCACTCAAGCTTCTATTAGATATGTAACCCAACTTCGTTGAAAAGACGCAAACCGATTTTTCATTGAAGTTTTACGAAAAAGCCCATTTCTCGGGGCCCAAAACAAAAAAGAAGGGCCCGGCAAAGCCAGACCCTTCAATACGCAACATATTGTTAACGCTACTAAATCTGCGTCCAAATTATGGACGGTAAGATTGGATTTTCTCAACAAGCTCGCTGTAACGGGCCGTCAAAGGCTCAACAGCGTCTTTTGTTGTTTCGATGCAGATATCGGAAACCTTGTTGAACTGGCCGAGGTTTTTCTCAACGGCGCCACGGAAAAACTCAGAATTCAAGTCAATTGTTTCCTGAACATTGTTTGTAGTAGAGGCTGCTTTCGCTGTTGCCATGCCTTCTTCGAAAGCTGCTTTAACGAACGCGCTCTGCTCAGATGTCAGTTTTTCAACGCCCTTGGCGAAAACTGAAGCTGATGCCATCACAGCTTCCATTGAACCTTTTTGGAAGTCGGCAACTGCTGAAAAGCCTTCAGCCACTTTTTCGTAGCCTTCTTTAAATACTTCAGGGCTCATTGTTGTGAGTGTTTCGAACGCTTCCGCGCCGTTTGCTGTCTTTTTCGTCGCTGTCATTTTGATTCTCCTGGGGTCCGTTAGGGCTTAACTGATTGAACTTATCGTCAAAAACTCAAGCCAATTCCTTTTGTGCAGTGCAACATAGGTGATAAATCCAGATTCGTCAAGGAATTTTGTTGCGCTGCACAAAATATTTTTTTTCGCCCTTTCGTAAAGGTAACGTTAACGGTCCGTTTACCGTGGTCAGCAATGATTTTCTGTCTGTATCGAAAATACGGCATGACGTTTGCTGGGAATACTGTGAGGGCCGCAAGGTATAGGCTTTAACGGACGTATTCCGGGAAATGTTAAATTTTGGGGGCCGAGCTCTCGAGACATTGAAAACTGGACTAGAATAGGCGAGGCTCGCTTAATGCGTATGATTATTCGTGGCGTAACCTTAATCATCCTCATGGCGGCTCTGGCGGTCGGCTTTACCGTGCCTGCGTCCGCTAATTCCAAATATGCAGCGTATGTCGTTCATGCTGAATCTGGCGATGTCCTTTTTAATCGCTACAGCACATCACGGCGTTACCCGGCCTCGCTAACCAAGATGATGACCCTCTATCTCCTTTTTGAAGAGCTAGAGGCCGGAAATATTACGCTTAAAACAAAGCTAAAAGTTTCAAAGACTGCCAATGGACAACCCCCGTCTAAGCTGGGCCTGAAGGCTGGCTCTACCATCGACGTTGAAACCGCTATCAAAGCCTTGGTGGTGAAATCTGCAAATGATGTCGCTGTGGTCGTGGCCGAGCAAATCTCTGGGTCTGAATGGCGTTTTGCGCAAAAAATGACCGCCAAAGCGCGCTCTATGGGTATGCGTCAGACAACATTCCGTAACGCGTCTGGCCTTCCCAATTCGAAACAGCGCACCACCGCGCGAGACATGGCGATCCTCGGACGTCGGGTCATGCAAGATTATCCGCAATATTGGCATTATTTCTCGTCGAAGAAATTCACGTGGAATGGTAAAACCTATTCCTCGCACAATTCACTGGTGAAGCATTATGAAGGCGCAGACGGCATCAAAACCGGCTACACACGCAGTTCTGGGTTTAATCTGGTCACAAGTGCCGAGCGT
>JAJFGD010000060.1 GCA_021776315.1 Hyphococcus sp. | reverse complement strand
CCGATTTTGGGATTTCAAGCACCCTTAGATTTTTTTCAAGCAACAATAGATACGGGCATTAAACAGGCCGTTGCGACCTTAGAACCATCGATACCGATAGCCACAGCCAATCCTGCGCGTATCCAATGCCCTACAGTCACTGATTCAGCGAAAAACTGAGACTTAACGTCAATCTATTTTGTTGTCGCTTTTGATACGGTGCCCAACTTAACACCATCAAACCGCCTGGCGAGAGATCGAACGGAATCAATATGCGTTTGCCCATCTATTTCTCCAGCTGGGAAAAAAATCATATTCTCATTCACGGGAATTCCTACGCCTTCATACCATTTTCCGTCTTGATCCAGAATAACTTCGCTCGACATACCAAAGGCCCATCCATTCGGGAGGGTTCGCGCAATTTCCACAGACAACGCACCGCGGGTTTTCATGCCGATTTGGCGCACATGAGAAAATGATCGCATCGCCAAAACAAATATTTCGCCAGCGCTAACCGTAATATCACTCGTCATCAAAAGAACTGGCTTGGTAAAAGTCAATTGATTTGAAGGGTCTACATCGAATTCCTGCCATCTATTTTCTTCGTGGTGGTACGGACGGCTCCTATAAACGACTTGCTTTTCGACAGTGAAGTGACTTGCCACAGCCCTTGCCAAAACATCATATCCGCCACGATTCTGGCTTGCGTCGACGATTATTGCCTCAGCACCATCAAGATCTTTAAGTGCTTCGTTCATGACCCTATGTGCTTCATCAACCGATGCAGATAACCCACCTTCACGGACATAGTCTCCGAATCCTAAAATTTGGATATAGCCAACATTGTCACTGACCCAGCCCCAATCAATAAGGCCTCTTGCTGCCCTTTTTCCTTCACCTTGTAGAATATCATCTGCAATCCATTGGCGATAAGCGAGAACCCACTCGAATTCTCGCGCCTCTGCCACCTCATCATCCGTAGTGTCAAATGTTGCATGGAGGGCATTCAACGTTTTTCCGCGCCCTGCTGTTACGGCATGCTCAACACCTGCGATTTCAGCATCCCAAATCTCTGTATGTGCGTCATTCAATTCTTTGACCACCATGGACAATGCATCGAACAAGGTGCCATCGTCAGTATGACTATTTATCATTTGGCGAGCGCGACCTTTCAACGATTCCCACGCAATATCCCTTTCCGCAAATGCAGGATAATGCGTATCAGCATATTGCAAGAATGCCTCAAGGTTTTCCGCCGGATTTTTGTTGGTGTTCTCAATACAATGACCTGGCAATGCATCCAATCGTCGAAATGGATACAACGCACCACCAGGGTGATCCGCAAAAAAAGCAACGCCGTTTTCGTCTTCAGCGAGGAACACGTGGAATAAATCAGAAATGTCCGAGATTTCTAAATTTTCAATGAAACACCCCGCAGCTGAAGTTAGAAATTGCCTCGGCGGACCGTTAAGAGGCAAATCAAGCAACACGCCAAAACTGTTAGAAAACCACACCCCAGTCACAATATCATTGACCGACCCATCCACATTCAGCATCGGTGTATATTGCATGTGATCATTCGGTGCCACAAAAACTGATGGCACATCAAAGCCCGCGTTGCGACTTTCATTTTGCGATGCGCAACCAACAACAAGTATCGACAATAAAAAAAGAAAATGATTACTTTTAAACATTTTTACCTGCCATTGCCTGCAGGCCTGTTTCATCTAAATTACTTAAGGATGACAGTCGTTCCACTAAACTTTCTTGTCGAAGTGAATTTTCAATCTGTTTGAATAGCGTGACAAGATTTACCCCGACCTCTTGCCCAATTTCATCGAATACTCTGTCTAAATTTCCGATCAGCAGGTCCATTTTTTTTACTTCCCGCTGCCCATGCGGTGACAAACAAATAATGCGGTGTCGCCGATCATGGGTACCAGGCTCACTGAATATAAGCGCATTCGATTCTAACGCTTTCAACCGTTGCAGCACGGTCTGTCGCGACAATTGCAATGCATCAATAATTTCCGAGACATTCGCTTTTTTAGATTGAGCGATTTGGACAAGAACCGAAACGCAGACCGGTGGGACTTTGATTTGATAACAATCCAAAACCTCACGCCCTTGCTTATCGATAAGTTGTTGCACGACACGAAGTCTTAATCCGACAAATGCACCCCTATTCCGTTCAGTTGACATCAATTTCACCAGTCAAAAATTTATTTATGTATACACATTACGTAATATAAGTACACATTACAACCATGGACCCGCTCTGAAAGCATGATAAAGATCCAAAAAACCTTGTCAGTGGGGAGTTTCACCATGAATAATAGCCGGCTTTTTGGAGGTCTCGCGGCCTGTTTTTTTCTCGTTGCTTGCGGCGGGGCAGGTCAAAGCGAGAATGAAGAGGCAACGAGTGCTGAACGAACCTCACTGTCATATGAGACGCATTTCGACGCGATCCTGGCGGGAGACCATCGCACGCCCCAAGAGCGCGCCCGCGACGGACACCGCCACCCGAAAGAAACACTCCTTTTTTTTGGTATTGAACCCGATATGTCGGTCGTGGAAGTTTGGCCCGGCGGTGGCTGGTACACCCAAGTCATCGCACCCTTTCTCAAAACAGGTGACGGAAAATATTATGCGGCGAGCTTTGCCCGCGAAGGTGCCAACGAACGTATCCTCGCCTCTTTAAACGCTTATCATGATCTGTATGTTGCCCGGCCCGAAATCTATGGGGATGTTAGTATGTCCGCACTGACCGGCCCAATTGCACCAGACGGACCCGTTGATGCAATTTTGACGTTTCGGAATCTCCATAATTGGATAGCCCAAGACGTTGCTGATGATTATCTTTCTGATTTTTTTGAGGCACTAAAACCGGGCGGCATATTGGGAATTGTGCAACATCGAGCCAATGGTTCAGGTGCGCCGCGCGATGGCTCCTGGGGCTATGTGTACACTGATGATGTGATCGCGTTAGCGGAAGAGGCAGGATTCGCTTTTGAAGAAGCCGCAGAGATCAACGCAAATCCTGCAGACACCAAGGATCACCCTTTTGGTGTATGGACACTACCGCCAGTTAGCCGCACATCAACGGTTCAAGGATTGCAAACACCTGATTTCGATCCGGCACGCTATGCCGCCATCGGGGAAAGCGATCGCATGACATTGAGATTTCGCAAACCCGTCGCACAAACACTAACAAGTGAATAACCCAATCATGACCGTAGACAGCCACACATCATCTATATTGGCTTATGCTGAGAAGGCTTTTGACGAAGGGTTTGGTGCAATCATTGAATTGATGCCCGACGGCGGCGCACCTGTTTGGATTGACGGTCGCGCAGATAAAGCGATCGCGAGCACAACCCAACCAAAAAACCAAACGCCGGATTGCGTCTGGCGCGGCGCACAAGATGCGTTGATACAGGCGTTGGAAAGTGAAAAAGCGCTTGATAGTGCATTTCTATCCGGGCGCATATTTATAAGCGGAGATATGAGTGTGATGACACGTCTTTCTATGGCAACAAAACGATGACAGATTTCATTCGCATTCCATCAAACCCCGCACCCAAGGGCGGTGAAGCATCCACGCTTACGTCTGCGGATGGTGCCAAGTTACGCACGGCGGTGTTCCCAACAGAGGGTGCCAAAGCAACCGTTGTGCTACTAAGCGGACGTTGTGAATTCATCGAAAAATATTTCGAAGTTATCGAAGATCTGAGGTCGCGAAATTTCAATGTTGCGACGATGGATTGGCGCGGCCAGGGGCTTTCCGATCGAATGCTACCGGTTTCGGAAAAAGGTCACATTCATGATTTCGGTGCTTACAAAGCTGACTTGAGAAACTTTGTCGACAATGTTGTTCGCCCTCGATTTGGCGGACCTATGATATTGATGACCCATTCCATGGGTGGATTGCCCGCATTGATGTTGTTGGCAGAAGGAAATGAAACATTTTCCTGCGCTGTTCTTTGCGCGCCAATGACACGCTTATTCCCCAGCATGAAAATGCGGGTGTTTGCGCGCACCCTCTCAGGAATGGCGCACAATTTAGGTTGGTCACGGGTGTCGGTGCTGGGCATTAAGGAATATTCCCTGGAATTTGAGGGTAACGAACTCACAACAGATCCGCGTCGCCATGAACGTTTTCGCGAATTGCAAGCTGCGGCGCCAAACGCCTGTGTGTTTTCCCCGACCTATGGTTGGCTCAACGCCGCCATAAAGGGTATGGATAACATCCATAAACCCGGTGGTCTCGCTGGAATTAAAGTGCCGGTGCTAATTATTTCAGCTGAGAACGATCGACTAGTCGATGCGAGCGATCACCGTGAGCTTGCCGCTGCCAATAGCGCGATTGACTGCGTCACGATTAAGGATGCTCTGCATGAGATCTTAATGGAACGCGATGAATTTAGAGACCAGTATTGGCAAGCTTTTGATCATTTTGTCGACCCAGTTTTGTCGGGCAACAGTTAATCCTGCATCTCTATTGATTGAGAATTGAAAGCGCTGTTTCATGCAGCGCTGGCGTCGCTGCTGCAAGCGCCTCCCCACGATCATCGGACCCGAGACGTTCTCCGCGCCAATTCGTAATGACGCCCCCTGCCCCCTCAACGATCGGCGCGAGGGCTGCATAGTCATGGTGCTTCAACCCTGCTTCAGCGACAATGTCGATTTCGCCCAGTGCCAGCAGACCATAGGCATAGGCATCCATGGAAAAGCGCACGACACGGCATTCATTTGCGAGACGAGCGAATGCGTGGGCCGAGGCTTCTCCAAAATAACTTTCAGGCCTTGGATCAGTCGTCGCCACTCTTGCGGTCGATATGTCGGTGACGCCGCTTGTTTGGCATTTGACGGTCACTGCACCGTGCCGAAATTTTGACTGGCCTTTGGTACCGATCCAACGCTCGTCCAGATAAGGCTGATCAATCAACCCAAGCACCGGGATGTTTTCATGTTCCAATGCGATCAATGTGGTCCAACTGGCGACGCCACAAACGAAGCCACGTGTTCCGTCCACTGGATCGAGTACCCAACACCAGGGCCCGTTACCTTTCGTTTCGCCAAACTCTTCGCCGATCACACCATGGTTAGGATAGGTCCGCCCGATCCGTTCACGTATCACCCGTTCGGCTTCGCGATCCGCTTCCGTTACCGGGTCAAATTCTGAATTTGAGGATGTGACAGGTTTTCCAGAAACAGCCACACCATTTCTGAAACGTCCCAATGTTTCTACTCGCGCAGCATCAGAAATGCGCAACGCAAACTCGCCAAATTCTTCGATTTGTTGGGCGGACAATGACATACGCGACGATCATGGAGATCGTCGCGTACAAGCGCAAGTGTTCAAGAAAGGCTCTGAAAGTTAGCGTGTTACTGTGCGTCTCCGGACATCGCTTTAGCGAGATCGAGCAGGCGACGGCGTGGTTCTTCATTGAGCTGATAATAATATCGAACAAGATCGATGGTTTCTTTTTCATCAAGAACATCAGCGGCAGGCGCCTCTGCAATGCCAAAGTCACCATCAAATTCCAAACTCGGTTCGTGCCCATTCATACCATCAAAGAAATAGGAGACAGATACTTCGAGGGCTTTCGCTAGCGCCCAAAGTCGCGACGCAGAAATGCGATTAGCGCCGCTTTCATATTTTTGAATTTGCTGAAATCGGATATCGACAGCTTGGGCAAGTTTTTCCTGTGTCAGCCCAAGAAGTCTGCGGCGCGCGCGAAGTCGGCGCCCTACATGCGTATCGACAGGATGTGTCATAACTAATGCTCCACCATAATG
Source organism: Hyphococcus sp. (assembly GCA_021776315.1). Lineage (GTDB taxonomy): Bacteria > Pseudomonadota > Alphaproteobacteria > Caulobacterales > Parvularculaceae > Hyphococcus. Next base: position 3,187 of record JAJFGD010000060.1, on the reverse strand, counting down.
ACACGGCACGACGACGAATGACGAAGGCCGTTTGGTATGGTGGTCGCAAAGCTCATGCCGTTGGCGAGAAGCACTGCGGAAAAATTCGCCAAATACGGGTCAAACACCCGATATAAGGAGGTAAGAAGACGCAACGACACACGTTTAGGTGTGCTCACTTAACCACTCGGACAGACTAATCAAGCATATCGAAACAGGAAAAGTGTCCCGGATTGGCACCGACGATTTAGTGATCTCGTTTAGTCGATCATCTTCGCTGAACGCAGCCAAAATTGGTTATCAAATTCCGGTGTCGCAAGATTTGTAATGAATTGCCGCGTCGCCGCTTCCCAAGAGAAATTTTCGGCCCACGTTCGGCATGCCACAGGATCCCGGTTTTCATAGGCTGAAAGACAGGCCTTGGTTAGGTCCTCATCCATGACCCCACAACCGATCGGTGCACCATCCAAGATCTCTAGCGGTCCTCGAACTGGATAAGCCGCAACGGGTACGCCGCAAGCTAGCGCTTCTACATTCACAAGGCCAAACGTATCGGTGCGCGATGGGAACACAAAGACATCCGCTGCCTGATAATACTGTGTTAACTCATCACCAAATTTCGATCCGACAAACACGGCATTTTTGTATTTTGCTTCTAGCTCTTCTCTTTGAGGCCCCTCACCGACAATGACTTTTGTGCCGGGGAGATCTGCTTCGAGAAAATCTTCGATACTTTTCTCAACAGCAAGGCGGCCCACATAAAGGAAAACGGGGCGCTCGTGTTTATCAAGCAGCGCACGGTCTCCGGGAACAAATTGTTCGAGATCTACGCCGCGCGCCCAAAGCTTCATGTCACCAAATTTTCGTTCGGTGAGCTCTTCGACAAGGCCCGGTGTCGCGACCATCATGGTTTCACCATCTTTGTGAAAATCGCGCAAAATGGAATAGCCCCAACTGGTTGGCACTTTCCATCGCTCATTGGCATATTCTGCAAAGCGCGTATGAAAACTGGTCGTAAAAGGATATTGCCGTCTTTTGCAAAACCGCCGTGCTGCACGCCCTAATGGGCCTTCAGTTGCAATGTGAATCGCATCTGGCTGAAAGTCGTTAATGATTTTTGCAACTTTTCGATTCGGCAGAAGAGAAAGGCGGATTTCGGAATAAGATGGCAGCGGTACGGACTTAAAGTCATTGGGTGTAATATAGCGCACTTCATTGCCAAAATCGGTCAGGATACGACCGAGCGTATCAAGAGTCCGCACGACACCGTTCAATTGCGGTTTCCACGCATCAGTCGCAATGATGATTTTTAAACCGCCCTCCACATTGGGCATGTCGAAACGTTGCTTGGCACGGGTAAGGCGCCCCACGCTCGACCCGAGCCGGCGTAAGGCACTTTTCTTGGTTCCATTTTTATTTGTCTTATCTGATTCCATTGTCATTTTCCCTGAGCCAAGCGCCAAACAGTCGCGGAAAGTCGCGACGCATGGGCTTAGCGCGGGCCTCCTCAAAACTGAAGTCGTGATTTTCAGAAGCCTGTTGATTTGTTCTTCAGATTGCCAATCCCACAATTGTCATCACTAAAATCCATATTGCGCTGCAAAAATTTATTGCGGCGCAACAAACCCTCATCTAGCTTTGGAATTGGCATTTTGCCAACGCCCGAATTTCGGGCGTTTCCTCCCCCTACTTGGCCGTGGGGTCTATCCTGCGGCCTTTTTTTAAAACTATTCAGCGGCCTGCGCCGCCCAAACATCGTCGGCCCGTAGTTTTGTCAGCCTTTGCATTAGCGCCTGCATCGCCACTCGTAGCCGTTCAAAGCCTTCAGTGCGCGCAATCCGCTGCTCATCGAGATAGAGCGCCCGATTAATTTCGATTTGCAAGACATGAATGCCCTTTTTCGGTCGCCCATAGGAGGCGGCGACGAACCCACCAGCATAAGGGGCGTTTCGGGCAATCTCGAAATCCAAACCGCCTAAAGTATCTTCTGCAATCTCAGTCACGATCGGGGCACAAGACGAGCCGAACCGGTCCCCGAGCACAAAATCGATGGGCAGTTCGCCGGAACGGAACGGCACCCCACCCGCAGACGGCATAGAATGGCAATCGATCAAGATTGCACAGCCAAATTTCGCTCGGGCATGATCAAGCAGCTTTGACAAAGCGGTGTGGTAGGGGTCGTAACAAGCATCCAGTCGGCGACGGGCGTCAAAATAGTAAAGTTTGCGGTTATAAATATCGTGGCCATCAGCAACGATGCGTGGAATGACCCCCAATCCTGCAATAACCCGACTGGAGCGAGTATCAGCACTTCGAGGCAGGTTGTCGGAGAACATCCGCTGGTCGAGCTCTTCGCGGGAGCGGTTCACATCCACATAGGCCCGAGGAAATAAAGCACGCAGCAAAGGTGCCCCAAAACGGGGCGCATCGTCGAACAACAAATCGACATAGCTGTCTTCAGATTGGCGCAAAGCATGCCGGTCTAAGCGTGAATTCCGCAGCAAATCATCGGGATAGTCCCGCCCAGAATGGGGCGATGCGAAAATTACCGGCGACGTTATCACCGGTGGTTCCAAGATCTCAATCGCGCGATTGAGCAACGGTGCTGTGGTCGTTGGCGTCTTTGTCATGCCTTTTTTCATCGTTAAATCGGCGAGAATAGTGGCATGTTAGCGTAAACTGGTGCCATTCGTTAAGACCGTGCCCATAATAAACTGGCGTTGGATCAATATTTGCAATTTGCTGATGAATTTTGATTATGTGTTCGTTTACGGGTCACGCTTGATTCCTGGACCAAAACAGGGTGATCAAGCATCAAAGAGGTGGAGAATATGGCGGCAATCCTATTGGCAGAAGATGATGAGTCGATGCGGCGTTTTCTTAAAAAGGCGCTGGAACGGGCTGGTCATGCGGTGGTCGACGCCTCCCAAGGGGATGAAGCCTTAACTGAGCTACAATTGCGCGAATTTGATCTCCTGCTTACGGATATTGTGATGCCGGTTATGGACGGCATTGAACTGGCCCGACGGGCCTCTGAGATCGATCCTGAGATGAAGATCATGTTTATCACCGGATTTGCCGCGGTCGCCCTCAATGCTGCCAACCAAGCTCCAGAAGACGCCAAAGTGCTCTCCAAGCCATTTCACTTGAAGGATTTGGTTCAAGAAGTTGAGCGCGTTGTCGCGGCTTAAACAGGCCTATTCCTAAA
>JAJFGD010000059.1 GCA_021776315.1 Hyphococcus sp. | reverse complement strand
TTTGACAAGGATAATGACAAAACTTATCTGACACGCATTCCGTTTTGTGATTTCGGTGAAGCGCTGGACCCGCCATCCGTTGATGTCACGGCCCATATTGTTGAGGCATTTGGCAAACTTGGGTTCCGCATGGATCACCCCAATGTGGCGCGTGCGATCAAATATCTAAAGACCGAACAGGAAGACGACGGATCTTGGTTTGGCCGTTGGGGCGTGAACTATATCTACGGTACTGGGGCAGTGCTGCCGGCGCTCGAAGCCATCGGTGAAGACATGACGCGGCCTTATGTGACCAAGGCATGTGATTGGTTGCGTGCGCGCCAACAAGACGATGGTGGTTGGGGTGAAAGCTGTGCGTCCTATATGGATCCGACGATGAAGGGGGCGGGAAATGTAACCGCGTCGCAAACCGCGTGGGCCTTGATGGGACTAATCGCAGCGAACCGACCGGATGACCGCGAAGCGATTGAAAAGGGCATCGCCTTTTTGATGGAACGTCAAACTGAAGGCACTTGGGCGGAACCGGAATATACGGGCACAGGCTTTCCGGGATATGGCGTCGGCGCGACGATCAAGCTCGGCGACCCTTTATTGGCAGAGCGGTTGAAGCAAGGCCCGGAGCTCTCCCGGGCCTTCATGATCAATTACAATTTGTATCGGCATTATTTCCCACTCATGGCATTGGGGCGCTGGCGGCGCAGTGTGGCTAAGTAGTTTTTTGCGGCGCCTGAACATGGATTGCGGGTCAAGCCCGCAATGACGTAGAAAAAATATACTGAATTCTATCAAGCCGTCATCCCGGACTTGATCCGGGATCCTGGAAAAAATCCTAACCACACCCACCGTCCATTTGAGTAATCCATTCTGCGATCAATGCGACACCTTCTTTATGGGCTAAAGCGCGACCCAATTCTGGCATCATCGCCGCTGGGTCCGTTGTTTCCATACGGAAAACCATGATGGAGCTCTCGGGCGCGCCGGGCACGATGTCGTAAGCATGACCGCCTGTACCACCGCCGGCCGCAATGGGGAGTTTGCAAAGCCCAAGGGCCGCATGAGTGGCGCTCGGTTCAAGGTCTAGGCCAGAAGTATCGGCAGGACCCGATGGGTTGTGACAATGACTGCAGTTAATATCGAGATAGGATCGCGCCTGCGCATCGATCGTCGCATCCACATCGTGCCAGTCGGCATTTTGGGCGCGCGGGGTTGGGGCGCTGTCAGCCAGCAACCCTAGTTCCATCCAATGATCAATTTGATTGGTATCCGCCTGTAAGAGTGACGGCTTATTTAAGTGCCGTGCCTTGGGGCCAATGGGTAGAATGGCCTTTGTCGTGGCGTCGGTTGCATGGCAGCCAGCACATTGATTGGCATTGGGCACAATATAGGCGAATTCTTCGGCCTGGTCGTCGTCACGCCAAAGGGTCAGGCGCTTAATATCGCCAGCACGTTTTAAAACCGCATCCGATTGGTCGTCATTCCAGACATAGGGCAGCGCGACCCAGCCATCGGAGCGGTGTACAAGTATTCTCGTTTCAATAAGCCTGAGACCATCAAGGGATAGTTTGTTGTCAGCGATAAGTGGCACCTCATCAGTGGTGACAATGCGGTCCCAATCCGCGGAGGCTTGTGGGTAGTAGAATGTCTTGGTGATGACAGTGCCGACGGGAAAGTCGAAACTTTGTGTCTCACGATACTCGGCTCTTTCGCCCGCCGGTATCCAGACCGTGCGCAGCTTTTTCGCATAGTCTGAAAAAAGCGGTGTCGCTAAATCATAGAGTACAACCCCATCGCTTAATGTCAGCGTATCATTGGCGGCCGATACCATGCCCCAATCGCTGAGGTTTTCTGGATTGTTTTCTGCGTGATAGGTGGGGCTGGTTGCCTCTTCCACCGAACACCCATTGGCAATCAATAAGATAAACGCAAAAAGCAGAGATCTCATTCGGCAAGCGGGCCGGTCAATGCGATCACCGGCAACTTCTCAAGCGCGCAATCATATTCTTCGCCTGAAATACGCGGATCTTTATTGCCATTTGGCCCATCCACATTAACGACCTCGACACCCTCATTCTGAATACACAGCACTGGGCTTTGGTCAGCACGCGCCTCATTGACATAACCGTCCCATAGAACATCAGGAAGTTTTCCTAAAGGACCGGTGAGTGCGATCTTCAAGGCCTGCAGCTCCAAGCCGTCAGGGTTGTTGCCGCCACCTTCAAATGTGTTGTCATAAATAAAGATACGTTCAGGGTAGGGGTCGAAATCATCTTGAGTTGATGCATCATTATAGCCTGCGGAAAATAGGCTTGAGATGATCACATTCGCGGTTTTGTTGTCGCGGATATTATTGTTGAAGATCTCAACATCATCATTGGAATTAACGACAACGCCGGAACCCGCAGGGATAGACGCGACCGGCGTTCCTTCATGTCCAAAATTTCGCGTGTTGTTCTCGTACACCTCGTTGTTAAAGACACGCGTACGAGCACCAGGTTGTTTCAAGTTTGGCATATTAAAGACCAAAATGCCGCCGGTATTGTTGGTCGCGACATTGTCATAGACATCGGCATCGAATGTGTTTTCAATTTCGATGCCGGCGACATTGAATTCGGCTCGGTTATTTCTGACGACGACATTTTGCGACTGGCCAATATAGAGCCCGGCATCAGCAGCGGCGATCGCCACATTGCCTTCCATCAAAACATTTTTAGTTTGGACTGGGTAAATGCCGTAAGCGCCGTTTGATGTTTTTGGACCGCCCGTCCATTCCGTGCGAATACGGCGAATGATGATATTCTCGCCCTCAGTAATTTTCAGCGCGTCACCGATGGTGTCTTCAATGGCGAGATCTTCGATAATGAAATCACTGGCCGTGACGAGTAGGCCTTCCGCGCCAGCGATCTGATTTTTAAAACTCAGAATTGTTTTATCCATGCCGGCACCACGAATGGTGACCCCGTCAACGGTCAGGCTGAGCGAGCGATCGAAATTAAACGTGCCTTCAGGGATGGTGATGACATCACCGGCTTGGGCATCAAGGAGTTCCGTCATCAGTGTTTCTTGATAGGCGGTATCGCCTGTGTCCGTGGAATTTTCGGTTTGGCTTTCTTGGCCGCATGCTGAAAGCAATATGATGGCCGCTGCTATGGACACTCTTCGAATCATGGATCCCGCTCCCTGTCTTTTCCGTCTGCTCGCGAGCGTTGACCCGACGCGCATTTCCCGCCAGCAATGATGGCTGAAATCACGGCGGATGAAAAGGAACTGTAGCATGTTGATGAATCGGCGAACGCTCCTGGAATCTGGGGCTATGGGTGCACTATTCACGTCCTTGGCGACAGCATGTTCGCGGCCTGAACAGGTCTATTCTAGCGATTTAGCTGAGCTGGATGCGGTCGAGACCGCCTCTCGCATTAAATCTGGTGCCCTGTCAGCGACTGAGGCGGTGGAAGCCGCGATTGAGCGGGCCGAGCGCATTGAGCCCAAAATCAACGCCATTGTTAAAAACACCTTTGGGCGGGCCCGCAAAGCGGTTGCCAATGCCGACGGACCTTGGGCCGGGGTGCCGACCTTTATGAAGGATCTCGATGATGTAACCGGTGTCCCGACTGAATTTGGTAGTCGGGCGTTTCCTGGTTATCGGGGTAAAGAGCAAACACCGCTCACCAATGCATTTTTGGAGCTAGGGGTCGTCTCCTTAGGGAAGAGTGCGACACCAGAATTTGGTCTTTCAGCAACGACTGAACCACTTAGCTCTGGCAAAACCCGCAACCCATGGAACACGGATCACTCGACGGGTGGATCATCTGGTGGGGCTGCAGCGCTTGTGGCGAGTGGTGTTGTTCCGATTGCCCATGCAAGTGATGGGGGTGGTTCAATTCGTATCCCCGCATCATGTTGCGGCAATGTCGGCTTAAAGGTTTCGCGCGGGCGTTATCCTGAAGCGCGGGTGGCCACTTTCGGGCCAATCGATTTGTCCGTTCACGGTGTTCAATCACGAACGGTGCGAGATACAGCAGCGGTAACAGCAGGGATGGAGTTGCCATCTGACGTTAGCGGACTGCCACCCGTTGGGTTGGTGAGCGCGCCTGGTGACCGGCAATTAAAGATTGCCCTGGCGACAGAGGGTTTGGGCGGCGCGGAGATTGATGCGGATGTTCTGACCGCAACCAACGGTGTGGCACAGCTGTGCACAGATCTCGGGCATATAGTGGAGCCCATCCGCTTTCCGACCAACCAAGAATTGGTGGTTGATTTTCAGCTTTATTGGGCCGCCTTTGCCTATAGCACGGTCAATTTTTGGGAAAAGACAACTCATTTGCCTCGCAATGGTTTGGCGTTCGAGCCTTTCACGCTCGGTTTGGCTAAGCATTTCGAAGATCATCAAGATGAGTTTGATGAGCGTGTTGCGCGGTTACAAGGCGTCGCGACCATCATGGATGAAAATGTTTATGCAAACTATGATCTGGTACTTTCGCCTGTTGTCTCTGCACCGCCCCCAGCGATTGGATTTCTGGATGGCGGTTTAAGCTATGATGCGTTGATCGAGCGTTTGCAAAATTACGTTCAATATACAGCGTTATATAATGTCACCGGTGCACCGGCGATTTCGCTGCCAGTGTCT
>JAJFGD010000058.1 GCA_021776315.1 Hyphococcus sp. | reverse complement strand
TTGGGTGTGATGTCGTAGATGCCGATGCTGACCCGTTCAAACCAACCATAATGGTCATCGGACATAATCCGACGTGCATGTTCGACATCTGCTGCCTTGGCGACCAGCGCAGCTTTTGTCGGACCATTCTCATGCAAGGTTTTCAAACAGCGCAGCGCGTCCTGGCGATAGGCGGTCACAAGCTTACTGCGGGTGGCACCACCGCTATTGGGATCGCCTACGCGTTTTGCAAATTCGCGCAGCAAGCGTGCTTTCTTTTGGGCCGACTGGCGCGGCTTATAAGGCGCGGGATCGAGATGTGTTTCGACAAAGCCATCTTTCAAGCGCACCGTTATCATGCCCAAACCAAGACGCCGACATAGTGAAATATTGTTCTGCAAGGATTTCGAAAAAGCTTTCCCAGAACCCCGCGGCACGGCAACATAAATGTTGTCGGTAATGGTTTGGCGCTCTATCGCCTGATGAAACAAGGACAGGGAAAAGCTGGTTTTGAGTTCGATAATCACCGGATCTTCCGCACCGCGTATAGCGACAATATCCGCAGCCCCGACCTCACCCTTCACCTCATAGCCCTGCCCCTCAAGCATCGCCTTGATAGGTGCGTATAACTCTGTTTCGCGAGGCGTCGCTTTTTTCATAATCGATCAATAGACGGGAAACGTTGATACTTCAGACGGGAAACGTTGATACTTCAAAAGAGTCCGTCGGGTCACCTAAAACGCCAGCGATTAATCCGCCCGCTTAGTTCTTCCGCTCAAACACAAAATCCGCAGCACCTTTTAGGGGCACAGCACGCGCACCGAAGCGATCGAGATGAGACTTACAGCGTTCGACGAGTTCCGCCGCTTTCGACTTTGCCCCGTCCATACCGAGAAGCTTAATGAAGGTTGCTTTGTCCATTTCAGCATCTTGGCCCGCAGGCTTACCCAGAGTTTCTGCATCCGCCGTTTCGTCCAAAATATCGTCGACAATTTGGAAGGCGAGACCGAGATCCTCCGCATAGTTGGTGAGCGCGGTGATTTCGTCAGCCGATCCCTCACCGATCAGCCCACCGCCAACAGCGGAGAAACGGATCAACGCACCGGTCTTCAAGCGCTGCAATTGGGTCACACCAGCAAGGTCAAATTCCTTTTGCTCGGCATAGATGTCGATCATCTGACCACCGACCATGCCTTCTTTGCCAGATGCCCGCGCCAATTCCAGCGCGATCGCACAGCGAATACCGCCATCTGGATGGGTTTCTTCCGCCGCTAGAATTTCAAAGGCTTGCGTCAACAGCGCGTCGCCAGCGAGGATCGCCGTCGCATCGTCGAATTTCTTGTGCACCGATGGGTGCCCGCGACGCAGATCACTATCGTCCATGGCCGGGAGGTCATCATGGATCAGGCTGTAGCAATGGATCATCTCCACCGCGCAGCCCACGCGAACCGAACGCGCTCGTGGACAATCAAACATATCAGCGGCCGCAACCGCCAAAAATGGACGCAAGCGCTTGCCACCATCTAGAGCGCCCCAACGCATCGCATCCGCGACCCGGCCCAACGGCCCCGCCTGGCTTGGCAGAAATGCGTCCAGCGCAGTTTCTACGAGTGCTGCGGTTTCGGTAATTGTCTCTTTAAACGTCGCCATCAATTTCTTCGCTTTGCAAAGGTCCGCTCATCCCGATTGTCATCGGGACCCAGGGATTTCAGAACAGATTCCGGCCCTCGCCGGTATGAGCGGAGAAATGTCCTAGTTAGAATTAATTGGCAACCCATCTTGAAGAACGGTGCCGGTCACCTGCCGGTAAAGCCGGATCCGTCACATTCTGGGCAGCTGCGCGCAATCAGACCACGCTTGCCGCGTCCGCCACAAGAATCACAGAACCGCTTCATTGCGTCTTTATCGCCCAAAAACTGGGATAGAACATCGATTGGTGCAGCGCTGCCCGCCTCTGGTGCCGTATTTGACGCAAACTCACGGACAGCTTCCATCTTGGCGGCCGGGAAGGCGCTCGCAAAAGACTGCTCCTCGCCACTGATCCCATGCAAGGTCACCATCAAGTCCCGGCGCCAGCCATCAAGGATCATGTGAAATTCTCGCTGGTCGAACGAGCCGCTAATCTGGACCCCAGCCATTAAAAACAAATCAGCCCCCTCCATAGAGGCGACGCTAACATGCAAGTTGCGGTTGAGACTTTCGACCCGAGGAGCGTCTACCGGGAATCCGATAAATCGCGCCAAAAACCCGATTTCCACGACTTTGCCACTATCGGGCCCGGTCTGCATCACGGCGACAACGAAGTTGACCCCATTATCCTCAACCCCAAAGACCTTGAGCGCTCCATCCTCACCCAGCTCGGCAGCCTCTTCGTACTTGGCTTCCAGCGCTTTGACGATCTTAGATAGTGGCCATGACTGACTGCCACCGCCCGAAAACTTCTTGAACATTGATAATCCCACTCTATTTCACCCCAATACGAGGCTACACGAGCAAATTCGGCACGCCAAGACATTCTTGTCGTGCTTTTCGATCAGGTTTTCCCGAAACTGAGCCGACTTCTTTTGCACTGCAGCGAAAGATTAGGTATAGCTAAGGGTCAAAATCGAACAAAATCACATCCGGCACAACTTGTCTGGATAGTGGTCGCATGAAATAACGCTTTGAGCATATGAGTACGGCTTAAGAGGGGCAAATGGTATGGCGGCGGCATCAGAAAAACTAAAGGTCGTCTTGGCACAGCCGCGCGGGTTTTGCGCTGGTGTTGAACGCGCTATCGACATTGTCGAACGCGCGCTCGAAAAATATGGTGCACCTGTCTATGTCCGCCATGAAATTGTGCACAACAAATTCGTTGTTGAGACACTACGCGAACGTGGCGCGATCTTCGTTGAGGAAATCAACGAAATCCCAACGGGCGCTGTCACGATTTTTTCCGCCCACGGTGTTTCGAAAAAAGTTGAAGACGGATCTTTGGTGCGCGAGCTTGATGTGATCGACGCGACCTGTCCGCTTGTGACGAAAGTGCATAAAGAAGGCCGACGTTATGCTGCGAAGGGATATGACATTGTCCTGATCGGTCACATTGGCCACCCAGAAGTGGAAGGTACACTCGGTCAGATCCCAGGCACCGTACATGTCATTTCAGAACCTGAAGATGTTGATGGATTGAAAGTTGCTGATGACGAACGCGTTTCATTCGTTACCCAAACGACGTTATCAGTGAACGATACCAAAGATGTTATCGCCGCTTTGAAAAACCGATTCCCAAATATCGTTGGACCGGATACGCGCGACATTTGCTACGCCACACAAAACCGGCAAACCGCAGTCATCGCCATGGCCAAGCAAGTTGATTTATTGCTTGTGGTTGGCGCGCATAATAGTTCAAACTCAAACAGGCTGCGTGAAATTGGCGAGAATTTCGGGATCCCGAGCTATCTCATCGAAGACGCCTCTATGTTTGACCCAGCCTGGCTGAATGATGTCAAAACCGTTGGCCTGACGGCTGGTGCCTCTGCGCCGGAAACACTGGTTCAAGATACAATTGCGCGGCTTCGCAATTACCGCACTATTACAGTGGAAACGCTTGATGGTGTTGAAGAGAACATTCACTTCAAACTGCCACGGGAACTGGCCGAAGTGCCACGCCCTCAGGATGCGATGAAATCCTGGGCCGTTGAAACCGCATAAAAATTAAAACGTAACAAAAAATAAAACTCTGGAGACGGGTATGTCAGTATCAATTCACCAACAGGTTCGCATCGGCGCTTACGTCATGAAGCAAACCCTGACCGGTCGGAAGAAATATCCGCTCGTGTTGTTCTTGGAACCTTTGTTCCGTTGCAATTTGGCCTGCCCAGGCTGTGGTAAAATCGATTACCCAGCACCAATCCTGAATAAGCGGCTTAGCGTTCAGGAGTGTTTTGATGCCGTTGATGAATGTGGTGCCCCTGTTGTGGCGATCCCAGGCGGCGAGCCGTTGATCCACAAAGACATCGGCGAAATCGTTGAAGGTATTGTTGCGCGCAAAAAATTCGTGTCGCTGTGCACCAATGCGCTTCTCCTCGAGAAAAAACTCGATCTATTCACGCCGTCACCATTCTTATTCTTTTCTGTGCATCTTGATGGCCTTGAAGAAGAGCATGATCACGCGGTTGACCAAAAAGGGACGTTTAAGATTGCTGTAAAAGCGATCAAAGCAGCCCAAGAACGCGGCTTCCAAGTCAACGTCAATGCGACGATCTTTGACAATATGACCGCTGTGCAAGTTGCTGATTATCTCGATTTCGCAACTGACCTCGGCGTCAATATTTCGATCTCACCTGGATATGCTTATGAGCGCGCCGAAGACAAAGATCACTTCTTGTCACGGGAAAAAACAAAACAGCTCTTCCGCGATATCTTCAAGATCGGTAAAGAACGCGGTCGCCTTTGGAACCTTTCACACTCTTCCCTATTCCTCGACTTCCTTGCTGGTAATCAGGAATATGAGTGTACACCTTGGGGTTCACCAACGCGAAGCGTCTTTGGTTGGCAAAAGCCATGTTACCTTCTCGGTGAAGGCTATGCCTCTTCCTTCAATGAATTGATGGAAACAACCGAGTGGGAAAAATACGGTACCGGTAAATACGAGAAATGTTCAAACTGCATGGCCCATTGTGGTTATGAGCCGACAGCGGCCATGGATGCAGTGAAAAACCCATTCAAGATGTTCCGCATTCCGAACATGTTCAAAATCAAAACTGAAGGCCCGATGGCCAAAGAGATTGATTTGTCGAATGCGCGCCCTGCGGAAGATCTTCACGAAAAACTCGTGGATGCTGAGATGTCAAAGATCGAGGCTGAGAAAAAGGCTGCCAAAAAGAAGGCCGAGGTCGCGGCTTAAGGTTTTGGTGGCTGCGGCACTGTCCGCACCAAGCTTCAATAATTCTGGAAACTGTTTGGGGTCGCGTAATGCGGCTCCAAGTGTTTTTAACACCAGTGTCGACCCATCAGGGGCGACAGCGCCAAGCGCTGCTGTGGGAAGCGCCCGATCAGCAGGATCAGCAATCGCGCGAATTGCCAAGAACGGGACTTTGTGTTGGCTGGCTGAACGCGCCGCGCCGTGACTTTCCATATCAACGGCTAAACAGCTATGATTTTGAAACAATGCTGATTTCTTCGCAGCGCTTTCAATGATCTCGTCAGAACCAAACAGATTGCCGGTCTTGGCCCCGCGCGCGGCGAGGTCATCGCGCACCACGCCAGAAAGATACGGGTCACAGTCATACCGCGTGCCATCATCGGCAACGACGCTGGCTCCAAAAATGAGATCACCGGGCTGTAAGGCCGGGTCCAAGCCGCCTGATACACCAACACTAACAATCGCGGCTGCACCCTCTTGGCAAAAACCTTGTGCGATGTCTTCTGCACGCGCCGCATTGGCACCAGATACACCAATGCGGATTTTCGCACCGTCAACGACTGCCGCGACGGCTTGCGCTTCGGATTTCAAGCCGCAGATGATGCCTATAAATCTTTCGCTCTGGGCGACCATATCAACCTTTCAGGACGGCGAATAACCGATCCAAAGACATAGCTTCTAATAGATCCTGCTTTCGAAGGAATGAGTACCGATCATATTTATTTATGAGAATTTATTACTAATTTCGCCGCCCGTTCTCCAGATCTAATCGATCCTTCAATCGTCGCGGGTACGCCCGTATCCGTATGGTCGCCAGCAAGGAAAAGGTTTCGACATCGCGTTTCCGGTTTCAATCTTTTCGCGGACCCTTCTGGCGATTGATCTGGCGTCGCACGTTTTTCGCGGATCACTCGGACACGTTCGTAATCGACATCACCTAAATTCAATGCAACCTGTGTCTCACGCCAGATCTGCGACACCACATCATCATTGGGCAAATCATCAGTGCCGATGGCATCCGATGCTGACGTTGTCAGGCTGATCACATCATCACGGACAAAGGCCCACTGCCCTGCGCTAGAGATCATGCCAATAAACGGTCCATCACCCAATGTTTTCGTTGGAACGTTTTTGGCCAGACGGTAGTGAATATTCAATATGCTGGCATCGTCATCGGGCGGGTCAACTTCCGGCATCAATTGCTTCAACCGAGATGGCGGGATCGCAAAGATGACTTGGTCGTCTTCTTCTAGAGTGACCGTCTCATCGGCAAAATTGAGTGCCGTCACCGCGCCGCCTTCAATCAGCGGATTGCGCAGGCGTGCTTTCAGTCGCACCACGCCACCATTGGCTTCGATAAAATTTACTGCGGGATCAATAAATGCTGGCCCCAGACCTCTTTTTGCGGTCAACGGAATGCAAGCCTGCCCCCCAAGCAAAAATGTCTCGCGGATGACATTCCACAGCAATTTCGCCTGGCCGATTTGCGGGGTCGTGTTCAACACCGCCAGCGTTAGCGGTTCCCAAAATCGTTCATAAAGAACACTCTCGCGATCAACGATATCGGAAACGGTTTTTTCGTTCCCAGCAAATGCGATAGCACCGGCCTTCACATAATCCATGATCCCGGTGTCAGGAACACGTGTTTGTCTATCAAATACCCAAAAAGGGATTGGCCCTTCGGTGATCTGGACCGTCCAACGTTGTCCGGTTTTTACATCGACAAATGGATAGCGCGCAAATTGCGGCCCTGTCAGCGGATCGTCCGATCCAATTCGTTTTAGAAAAGACAAAGCAGATTTGTTGCCCGACATGATCAAGTGATTGCCATTATCGATGTCGCGTTCGAGATGCTTATCAAAAAATGATCGGCAACGACCGCCCGCTTGTCCCGCACTTTCGTAGACAGTGACCTGGTGCCCGGCTTCAACAAGTTTGACAGCTGCTGCGAGCCCAGAAAGCCCAGCACCAATGATATGAGTTCTGCCCATTTTACATCCGGATCGCTAAAGGCGGCAATTGGCTGTTGACGCGCGGGCTACCAACAACTTTTGCCCAAGACACGACAGCATAGCGAACGCCCGATGTGACTGGCATTGCCCTGTGTATATAACGCCAATCGGACGGAAACGTGATCAGCATCCCCTGTCGCGGTTTGAGGCCAAAATCGCAATTGGGAAAAACCACTTCACCACCTTCAAAATCACTATTGATGTAGAGTAGAATTGAAAGGTCGCGGTCCAATAGTTGCTTCCATACCTTTTTCTCAGCATCCCAATTATGAGAATCTGAGTGGACCTTGTATTCGCCGCCTTCGCGATATCGCAATACTTCCGGTGTTTCGAACCATTCAATCTTTGATTTATAATGGGGCTCAACAACGCGAGAATAAATATTGCGGATCTGACCAATAATATCTGTGCTCAAATCTTTTGCTGGGATGGCTTCAGAAGTGCGGTTTTCGTCTACGACACGCGTTAACTGGCCATCTTCCCCCAAAACACCAGTTCGATGGCGATCACCAATGGCTTGTTCACATTCTTTTGCTAATGTTGCACACCAATATGGGTCCAAAAAATTCTGAATAACCAACATACCCGGTGGAATGGTGCCATTGCCGATATAGCGACCTTGTGGTGCCCCTTTGAAAAACTCGGCCCATTGATCTGGTTTTATCGGCCGGTTCGCCGCTCGTCCGTATTCATCAAGTTCTGACATTTTTTCCTATACAGCTATTTTCGGTGCGACAAACCATCGTGCCGCTATCGCTAGTTTTTCAAATTTAGATAATGTGACGCGCTCTTGTCCGTTTGCCCAGCCTCGCTTTTCCATCTTTTCAAGGTAGCGTTCATAAACACCCATCATCAAAAGTGCCGGACGCAATAGTCGCCAATCGAGAGACGCCAATGCCGCACGCGCACGCAC
>JAJFGD010000057.1 GCA_021776315.1 Hyphococcus sp. | reverse complement strand
GGTAACGGTATATCCAGAATAACCCCAGGGACATTTGTTAGTGTGATGCCATCAATAGTCATTTCGTCTACCGACGTCATAAAGACCTGGATCGTCGCTTCTCCCGACCCGCTACGGGCTTGTGCGGCACCTAATTGTGGGAGGTTGATTTCCTCCGCATAGTCAATCTCAAAAGCGTGACCCGCGGCGCCAGTATCAAAGACCGCTTTTGCTGGCGCGTGACCAGGGACTGAGAATACAATTTCCGGGCGGCCGCCGGAATAATCCATGGGAATGATGTGGTCGCTTGCATTTGAGCCAGCACATCCGGCAGTCAAAAAAATACCGCAGGATACAACCAAATAAAATACAGCGTGCCGCTTAAATCTCATATACGCACGACTCACGCGTTTGGGTCGCCCATCTGATCTACATCGCATTCTCGATGTCCCTCCAACTTGAAAATCGTCCCAATTTTGTTGGCGCGCTTCGATTTGGAATCGAGATTATTTTTCTGACATTCACCTAACATCGCCAAAGTCCGCCGATTTTGCGGGGTCTTCCGGTAGAGTCCGAGGCGAATTTGGGGTAATGTTAGACCGTTCAAAATTGCGATCGCGGTGGTTGAACAGAGTTAGAAATTTGTCAGATTTCTGAAAGAACGGAGCACGCCTTGATGCCCAAAAAAGTCCACACATATGCTTTTGGTGACATTATCTTCAAGCTCGACGGACTACGGCTTGAGCGACATGGTGCAGCACTGCCCATCACAAGGCAGTCCGCGGAAGTGCTAAAATATTTGGTCGAAAATAGGGATCGCGTTGTCACCCGTACGGAGCTGATCGAAACGTTCTGGTCCTCTGCACCGATCGGTTCCGATGACCGCCTCAATACATGTATTCGGCGCATACGCAATATTATTGATGTAGCGGATGTTGAACAGTCAACGATCAAGACGAGCCCGCGCATCGGCTATCAATTCGTAGCGAGGGTGAGAAAAAATCCAACGAAGCACAATGAAGCTATAGAGTATTTGCGCTCGTTAAGGGTCTTTCCACCAATAAAACTTGCGGGTGTCGCCGGCGCAAGTGTTATCATGCTTGTAGGCGTCTTGTCATATTCTTCAATCACCTCGCAGCCTGAAGCGGACGTTGTTTTTAGCCGAGATGGTTATGAGTTACAAAAGTTCGGTGAATTGCAATCGAATTGTCAGTTTGAAAACGATTCACAAATCGGCGAATGCTCTATCTTTGGCGAAGGATATGTTCGGTTTTTACTGAATGGTCGCGAAATAATGCAAACGGATATTGCGCCTGGTGCTGTGTTAACGTCGTCGCTCAAGGAGGGCGTAGGGGCAATCCAATTTAGACTAGCGAAACCGTCATAAGCGCCCCACCTGGGGTTTCTGAAAAAATCAGTGAACGTCCCCACTTGGCGAAAAGTTGCCATTGACGCGCGTCATTGCGAAAATCTGATCTGAATGTCTGTTGTTGGCCCAAAGCGGACGTTGATCTACAATGTCTGCTTTTGTAACTTTAAAGTGCATCAAACGTCTTGAGTAGAATCCTATGCAGAGAAAAGCACCCAGAATTTTTTTGGAGTTTGTGATTTTCAATTTCGCGTTTGTATTGCCTATGCTTATTTTTTTTCGAGAAGACATCTCTGGCCTGTTAAAAATGGAAGATGGGCTGTTACGGCTTTCGGCACTGTATTTGTTCATGATCGTCGGATTCATGGTCTTTTTAAAATTGCCAGGTGGCGCTTTGAGTAAAGCGAGTCCGGAATTGACCCAAAGGGTCTTGAAATGGGATTGGATTTTTCTTCGCCTCGTAATGGTAGGGGCGCTCGTTTGGTCGCTGTTGAACGGCAGGCAATTACTTGCAATTCTATTTTCAATTGTCTTGGTGTTTTCCATTATCGAAGGATTGCTAGCTTCAACAACAATCAAAAAGAACGGGCAGCGTGAGGACGTCGAAGATAATTGAACGTCCGGTTTTGGCGAAACGCCGCCATTGACGCGCGTCATTGCGAAAATCTGGTTTGAATGGCAATTATTGGCCCTTTGCGGTCGTTCGTTAAAAGCAAATCAAACGGCAGTTTGATCCTTATTGACGGCATGATTGCGCTTCAAAAGGGCAGTCCACCTGCCGTATCCGCTTAACCCCATATCCGTTGTTTCAAGCGCCGCACCGCCACGATTCATAAACAACTTGACGGTTTTTGTTTTAAAATATAACTAGAGCTCTAGTTCTATTTTGGAAACCTCAATGCGCGCGCCTTTACAGTCACGAAGCCAGGAAACCCTTAATCGCATTGTCAGGGCGGCAGAAACTCTGCTTAGCGAGAGAGCCTGGGATTCAATTCCGTTTCGGGAATTGATCGCAGAGGCTGGCGTATCTGTCGGCAGTTTTTACGCCCGCTTTGATGATAAGGAGGCGTTGCTTGATCATCTCGATGATCTCTACGTGGCTGAAGTCAAAGCCATGATCAATGACGTTGCTTTGAAAATAGCCCGTGCCAAAAACTTAAAAACAGCTAGCACAACCCTCGTAACGTCTATTCACAAATTGTATTCGAACAAAAAAGGGGCGACGCGCGCATTAGTTATGCGTGCACGTTACGGTCATGCTGGAGCGAGCGAACGAACAAACGCAATGACGGGCGCAGCCCCAGCCATCTTGGATGCATTTGAAATCCACAAAAAAGAAATCGTTCATAGTGCTTGGCGCTCGGCAGTCGGTGAAGCGGCGGCAGTCGTGTTTCATGCCATTCGCGAACAGCTTCTCTTTCCGCAATCTTTGGCACTGCCAATTTCGGAAAGCCGCATGCTTACTCTTGTCAATCGACTATTCTACTTGCATCTCACAACTCGGGAAAACCAATGATTTGTTCTCTTCCTGCGCTATTTATGCTGGCAACCGCGTCTATCGCCCCCGACCTGGGCTGGGAAAGTCCCTTTATCGAAGAGCAAATGGCGTTGCATCGAATACCGGGCGTCGCGGTAGCAATCGTGACCCCCGATTCTATAGAATTGCTCGAAGGCTTTGGTTTTGCAGATATCGGTAACGAAATTGAAGTTTCGGCTGATACGGTCTTTCGGGTTGGTTCAAATTCAAAGCCGGTCACTGCCAGCGCAATTATGGCTTTGACCACGAATTATGATATAGATCTTGATACGGATTTACGGCCATATTTTTCCGACCTACCAATTCGTCCACGCCTGGAGCGCCCAATCACTCTTCATCATCTCTTGTCGCATACCGCCGGATTTAACGAAGCGCTGTTCGGACAACACCAAACATCCGACGATTGGATTCGGCTAAAGCCATATCTCGAAAAACACTTACCCCCGCGCTTCATCGATCCCGGCGAGATTATCTCCTATGTTGATTTTCATACGGCCCTTGCAGGCTATGTGATCGAGCAGGTCACC
Source organism: Hyphococcus sp. (assembly GCA_021776315.1). GTDB lineage: Bacteria > Pseudomonadota > Alphaproteobacteria > Caulobacterales > Parvularculaceae > Hyphococcus. The sequence goes on along the minus strand of JAJFGD010000057.1, from coordinate 10,238 downwards.
GGTCAATCATTCCAAGAATATACCGAAACCACCATGTTCGCCCCGCTTGAAATGGCATCGTCAACTTTTCGACAGACCGATTTGCCCCAGGAAATCGCAACCCGGCGATCACTCAGTTATCGTGATATGGGGGACCATTTCGTTCCCTATTCCTTCGACGCTGTTGAGACCACGCCTGCTGCTGGCCTTTATACAACCGCACGGGATATGAGCAATTTCCTGCAATGGCTGTTGCAAGGTGTTCGCGGCGGGAAGCAAACTCTGGTTCCAGATAACGCCATCCGCGAACAACTTTCGATACAAGCGCGCAACCACCCAGCGCTCGAAGGTCGCGCCTACGGGTTCGCCGAACGGCACTTCAATGGCTGGCGGGTTCTTTACAAAGATGGTCAGGCAACTGGTTTTAACGCCCGCATGGTTGTTGTACCTGACGCCGGCATCGCCTTTTTCATTGTGCACAACGCTAATATTATTCTTCCAGGCGGTAAGTTTTCGAGCGCTAGGAATTTGGCGCGTGATTTTACAGACGTGTTTCTGGCTAGGCACCTGACCGAACGAGGTCCCCTCGTTGAGATTGACTATGTTGAGGTCGAACCAACGCACCCACTTTCAGCTTATTACGGGCACTTTCGCACAACCGTGGCCGCACGCCATAGCTGGGAAAAACTGACGAGTGCTTTCGACACAGTGGACGTGACAGTAGAGGATGAAAAACTTCTAATATTTGGCCGGCCTGTGATCGCGGTTGGCGAAAACCTTTTTGCCGATGTCGAACATGGGCGGCTGCGTGCTTTTCGCATGGAAAATGGCAAAGCGTCACACCTCTTTTTTGGATCAAGCGCCTATGAACGAACGCCCCTGATTGAAAGCCCGAAGGTCAGCGCTGTCATCGCCATCGGATTCCTAGTACTATTTCTGGGTTTTACCGTCGCGGGAATTTTCCCGGCTGGACGAGGCGCGTTTAGCGTCAGTTCTAGCATTGCGAGCAGCTTTTGTATCCTCTTCTTTGCAGGTTTTGCCGTTGTGTTACTCACCACTGACCCTCAGGAGTTTTTTCATGGCATGACACCATTGCTCCGGGCCGTGCTTGTACTGCCCATGATTGCGATTTTCGCTGCAATATTTGGATTAGTTACCTCAGTGGCCGGCGACAAAGGCAAGTATTCGATATTTCCATTTGTAACAGTGATCGCTTTTTCAACATGGCTGTTGCAGTGGAACCTTCTTGGGTGGCAGTTAAATTGAGCGAATATTAAGCGGCATTTGAAAAAGCGTACATTCAATGATCGGTTAAAGGCGAAAAAATTTTCCCGCAACCGTAGGAATTATCGAGGCGCAATTTCCGCGCTGGTTTACACTCAAATTAACGGCACCAACTATTTTGCTGTCCTTACCAATATTGGCTCAAATGGTCGTTCATTTTGCAAACGTAGATTACGTGAAGTGCGCATTTATCGAACGTCCGCTTTTGGCGAAAACCGGACGCTAGATAGGAAAAAGGCGCACCCTGATCACAAAGGGCGGTAATCTTCCCAACAATAATGACTGACGTGCAACGAGGATGATCGTCTGCTTACCAATTAATTATCGAAAATTTTATCTCGGACGATTTCAGAGCGCTGCGATTTGAACGGCGGTCATTATGGCAATGACGCCATCACCGCTTTCGCGCCTTCGGCCAGGGGGGCCAATTTTTCATCGTCACTTTCCGACGCCCAAATAATCACAGCCGACGCAAATTGTCGGGTGTTGTGAAGCGTGGCCAGCCCTTCGCGGGACATATAGGGGTCTTGCCATACTGGGTCGGTTTCATTGGCGTTGAGCCGCGCAAACCAATCCGCCCAACCGGCATCCGGCACATGTCCGCCCAAAGCCAAGAACAATAGGGGTCGCGCGAGCCGGCGAGATTCACCGAAAATATAGGAATGATTATCTGCGGGCAGGATTTGTGACGCGAGGGCATCAAAAATTCGCTGCCCATCTTCTGGGCTGAGTTGTTCATTGACAGCAAGTTGCAACATTAAATCCGCCGCATGAGCGACCCCATGGCGCCAGCCAGCCGTCGTCTCAAAACCACGATAGTCGCGGACGGATTGCAAATAATCCGTACCGATACGAACCATATCACTGCGTTCTGCTGGCGTTAAATAGGGGTCAATCCGGTCTGTTCGCGCCACCTCAGATAGGACAAGCACGGAAAATGGTTTTAAAAATCCGTCGCCATCCGCAGTCGCTTGTAAATTTTGCATCAGGCGAGTGCCGACAGCACGGCGTATACCCGCATCCGGCATGCGGTTGCGCAACGCATCGGCGAGGCGGCTATAGGCAAGGCCATCACGAATTTCCGGGTCAGCATGGCCAAGGCAATCCAGCATATCCATATAATCATCTGTAGACTGAGGGTATGCATCATCCGCACCAGCCATCTCTTGCGCCGTGTCACAGGAAATAAGCCTTAGCTCAACGAGAGGTGGGTTCGACGTTGTTGCACAGGCGCTCGCCAAGAGCGCTGTCGCGCTGATCAAAATTGTGGATTTCAAACGCATTTTCTTTCCCCTCGCTAATCCCCCATGCTGCCACGGCTGTGGGGCAAAATCAGTCGGCGATTATGGCCCCGACTGGGGTTTTTTGTATATGCCATAGCGATATGCCGTGACGAAACCGGGATGAAAAGGGCTTCAACTGACCAATGCCAAAAGCACAGACCTGATGGGGTTAAACGATCAGCGCGCCCATTGATTGCCCGCAAAACATGCTCTGCATCAACCCTTTTGCCGTTTGGCAAATGAGTAGATCAGCATGACAACGCCGATAATCAAAAGAATAAGCCAGGGGAGTGATCCGACATTCCTGGATATGTCTAAGCTATTGGCCACCTCATAGGCATCGATTATTCTTGGTACAACCACGCCTATGATCATTAAGGTGATGGCAATGATGCGCAATTTTGTCATGGCCGCCTCCTCCCCTATGTGTTTTCTCCCTCGCGCCATTATGCCAGAAATCAGCGCTAAACCCTATATCGACGCGTTGGCTTTTGTTTGGCCCCAATCACCCATGCCCCGCCCGCTTGCGCCGCCAAAGCGGCAAACCTATAAGCCCCTTTTTGAAGTTTAACGGCGGTAAGGATCGATCATGGCAGACGAATTAGACGTTATTGGTATTGGCAATGCGATTGTCGATGTTTTGGCAAAATCCAATGACGGGTTTTTATTGGCCCATGATATCCCCAAAGGTGGCATGATCTTGATCGATGAAGATCAAGCCAAAGTGATTTACGAGGCCATGGGCGCCGCAGTTGAGGCGTCCGGCGGGTCGGCGGCAAACTCCGTTGCTTGCGTTGCCTCCCTTGGGGGCAAGGCCGGCTTCGTGGGTAAGGTTGCCGATGATGGGCTTGGCGAAATTTTCCGCCATGATCTGCGCGCCATTGGCGTTGAGTTTGACTCAACACCATTGAAAGACGGTCCGTCTACGGCACGGTGCCTGGTCAATGTGACCCCGGACGCACAGCGGTCGATGACGACTTTTCTGGGGGCCGCAGGTTTTGTTTCCAAAGACGATATTGATGAGGCACAAATCAAACGCGCCGCGATCACTTTCTTTGAGGGTTATTTGTTTGAACAACCTGTTGCGCGCGAAGCCTTTATCCGGGCCTGTTCTGTCGCACGGGAAAATGGCAAAAGGTCCGCACTCACCCTATCTGATGCGGGCTGTGTTGAGCGCAATTTCGACGCGTTCCACAATTTCATTGGCAGCCATGTGGATATATTACTGGCCAATGACCAGGAAGCCGCCGCCTTATTCGGCAGTGATGATATCAATGTGATCGCCGAAAAAGCCCGCGCGCTGTGTCCCCTAACGGCCGTCACCATGTCGGAAAAAGGCTCCGTCCTTATTCCCCGTGAAGGTGATCTTGTGAATGTGGGCGTCTTTGCGCCGGCACAGCTAGAAGACACCACGGGGGCTGGTGATGCTTATGCGGCGGGGCTTTTATACGGCCTTTCCCGGGATTTTGACCTGGAGCGGGCCGGTGCCCTTGGGGCCCTTGCAGCCAGCGAAGTGATCAGCCATTTCGGTGCCCGGCCAGCACAATCGCTTCGGACCCTCGCAAAGCAAGCGGATCTTTTGTAACCTATGAAGATGACACCGTTGCGCATAGTTGGATTGGTGGTCGCCCTTGGCGTCGCATTGCTCGTTTGGAAACGCGAGCCCGTGATGGTTTCCTTGCTTGCGATGAATACGGATCAATCAAGCCTTGATGAACGCATTTCGCTGATTGAAAAAGGCTTCGATGTGCGCCTACCCGCGGAAGGGACAGGACCTTTCCCCGTCGTCTTACAATTTCATGGTTGCGCCGGTATTCGCCAACCTTTTCATGAACAATGGGCCGACATCGCGAATGACGCTGGCTATGCAGCGGTCATTGTGGATAGTACAACACCGCGCGGGATTTCTTGGGATGAGGCGCTCGACATCGTTTGCGAAGGTAAAACATTGCTGGGTCAAGAGCGAGCAGGCGATGTATTGGCAGCGATCAAAATTGCCCAGAAAAATCCGGCGCTAGACCCATCACGTATCATCTTGGCGGGCTGGTCCCATGGCGGCTGGTCAATCATGGATTTCCTAACGATGGACGGTGAAAGCCGCATTCCCGCTGGGCTGACGGGGTGGTCAGAAACGCCGCCGACGGTCGCTGGCAGTATCTTTTTCTACCCCTATTGCGGGCCTGGTGCCCTATCGCGTTTTCGCCCCTGGACGCAAAATCCGCAAGCGCTTGCCTTCATCGCCGGGGAAGACAAGGTTGTCGTCGCCGAAGCGTGTATTTCCTATTTTGAAAAACGGCGTGCCGAAAGCGACTTAGTTGACCTGGTCGTTTATACGGATGCGGATCATATCTTTGACGATCCATTTTTGGATCCAGAATGGATTCATTGGTATAATGAAGAATATTTTCACGATGCCGCAAATCGCTATAAGGCGTTTTTGTCAGCGCTAAAATAACGCTGCTTTCATCAATCAGTCTTGTTTGGAGCGGGCAATGATCGCATCATAAACACCGCTGACCTGTACCCGCATATCTTCCATAGATTGTCCGGAATCGATGACAAAATCAGCCCTTTCTCGCTTTTCAGCGTCCGGCATTTGCCGCGATAAAATGGCGTTTAGTTTTTCAAGGCTCATGCCGGGTCGTGCCAGCACCCGTTCGCGTTGTGTATCTTCATCAGTGCTGACGACGATGATCGTGTCGAAAAATGGTACCATCTCATTTTCAAACAATAGGGGAATATCCAAAACCGCGACCTCTACCCCTAAAGAGGCTGCCTCTGAAAGGAAAAACTCCCGGTCGTTCCACACGAGCGGGTGAACAATGGTTTCGAGTTTTTGGATCGCCGAAGGATCGCTCAAGACCAAATTGGCAAGCGTCGCGCGATCAACGCAATTATCCTTTATCGCTGTTGGAAAGGCCTCACAGATTGGGTCAACCGCGCGCCCACCCACATCATAAAGCCGGTGCACCGCGGCGTCCGCGTCCCAGATCGCCGCGCCAAGCGCCCCAAACATCGACAAAACTGTCGATTTTCCCATGCCGATAGAGCCCGTTAGGCCAATTTTGATCATTTCTGGCTCCGCCGGTCTAGTTCCGAAATTAATTCAGTATACAGCTCATCGTTAATGACAGCCTTACCACCAAACCATGACTGAAAGCCTGGCACTGCTTGATGCATCAACATATCAAGCCCCCCGAAGGTTTGACACCCTTGCACTTTAGCATTTTTTAAAAGTTCTGTTTCTACGGGGGTATAAACAATATCAGCAACAATCTTTTTGCTAGATAGTCTTGATGCATCCAAAATTAAGGGTGGCTGTCCACTCATCCCCAAGCTTGTCGTGTTGATGATGAGATTAGCATCACCAACCGCATCATCACGCCCGGTCCAATCAACAAGTTTAAGGTTGAAATCGCTCGCGATGGTCTCAGCTTTTTCCCGCGTTCTATTGGTGATGGTGATCCCGGTGATCCCGATGGAGTGAAGCGCCAAAACGACCCCACGGGCCGCGCCGCCGGCACCTAAAACTATCGCATTATCAATGGGTTGTCCTGGTTTTAGGTGGCTATGAAGGGCGTTCGCAAATCCGCTAATATCGGAATTATCCGCATAAGGACCATCCGGCCCAAAGGTTACCATATTGGCGGCCCCAGCTTTCTTCGCAGCAGGGCTTGCATCTACCGCATAGCGCAGTGCATTTTCTTTGTGGGGTAAAGTGACATTGACGCCTTGAAACCCCACCGCTTGCAAAGAGCTCATCATACGAACAAATGCATCGTAATCTGGGGGCGTCGCAACCGGGATATAAAAACCATTGACCCTGGCCCGGTGCGCCCAGATTGTGTGGATGAGTGGTGATAGAGAATGCTCAACCGGCCACCCGACAACGCCGGCAAGTTTCACCGCATTATTTTTTTCAAGACCTGGCATCAAAACCCGATGGCGCCTTCGCGACGCAAAACACCCAATAAGGGCAGCAAAGACATACCAAGAACCGCGAAGTAATTGCCTTTGATGTCGTCAAACAGCCGGGCCCCCAGCTTTTCAACCTGATAAGCCCCAACGCTGGAGAGGATATCCGATCCTGCTGCCGCCAAATAGGCATCAATTTCGGCCTCTGTCATGGCCCGCATGACCAATTTCGGCCGGTCGAGATGACGCCAAATGACCTGCCCATCAAGGGCGACAACCACCGCATTGATGAGGGTGTGGGGTGCACCTTGCATTTCCAATAAACGCGCCCGGGCGTCATCCATATTAGCGGGCTTGTCTAAAGCCCGGTCTTCAAATTCTAAAATTTGGTCTGATCCAATAACAATACCCGCGGTTTTTTCGGCAACCGCCAGACATTTCGCCGTCGCCAATTTTGTCGCCAGTTGTTCAAGTCCATCACCTTGAGCAATGGCGTCTTCTTTGATGATGCTTTCATCCACGCCCGGTTTCACAACCGCAAAGTCGACACCCGCATCACGCAACATCGATGCACGGATCGCACTTCCCGAAGCGAGGGTAATTTTTGGGCTCGTTGTCACAAATTTTTCCTTGCAGACAATTTTGTCAAAATGGCTGCTGCTGTTTCCTCAACCGATTTACGCGTGACATCGATCATCGGCCAGCGATGTTTTGCAAATAAACGCTTTGCGCGCATCACTTCTTCGCGAATACGATCAAGATCGGAATAATCTTCAACTGCCCCTGTCGCATTTAACCCGCCAAGTCGGCTTTCACGAATTTGCGATAACCGTTCAGGGCTTGCCACCAAACCGATAATCATCGGTTTTCGTAATGAAAACAGTTCCTTAGGGGGATCCGAAGTGGGCACCAGCGGGACATTGGCGGCACGGATTCCCCGATTTGAAAGATACATACAGGTTGGTGTTTTTGAGGTTCGACTGACCCCAACCAAAACCACATCCGCGGGTTCCAAATCCCACACCATCTGACCATCATCATGGGTCAGCGTATAATCAATGGCCCCGATGCGCCGGAAATAGGCATCATCAAGCTGGTGCTGCGCACCAGTCTTTAGACTTTTTTCCAAACCCAAATAATCGGTGAAGGCGTGTAGCAATGGATCAAGCACAGAGATCGCCGGCATTTGTAATTCGTTGCAACGGACTTCCAATAGGCGGCGTAATTCCGGATTGATGATCGTATATAAGACGAGCCCTGGGGAGGCTTCGATTTCCGCTAAGGTTCTTTCCATCTGGGCGCGTGATCTAATCAACGCATAGATATGTTCTAGGGGTTTGGCCGCTGCAAATTGCGAGGTTGTCGCCTTCAACATGGCATTTAAGGTTTCACCGGTGGAGTCTGAGACCAGATGCACATGGAAATAGGTCGCGAGTAATTCCGGCGATGGCTCTTTTGGCGCTGGTTTTGTTTCTTCCAATTTCGTCATACCCGTCCGAACATTTTAGCGCCCCATTAGGCGTTATATTGGCTGGGGAATTATAGGGGAAAGTCTACTGGCTTCGCGAGGCCAATTTTTTCCACCGGTAAAACCCCATCATTCATACCATCTTGGCGCCCAGTGGGTTTTGAAAACAGAGCTGGCCATACTTTCCTGTTGAAATTTCCCCTCAGTGTTGGAAAACCCCAAAACCGCCCAACAGCCTGCAGAAAGATATTCCTTTGTCCGCCAGGCACTAAACTGCTTTTCAACAGAGCCTGGAAGTTTTATGCAGCTGCGTGAAACTTTGTGGGATAGTTGATGACGGCAGAGGGAATAATCATTGAAATTGTTTTTCCTCGGGATTCACCCTGACTCTTTAAATTAATCCTTTCTTAAGTTTCCTTTATAAAGAGTTAACAGGAAAGTTTGGTCGCATGTCGAACCAGTCAAAGTTCATTCAGACGTTAAACGGTGACGTTGCGGCCATACCGCCAATCTGGTTTATGCGCCAAGCCGGTCGCTATCTTCCGGAATATCGAGAATTAAGAGCGAAGGCGGGGTCATTTCTCGACCTTTGTTTCAATTCGGATTTTGCCAGTGAGGTTACCTTGCAGCCGATCCGTCGGTTCGATTTAGACGCGGCCATTTTGTTCGCTGATATCTTGCTGATCCCCCATGCGCTCGGCCAAGAGTTGAGTTTTGTCGAAGGCGAAGGACCAAGATTGGATCCGGTTGTATCCCCGAAAGATATTGATGTATTTCGAAAGCGAGATATTTTAGGGCCGCTCGAAGCGGTGTTTGAAACCGTGCGCAAAACCAAAGCGGGTCTTGGCGATGACAAAGCGTTGATTGGGTTCGCCGGCGCCCCCTGGACGGTCGCGACATACATGCTGGCCGGTGGTCCGATGAAGGATCCGGCGGCCTTGCGATTGCGGTATTACCGGGAACCCGACTTCATCAATGAGTTGATCGATGTTCTGACCGAAAAGACAATTGCGTATTTGATTGCGCAGATCGATGCAGGCGCTGACGCGGTGCAACTATTCGATACCTGGGCTTCGGGTCTTCCATGGCCGGTTCTCGATAAGCTTTCTGTTGGGCCGATGGACAAGATCGCCAGCGCGGTGAAAAAAGCCCGGCCAGATATTCCGGTGATCTTTTTTCCCAAAGGTGTGGGCGAGAAAGCGATCGAATATGTGCATTTGAAAAGCTGTGATGGCTTTGGGATCGATTATGCGATGGACCCCGCCTGGGCCAGAGCGCATCTAGGCGAGCGTGTGGTGGTCCAGGGCGGCCTTGATCCCCTTCTTGTGGTCGCAGGCGGTGCGCCAATGGAAAAGGCCGCTGAGACGCTCTTAAAACTCTTCCATGATGTTCCCTATGTCTTCAATTTAGGTCATGGTTTCATTCCGGAAACACCGCCGGAACATGTCGCGACCCTTGTTGATTTTATCAGGAGAAACGGGTGATGACCGCTTTTTTGGTGAGTATCTATCTGTGGATTAAGGCCGTGCATTTGATCATGGTCATCGCCTTGATGGCGGCCATGATGTATTTGCCGCGGTTGTTTATCTATCATCACCAAGCGGAAAAAGGCGGCGAAGCGGAACGCCATTTCATCACCATGGAAAGGCGTTTGCTGAAAGGGATTGCGAACCCGGCCCTGATCGCGGTGTGGGTTTTGGGCATATTGATGCTGATTGCCAATCCGTCGATCCTTTCCTCAGCCTGGTTTCACGTCAAACTAGCCCTGGTTCTTGGGATCTCAGGCATTCATGGGTTCTACGCCGCATCACAACGCAAATTTGCCGCCGGAGAGCGCCCACGCACAGAAAAATTCTGGCGCTTGATGAATGAAGCGCCGTTTTTGATGATGGTGATCATCGTAATTTTGGTGATCGTGAAGCCGTTTTAGGCCTTCTATGCCGCCCAAATCCTGCCGTTTCGCATTGACGAATAGGGTTTCGTCGCTATATCTCGGATAACTTTCCTTTTTGCGCGGGATTTCAATTCCCGCGAGCACCAAATCATAATCTGTCGTCCAGCCGTCCCTTTTGGGCACGGCCATTTTCCGTTTTGAGGATTCCCATGCTGCCTAAATCCATGTCGCTTGAAGAGCTGAAACAAAAAACACCGGCTGAATTACTGACCTTTGCCGAAGAACTTGAGGTCGAGAACGCATCGACCATGCGCAAACAAGATATGATGTTTGCCATTTTGAAAGAGCTGGCGGACCATGAGGTGGAAATCTCTGGCGGTGGTGTGTTGGAAGTGCTGTCCGATGGATTTGGGTT
>JAJFGD010000056.1 GCA_021776315.1 Hyphococcus sp. | reverse complement strand
GTGGCAACGACCGCTGCAACAATGAGCGCAAATAAACTTACAATCAGCCATTTGAACATTTTACTCTCCAGCCATCTATTGCAAAAACCTGTCAGTTACAGTGCCGAAATGAGGCTCACCGGGCAAGGGGCGCTGTCATCTGGTCAAACGGCCTATGACAGCGTAGACCGGCATCCCAATAGGGTCATTTCTACCCGCAATCCCAATCAAAGCCTTGCGTGCAGTGGCGAACTCCGCCCATATGCGCGGTTGGTGTATCGAATTTTAAAAATAACAGACGTCGCAGAATTTGCGGCGTACACCGGATAAGGAGGCGCAATCATGACAGCCATTTTGAGTAACCTGCGAAATGCTGTGATCACAGGGGTCGTTCTCGCGATCCTACTTGTGATCTTTTATATAATGTCGGGCGGTGCGTTCGACGCGAACTACACACGGTTTTTCTTTCGCTGGCTTCATGTGTTGTCTGGCGTAATGTGGATTGGCCTGTTGTGGTATTTCAACTTTGTTCAAATTCCAACAATGCCATCGATCCCGGATGATCAAAAGCCCGCGATCGGCAAACATATCGCACCGAAAGCGTTGTGGTGGTTCCGTTGGGGTGCCATGTCGACCATTGTAACCGGACTAATCCTCGGCATGCTCAATGGCTATATCATCAATGCGCTGACACTAGGAATGGCCGAAGGCTTTATTCTTAATCACGTGTTGATCGGTATCGGCATGTGGATGGGCATCATCATGTGGTTCAATGTCTGGTTCATCATTTGGCCGAACCAACAAAAAGCATTGAACATCGACAACAAGTTTCCTGATCTCGCCGCTGATGCGAAGGCGGCTGCAGGGAAGACAGCCATGCTGTTTTCACGGACAAACACGGTCTTGTCGATCCCAATGTTGTTCGCCATGGTTGGCGCACAAAACTTATAATCGACATTTTCATTGTCAATGGAAAATGCCGGCCCTCATTGGGGTCGGCATTTTTTTATTCTTGCGGGTTTGGCTCATGCGCCTATCTTGCTTGAATGCCAAGCGTCGCTCGTCAGTCAGATGTGTTACCCGCAAAATTCACGGATTGGTTTGCCCGGCGTGGGTGGGCGGCTCGTGACCATCAGCTCGATTGTTTAGCAGCGTCTGAGGCTGGGCATTCTTGGCTATTGATTGCGCCAACAGGCGGCGGGAAAACGCTGGCTGGGTTTTTGCCGAGCCTCGTTGACCTCGATGAACGCAAAACGAAGAGCGCGGGAAAGCTCCATACAATCTATATTTCTCCACTAAAGGCACTCGCCGTTGATGTGGCCCGCAATGTCGAAGTGCCAGCGAGAGAGATGGGCTTGTCCATATCCATCGAAACGCGGACCGGCGATACGCCAGCGGCGCGGCGACAGCGCCAGAAATTTCAACCGCCCGATATTTTGCTAACAACACCGGAAAGCCTTTCCATCCTTATCGCGTCGCCGGATGCTCATGATTATTTCAAAGACGTGAAGCGCGTTGTGCTCGATGAACTCCACGCCTTAATCCCGAACAAGCGTGGGCATCTTTTATCACTGGCCCTGGCGCGGTTGCGCGCTTTGGCACCGGCCGTTCGCATGGCCGGGCTGTCGGCCACCGTGCCTGATGCGCGTCCATTGATTGATTATTTGACGCCTCAAAATACAGATGCGCCATCAGCAAAAATTATTCGCGGCAAATCTGGTGCAAAGCCCAAAGTGGATGTGTTGATGTCAGAAGAACGCATTCCTTGGTCCGGTCATTCGGGCAAGCATTCGTTCATGGAGGTATACGAACAGATCCGAAAAGCCGGCATGACATTGGTTTTTGTCAATACACGGTCACAAGCAGAGATTACGTTTGCTGCTTTATGGAAACTGAATGATGAAAACCTACCAATCGCTTTGCACCATGGTTCCCTAGAGGTTGATCAGCGTCGCAAAGTTGAGGCTGCTATGACCCGCGGTGATCTGCGCGCAGTGGTGTGCACCTCAACGCTAGATCTTGGCATTGACTGGGGGGATGTGGATCTTGTGATCCAGATGGGTGCGCCAAAAGGGGCCAGCCGTCTGACGCAACGGATTGGCCGGGCCAATCACCGCATGAATGAGCCAAGCCGGGCATTGCTGGCGCCAGCCAATCGCATGGAAGTGCTGGAATGTATTGCCGCCAAACAAGCGATTGATGAAGGCGCGCTTGATGGGGACCTACCGCGAAAGGGGACCCTTGATGTTCTGGCGCAGCATATCCTTGGGATGGCTTGCGCAGCACCGTTTCATCCGGATCGATTATACAAAGAAGTGATCAGCGCCGCGCCTTATGCAGATTTACCGCGCAAAGATTTTGATGATGCTGTCGAATTTGTGGCAACGGGTGGTTACGCACTGAAACGATATGAGAAATATCGTCGGATCGTCAAAAATCCGGATGGGGCCTATCGGGTTCGCGACAAGCGGGCAATCCAACAATATAAAATGAATGTCGGAACGATCACTGCAGCCCATGAATTTAATGTGCGCTTAGCCAGCAAAAGAGGGCCGAAGCGACCGGGACGAAAACTTGGCACTGCGGAAGAATGGTTTTTTGAAACATTGAATATTGGCGACGCATTTTATTTCGCTGGCGAAGTGCTGCGGCTGGAACGGATTGAGGGCAATGACGCCATGGTTTCACGCACCACAGCGGAATCACCACGGCTGCCGAGTTGGGGTGGTAATAAATTTCCTTGGTCGACTTTTCTCGCCGATCGCGTACGCCATATGTTATATGACACGGACAGTTGGGATGCATATCCAGATCAGGTACGATCTTGGTTGGAGAAGCAACGCGAAGTGGCGCGCATTCCAAAGCCTGATGAGTTATTGGTCGAAACCTTTCCCAACAATAATCGGCATTTTTTAGTGTGTTACCCATTCGATGGTTGGTTGGCCCATCAGACATTGGGCATGTTGTTGACCCGCCGTTTAGAACGTCTTGGCAAAGAGCCCATCGGTTTTGCCCCAACCGAATACGCTCTGTCGATTTGGAGCCGACAAGATATGAGCGATGTCGATATGGCAGCGCTATTCCACAAAGACATGCTTGGCGATGATTTAGAAAACTGGCTTGCGGAATCGGTCACGATGAAGCGGACATTTCGCAACTGCGCGACGATCGCTGGCTTAATTGAAAAGAAATATCCGGGTCAGGAAAAAACTGGCAGGCAAGTCGCTTTTTCTGCGGATTTGATTTTTGACGTATTGCGCGAACATGAACCGGACCATTTGTTGTTACGAGCGGCATGGGACGATGCCGCCGGTGGCTTTCTGGATATTGCGCGTTTGCAAGCCTTGCTGAGCCGTGTGAAAGACCGCGTCAGTCATTCTATGCTTGATCGCGTGTCGCCCATGGCGGTGCCCCTGATGTTGGAAATCAGTCGGGAGAATGTGGCCCGTGATGCGTCGGAAGCCATGTTGAAATCTGCCTCAGAAGAGATCATCGAAACGGCGATGGGGTGAGGGGGGGAACCCTCGGTAAAATAGGCTAGAGCGCATAATTCTCGCCATTTCACCCTTTTGGGCGATAGGCATCATGGTGATGGGTCCCGTATATTTCGAATGAATGAAGCGCTTTTAGCGAGATGGGAGACGACAATGGAAAAAGTGACAGGTATTGGTGGATTTTTCTATCGGGCCGATGATCCAGAAAAAATCGCCGAGTGGTATGCGGAGAATTTAGGGGTCAATGTGCCACCAAAATCCTATGAAGCCACACCGTGGCGTCAAGATGCGGGCACGACGGTCTTTGCCCCTTTTGCCAAAGACACACAATATTTCGGCCCAGATATGGCACAGCATTGGATGATGAACTTTCGCGTGCGCGACCTTGACGCCATGGTTGCTCAGCTGCGTGGCAACGGCAATGAGGTTGAGGTTGATGAGGAAACCTATCCCAATGGGCGCTTTGCGCGTGTGTATGATCCCGAAGGCAATCCTATTCAGCTATGGGAACCGGGTGGCAAGGATCCTGGCTAGTCTGGACATTTGATTTGACCCCGTGTCCGCCACCACACTATCGTGGATTTCGTAAAGGGGAGAAAATCAGCATGTTAAATAGGTTTGCATTGAGGGTTCGTATTTTTGTTCTGGTTGCGGCAACGCTGTTTGTAACGGCGTGTTCGACCATTACGGAAAAAGATACACCGAGCATGAGAGCAGAATTGCTCAAGCTGAATGCGGATCTATCCCATTCCATGATTGTTGAGCGTGACAAAACATTGTTTGAGGCAGTTGCTGTTGACGATTTCAAGGTGCTTGCACCGGGCGGCGTGGTGGAAAGTAAGGGGCAAGCTGTCCGCGGTCTCTCTGCATGGGACGTGAGCAGCATCGAAATCACGAATGAAGATGTCGCTTTTCATGGCCAAAATGCGGTCGTGATCAACCGGCTTGATATCGACGGCACGATGCAACCTATTGGTCGTTGGGGGCCGTTAAAATCGATGCGCTTCTTTGTTTATGAGGACGATCAGTGGCGTCTTGTCTCTCAGTCGCTGACACCGTGTTTACCGAAGGTGATTGAAATTGGACGTTGCTGATTGAAAAGGCCGAGCGCTAACAATAAGGAAGCGCTCGGCCTGATCATTACTCTTGAGCCGTATAAACCATTTTTATGGTCATCTGACCCGACGCTTCGTGTCGATACTCGCTGGTACGTTTAAATCCGTAAGCATCGTAAAAAGCACGACCAATAGTGTTGTCACGAAAAACTTCAACAGTTAGTGACCCGCGTTGCTTTACGGCAAAGTCCACCAATGCGCGGCCCATACCCTTACCATGATGGCCTGGATCTAAAAACAATCCGCCGACTTCGGCGTCAAGCAGGGCAATGAAGCCGACCACTTGGCCTTCATGTTCACGCACCCAAATATCGGCATATTTCGGATAGACATTGCGAACATTTTCCGCCTCAACATCCTGAAAAGCGGCGGATAAAAATGGGTGCGCGAGATCGCTGGCTTTTCGCCAGACCGCGACGACGGCTTCAACATCATTATCAGTGTATTGTCTGATCATTGTCAGAACATCCTTTATTTTAAAGCGCCCAGAAACATCTGGGCCTTAAATTTTTTTGGTGAGGTTCAAGCACCAGCGCTGCACGCGCGAAGCGGGCAGTCTTGGCCGGTCTGCTTGTTGTGGATCACCCCATGGCGATCCGTCCTTAATGGGACATCAAATCTCCAACATTGATGGGGAAGAGATATCACGGGGTGACGTCAACGTAAACTAAGGGTTTTCTTTGCTATCGGTCGTTTCGGATTTACGTTAATCTCGCAAACATGGGCAAGAAGAATGTTGGCTACAAAAGAACCGTATGAGCATTAAAAAACCAAACTTTTTTTCTGGTCTTGAA